>NZ_JASZYM010000003.1:0-497142 GCF_030317005.1 Variovorax sp. J22R115 | reverse complement strand
GCCCAACTCCGACAACCACTCTGACATCACGTTCCCATGTTGCTGTACATGGGAACGTAGCTTCATGGTCCATGGCGGCCGCCGCAAGGACGTGGTTTATTGAGCGCTTACATTCTGTGGACATCTGCGACCGTGAATGTCTCTTTGCCTGCCTGCAGGGCGCGCCACTGCACCACGTAGAACAGCTTGAGGATGAAGTCCGGGATGCCGAAGGTGTAGTAGTGGAAGACGTTGCGGAACGCCACGCTGTACTCAGGCGGCTGTCGCAGCAACATGTAGCGCCAAAGTGCGTTCATGTACAGGTCGTAGTCTGAAGGTTGGCCATCGACGACGAGAACATCCAGCGGGTCCCAGTGCGGAAGGCCATTGCCGAATTGCCTTCGCAATGTGGCCAGGCGCCGCCCGAGGGCGACCTCGATGTCGGAGGTCGCCACGAGCAACAGCGGCACGCTCATGTCGGTGGAGGCCTCGAAGAGGATGCCTGCAGCCCACTTCTCAGTACCTTTGCTGGGTTTGCTGACCCCGATCTGCCCGCCGTCATAGTCTTCGATGGGCGGAGCGCCGGACTTTTGCGCCTCATCGACAATGAGAATGCCGACTCTGTGGCACTCTAGGAGGCGCTTGGCCACGCCGACCAGCGCCAGCTCGGAGTAGCCTCCCTCCAAATAGAGCTTTACGTAGTCTCCCGGGGGATACAGGCGCGCTATGGCCGCAATGATGGCTCGCGCCAGGTTCTCGCCGGTGTTGTTCTTGTACGGCGTCTGAACGAACAGGAGGGGGATTTGCCACAGGTTGAATTCCTCGTGGTAAATGATGGGTGGAAAGAGCCTGGCAATTTGGCGGATGGCAAATGTCTTTCCTGCGCCGGGAATCCCAATGAGAGCTGAGCACAAGTTATGCGCGAGGCCCCCATCAGAGGTTGTCCTCTCCACACGGCCCCTCAAGTACTCCGACTGCATGCGGCGATTGGCAGCGGGGGAGTTCGGCTCCCTGCCTACGTAGCCCTCGCAAATTTCCGAGTAGATGAACTCAGCGAGTTCACAGACGTTGGGCAGGGCAAGGAAGAACCGCGACAAGGCCCGCAGCCTCAGGCGCCTTTCGTGCGCGCTAAGCTTGCGCGTCGCAACCGAGAACTTGGGAAGAACCTGCAGGCGCTGTTTCAGCGCCTCCGGTTTGGGCAGCGGTGGCAATGCGCGCACAAGGACGTTGTTGGCAAATCGGCCTCGCAGCTTGCGCAGCTTCGCCACAACGAAGGCAAACTTCTGCGCCACGTGGTTGATGATTTGTGCCATGGCTAGTGCCCCTTGCTGCGCAGTGCCCTGAGTGGGTCTTTGATGATGATGTGATCCAGGTTTTCCTCGCTGGCATCACCGATGTGAGCAGCCACAACAGCGGGTGCTGGGGGCTGCTGCGGCTGCTCCTGCTCGTGGGCCTTATTGGTTTTGTCGCTATCCTTGGCGCCAGTTAGAGCCTGCTGCCGCTTCTCGGCGAGGGCCACGGAGCGCTCCCGCGTTTCCTCCTCACGAATCTCGACACCGCCAGAGGTGCGTGAGATGCCTAGGTTCTTGGCACGGTTGATGGCCTCCATCGCCAGCTTGTGCGAGCGCTCGATGCGCTGACGCCTGTCGAACTCAAGCTGAATCTCGAGCTGGAGGTTGTACCTCTCGGCTTGCGCAGCCTGCTCCTTGACGATGCGCAACACGCGCTGTGCTTCAGCAAAGGAGCGCCTGCCGTACATCTCGTAGGCAGGTGTGAGCGTGGCAGTGAAGAAGGTGCCGGGGATTTGAGGATTGAGGATGAAGATGCGGTCCGTCAGGCGTCGGTCGTACTTGACCTCCACCCGGAATCGCCTGATTCCTGCCTTCACCAGCCAGTCCCGCTGCTCAATTTCAGGGCAGCTGAAGTGCAGGCCGTGCAGAACCACGCCGGCGTTGGTGACAACAGCACGCTTGTTGGCCAGAAGCTCCCAATAGACGTCGACCGGGTCCAGAGCCGTGCACATCGTCCCGGACTCTTGCGCGTCCCTAGTGAAGACTTCCACAGGGATGAGGCGATAGCCGTCTTCAATTGCATGCGGGCGCATCCGCAGCTTCTCGTGCATCTTTAGGTTATGGAGGTACACGAACTCCATAACCTGCGCGCGGAACTCGTCAAGTGTCCACTCCGCATCGTGTTGGTAGTCGGCGCCGACTCGTTTCAGCGCCTCTGCGGGCGGCTGATAGCCCGGTGCCACGTCGCGCAGCGTGACGTGGTTCTGCATGAAGAGGCACTCCACCTGTCCCTTGCTGCTGCACATGTGGGCAGGCAGGTTCACAACGGAAACTCGGATGCCCTTGGTGAGGTGGTCGCTCATCACCCCCACGTACTCACTGCCGCGGTCCGCAATCAGCTCGCAAGGAGCAAGCGCAACCGCGGGGTGCGCGGCGCGTCCGCGGAACTTGACGCCCAGTTCCTTGGCCAAGTCTTCCGGGTCCTCAAAGATGGACAGGAATGCCTCGCACGCGCCGTGCCAAGACGGTGCGTCCAGCGTGGCATGCCACCCCACGACCAGCTTGCTGAAGCGGTCGATGATGAAGTACAGAGTGGGCTTCCCGATGATCTTGTTGGTGTTCTTCTCCGCTACGAGATAGATGTCTGCTTGCGTTGAGTCCACTTCGTACTGGTGACCTGCGCAGACAGCCTCCTGGAGCGCGGATCCGGTCCTACCCGCCAAGTTGTTGAAGACGTGCCCCGGCCCCGCCTGTCTGAAAAGCATGTAATAGAGCGGCAGGTTCTTGCGTAGCAGCCTGTAGAACTGCTGAAAGCTAGGCATTTGCCCAACGGGTAGCAGCTGTACGCTGCCCTCGGCGTCGACCGTACTCCAGTGGGTCTTGCAGCACTCCTTGTAGGCCCGCCTAACTGTCACTCGCTTGTCAGCGTCGAGCAGCTTGACTGCTTCCAGGATGTGTTTTTTCGAGATGGCGCTGAGGCGAAACGTAGGCTGCCCGTCATCCCTTACACGACCCGGTGCCTTGCGGGCGAGCACTGCGTCCTCCAGCAACTGCTGAAGGTCCTCCCCGCGGCAGTCGAAGTCGGGCCGCAGCGCGTCGCGGTTCATACCTCCCCGCCAATAGCGCACGAGCCAGCCCATGAGGGTTTTGGCGGTGATTTCAAGTGCATTCTGGTATGTCAGAGCAAGCTTCTTGCGCCCTTGCTTGTAGAGAAAGCGGGCATCGTCGACCATGCAGCGGCCCGCGAGTTCGGGGCACTCGTCGGCGGTGAAAATCCTGGTCAGGGCCTTCCATCTGCGGGCGATCTCTGCGGAAGCCTTGTCTGACGTCTTTTTGCGCTGTGGCAGTTCTCCGGGCGAGAGAGCCGGGGCGAGCTTTTGCCAGTCGTTCTGCAATCGTGCGAAGAGTTCGAGGCGAGGTATTGCGTACGGCAGGCAGTGCCGAGAACGCGGGCCCAAGTCGATGAGGAATGCGAGCACCTCACTGCGGTTTCCTGGGCTTTCCCGCTCGAGGAAAACGAGCCGGCGTTTGGCTCCATGGCGGTCAATGTAGACGTCGTTGCGTGCTGGAATGAAGGGGAGAGTGGTGACTGGAGCGAAGTCCGCGTGGGATTGTGATTCGGGCTTCGCAGGTGAGTCGGTCTGAGAGAGTTCAAGCCTGCTCATATTCGACCTCCGGCAATTCAAAGGGTTCAGGGGCGTGCGTGCTGAGGGCGCTGACTGGCCCGCGCAAAATGAGATGGAAGTAGACGGTCGTGTCGAAGCTGAGGTGGTGAAACCACATCAGCCGGCGCATGGCGAAGACGCTCAGTCCCGGCGCGTAGCCGCGCCTGGTGTCGTGTTCGCTGAGGAACTCCCTTAGCGGCTGGCGGGAGCTACCTTCAATGGCGTTCTCAAGCTCGTTGAACAGCCGCGTGCAGCAGACCTCAATTTCATACTCGGGAGTGCGCATGTAGTTGCGCTGCAGCACGCTCATGCGAATCCACTGGAGGTTGTGAATCAGCTGCCACGGGTAGCTCGCGTCTGTGACGTGCCTGATGGAGAAGCCTTTGCGAAGGGCGTACTCATGCCGCAAGGCGTAGTGCTCTTTGACGCGCCGCGTCTCTTCTGTCATTGAGTGCTTGCAGTCAATGAGCTGAGGCGGCTTGCCGGACGTGAACAGCAGACCGTCGTTGGTTAGTACGGCGACAATCTTGGTGCCCCAGTAGCGGGGATGCGACATCCGGAGCTTGCGGGCGACATCCAGGGTGATTTCGCGCTCCATCGGGACTTGTTCGAGGTAGTCCTCGAAGTCAGGCCTGAATTCCGCTACTAAGAAGGCGCACTTCTCGACATTCGAGAAAAAGGTGTGCATGCGCTCGGTCTTCGGCGACCACATCCTGGTAGTCACTCCCTTGGAGGAGATGTCGCCTAGATGCAGCCAAGGTTTGTAGGCCTTGCCGCGCCCTTGTCCGTACCCCTGCGCGATGCGCTCGTCCAGCTTCTTTTGGGTCCATTTGGGAACTCGGCGGCCCATGAACTACCTCCTCGGGCAATTCAGTTTGTGTGCCGCGCGACTGAGCTGATTTTCATCAGTGTGGTGGAAGGGGCTCATGCGTGGATGGTTCGCGATGGTTGTGGGCCTGTCGGGCAGCCTGATGAGGGCGCTTGAGCGAGCGCGGGAACGGGGCATGGCGAATCTCCTGTTGAGTGATCAGCACGCTCGGAAGTCGGCGGCCGGGGAGACGGTTTTCACTTTCCGAAACTCAAATGGAAATGAGGGTTTGCTCCAAGTCGCTGTTACATCAGCTTCCGGGAAATGAAACAGGCTTGGATGTGCCAGTTGCGAAAGGCCATCTGGCGGTTGGGACGCGTGATTGCTCGCCTATGACGCGCAGAAAAAAAGTGACAAGAAACGAGGCAATGCGACGGGTCATCAGGGAACTTTTTCGCTGAGAGTCGAGCGACTTGTTACATCGAGTTGCCAAGCCGGTGGCAAAGTGCATGGTGACTTTGGGGGAATCGCGTGGATCTACACGAGGAAATGACCGTGTTCGTCGAAGTCGCTCGGCAGGGCAGCTTTGTTGCTGCGGCACGCGAGCTCGGCAAATCGCCGCCAACCGTCACCCGGCGGATGAAGGAGTTCCAGGCACGCTACGCCGTCGAGCTGATCAGTCGTACAGCCACTGGTTGTACTCTCACTGCGGAGGGGGAGGCATGCTTCAGACGAGCAGCGCTGATTCTTCAGGACATTCGCGAGCTCCTGTCTGCTGGCGCAGAACCTGCCGGACTCATTGATGCTCCGCTGACCGTGCGATGTCCGGCGGGGATGCAGTCGGGATTGCTAGAGCCTTGGATCAGTGAATCCAACAGCGCCGTCAGCGGCTTAGATATCCAGTTTTTGACCGAGGATTCGGGGGCGCGCCCCGGCGATGACGCGGCGGATGTGACCATTGGATTCTCGAATCCGCCCTCGGGTATTGTGCGCATGTTGGGCGTCGAGAAAACCGTGTTCGTGGCGTCTGAGGAACTCGCCTCAACCCTGACGCAACCCTCGGACTTCCAGGCTCTAAGGGATCAAAGATACCTTTGGCTGCCCGGGCAGATGAGTGATGGTGGGTCGTTTGTCTCCCGACGCTCAGACCATTGGGAGCCCATCGACCTCAAACCGCTCGGCTCAGTCGAGTCATCGAAATTTGCTCTGGACGTGGTGCTCAAGGGTCTGGCCATAGGCCTCCTGCCGACCTGGCTCGTTCAGTCCAGGCTGCGGACCGGAGATTTGGTACGCGTCTATCCGAAATGGAGCATCAAGCCGCCTGCGCCACGGGTTCTGCGAGCGTTTACGCAAGTACCGGCGAAGCCGGGGTCGCCCGCGAGGCGATTCCTTGATTTCGTCAAGACATGCTGCGACCGAGCCGAAGAACTCGCCGTCGATGCAAGGGAGCAAGCGAGGATTTCGGAGCGTGACCGAAAGCGCAGATCTGCCGCGTGAAGGGACGCGCGCCCTCAAACAGGCGAGAGCCGAGCTACAGCGTAGTGCCGCATGGTCGACAGGGCTTCAGATGGGAGGTGCAGGGCCCGCGAGAAGTCCCTCCGAGCAGGCGCGTGCCGGGCTGACGTTCTTCATGGTCACTTACTACCCACTCGGAACGCATAGGAGGGATTTGCTTCTTGTGCGGAGCGACATTAGAACGTGAAGCGAGGCGCGCTTGGAACGTGAAGCAAGACCCCAAAGATTGTGAAGCGCCCCTCTGAGACGCAGTCTTAGCGTGATGCACCAGGGTTGGATTCGCAAGGCGTGCTTGAGCCCCCTGAGTTCGCGCCTGTTTTTTGTAACCGATCGGTGTCGTGGTTGGCGAGGACAAGGCGGCCACGGTCCGTCCAGAGCCCAATGACTAGGCACTTCGCCGCGGGCTCCAGAGTGTTCCCCGTCGACGCTCGATCCGGCAGCGAAGCGAGTGGAGAGTTCGAACGAATTTGTCTGGCCATCCTGGTGACGAGGGTCTAGGGCGACATCAACTCCAGAAGGAAGCACACCATGACCGTGGGCTATGAAAGACGCAGGGCCTTGGAATGGGCGGGAGAACTGCTAAGGGACCTCAAGTCCCCGAGCGAAAGGCATGAGCAGCTCTGGGGTGGGTCGGTCCCGCCAGAGCTAAAGATGCTGGCTCATCGCATCCTCAGGCACTACCCCGAACCTTGGCAACTGGATGCGGCGGTCGAGAGCGATGACCCCGTGTGTTCGTGGATCAGCAAGGAACCGCTGCGCTAGCTCGCGGAGTTCACGATCCAACGCTGCCGACCTGCAACGGTACGTCTGAGCGGGCTCAAAGGTCGGCTGATCGGCGCTCAGCAGTCGCGAGATGGGACCATCCGATTCTTCGGCAAAGTGCCCGATGCAGACATCTGCGTGAGCTTGTCGCACTAGAGCCCTCGGCCAGGACCAGACACTCGGCGCAGACGTTCAACGAGGCAAATGAAGACCTTCGATAGCTGCCATTGACGGATACCAGCGATTCATCTCGCCATACAAGGACTTCGGATGCGCACATCGAGTGCGGACGGGCAGAGCTTCCTGTTCGCGGTTCGCAAAGCGAGCGATTGCTCGCTTGGGGATGGTGGCCGGCCCGGCCATCGGCCACTCAGCAGACCTTCGGCATCGGCGGTTGTGAACGAAAGCAGAGAGTCGAGCAGCGCGACAGTACGCGCCATCGTGAGCGGCGTGCTGGGGTTCCGGAAGGGCCATCGCTGAGTGGTCGGAGCGAGTCGACCAGCGACGAACGCTAGCGCGCAGTGCTGGCCCAGAACGCTGATAGCAGGCGCACCAGTTCTTCGGGCTGTTCCTCGGGGATGAAGTGCCCGCAGTTCGCAACCACGCCGCCCTGGACGTTCTCGACCACGGTCGTCAGCAACTCGCGCGTCTTGTCGCCGAAGCTCGCATCGCCGCCCAGTGCGAGCACCGGCACGCGCACCTTGTCGCGCATGAAGCGCTCGGTTTGCGCCTGCGTTTCGAAGATCGCACGGTAGACGCCCAGCACGCCGCTCACGCCGCCCGGTGCGGCAAAAGTGCGCATGGTTTCGTCGAAGGCCGCCTGCCCGATCGCGGCAGGGTTGGCGCTGTAGTTCTCGTAGAACCAGGTCAGCACCTCGCGCTCGTGATCGGCGAACAGCGTCTCCGCGAGCCCAGGTGCGAAGGCCAGCGGCCACCACCACAGGCCGCCCCGTACGGTGCCTTCGGGCGTGAACTGCATCAGCCGCGCGAGGCATTCGCCGGTGATGATGGGCTCGTCCAGGTAGGCCAGCGTGCGGACCTCGTCGGGATGATGGCCGGCCCAGACCAGCGCCGCCGGCGCGCCCATGTCGTGGGCCACGATGTGCAGCGGCCCGATGCCCAGATGGCGCAAGAGCTCGCGGAAGTCCGCGACCAGCGTGTGTGCGTCATAGCCTCGCGCCGGCTTGTCCGAATCGCCGAAGCCGCGCATGTCGGGCACGATCACCGTGTGCGTCCGGGCCAGCAGGGGCAGGACCTTGTGCCAGGACTGCGAGGTGCCCGGAAAGCCATGCCAGAGCAGCACGGGATCGCCTTGGCCGGCAACGGTGTAGTTCAGACTCACGCCGTTGACGCGTGCGGTTTCTCGAGTGGGGTTCATGGAAGGAGGGTGTTACGGCTTGAAGATGGAAGTTGCTGGTCGAACGCTGACGCAGCGACGTCGATGCTATGGAGGCGAATCGCCAGCCGGTAGATGGCCAGGGAGCATCACGCTGGTGCTACTTAGACACCAACGAAGCGAGGATTCGAATGTCCATTCTTCTCGCCGCGGTTGCCGGCAGAGACTGCGATTGGTGCCGCCGCGACAACAGCATGAGTCATCGCGCGGACCTACCCTCTCGCATGTGGCGAACCTACGTGAATCACGCCTCAGCCTCTTGCCCACCGCATGCGAACAGTGGGCCGGCTTTACTCTCGGTGATGAATTCCGCTCCCCGGCTTCCCCATCACCCCAACGTCCGCCTTCGCGTCACCACTACGTCGGCTTCGGAGAATTGCGAACTTCGGCTTTGGGGCCAATTCTGTTGAAAAACTCGATTTTGGCGTGGCGACCCACTCGACTTTTACGTATAGGGCATCGAAGGTGCACTCGACGTACCGCGCGACCAACCGCAGCACGAAACTCGCCTGAGTGCCTCTACGCAGCTCTGATGAGCATCGATGCAAGTCGCGCGCTCTGTGGTTGACGTTTGGGCGTCCGCAAGCTTTGTCGCCCAGTCGAGTTTTTCAACAGAATTGGGCCCACTGCGGACTGTCGACTTTGAGGAGTGAACTACCGCTTCGCACCAGGAAGCGGCTCTTCAGCGCCCCGAAGCAGTTTCATCGAAAAACACAGACGCGCGATGCGTCGCGACCGCCTCGACAATCTAAAGGCCAGCGGCGCGCCGGTCGACTGCGGGATCGGCTTCGGCTTCGTCGTGCTTGAACCGCAGCGCATCAGCCTGCGCTTCGATCTCGCATTCGGTGCAGCTCGAACTCCGTTTATCTTTTTGCCACCGAGGCTTTCTGAGCCCGAGGATCACGGGGCCATTGCGATTTCACTCGGGCGCCAGGTCTTATTGATCCATGGCTCCGTCGGCCCGTACATGCGCAGGATCACGAACCAGCTCTTGCCCGGAACCGTCTGCAGCCAGTTGCCTTCCTTGCCCTTTGGCGCGTTCGGCGCGAAATAGATGTCATAGGAGCCATCCGAGTTCTTCTCGATCCCCTCGGTCTGGCTTCCGACGGTAGGGAACTTCTGGCTGGTCTGGAGCTGAGAGCGCGTCTGCGTGTCATACATCGTGAGGGCCCAGAAGTCGTTCACCGGCACATTCGGAGGCAAGTGAAGCTTGTAGGTCTTGGAACCGTTGAACGCCTGTTGCTTCGAGTCCAGATAGGCCAGCGCGTAGTCGGACCCCGCCCCAGGAACGGTTAACGCCATGGCAGGCGTCACGCCGCCCGCATTGAAATAGAACAGAACAGCAGCGTCGAAGTTCTTGGCCCCGTTCGCCTCGAACGAGGTGTTCTTGTTGGCGAACGCGGTCGACCAGGCACTGTTGGTATCGGGGTAGATGAACACCCCATCGATGCGGGGGTGGTAAGTGATGACGCGGCTGGTCGCATTGCCCATCGTTGCGGCCTCGATCAGCAGCTTCTTCATCCGGTCGTTGGGTGCGAAGTGTTTGCCCTTGATGATGCCGATCGCTTCGATCGCGCCGCGCTGTGCCGGTTCGATCGCATCGATCGGTTCTTCCTGAATGATGCTGTTCAGGCGCTCGAAGTAGCCCAGGTCATTGGGAAACAATGTGCTGAACGGCTTGCCGGACATATCGACAAACTGAGTCGGCGCCGGCCTGGCTACGTCCTTCAGCGGGTACACACGCAGGCCGGACGTGATGTTGTCGACAGCGGGCTTGAGTCCGTCCTTGATGGAGCCGCGCAGGAAGAGGAAATTCTTATTCGTCCGCGGCTTGAGCAGGAAATAGCCATCTGGCACGGTGCCGGTGTAGCCCGGTGGCAGCACGAGGTACTTGCCGCCCTTGCCCTTGTCGGGCCCCGTGACGCCGATGTCGCCGACGTATCGTTGCCAGGCATCGTCGAGAAAGCCGAGCATTCCCGGCGGCACCTCGATCACCGTCGGCCCATCCTTTGCCAGATCGGTGCCGGAGTACGCGTACAGAGTGGACGTGTTGGCCGTCACGACCAACGTCTGGGAATCCATCAACTGCGGGAACAAGGCAATCTTGTTCGGTGCACTGGCGCCTTGCTCGGCCAGCCCCGCAAGAACGCTGTAGATCGACACGGCACCGACATTGTCGAGATAGACCCCGAGCCCACGCGTGCGATCGAGATTGTCATAGACCTTCTCGACGGTGGCGCCCGTGGGCACACCGTCGAAGAAGTCCAGCGTGCCGATCGGTGTCTTGACCTTGTCGTCGATCGAGATCGACTTGAGGGTCTGAGAAGATACCTGTGCCCGTGCCGCCCCCGAGCCGGGCAAGGCTTGCACCACAGCGATTCCCGGCACGGCCAGTCGCCACAACGTCTTTTTCATGATGTTCTCCTTTGATCGAAAACCGAGCGGCGATCCGGTTCAGCGAACCAGTTCGACCTCGCTCGGCCGCCAGGCTTTGGTGAAGAAGCTTTCTTCTGGGCTGTAGAAGCGCAGGATCGTGAACCAGCCTTTGCCGGGGGTTGTCTGGATCCAGTTGCCATCCTTTGCCGCTGCTGGCTTGGAGGGTCCGAAATAAACCGTCGTCGAGCCGTCCGGATTCGCAACGGCAGCCGGCGACGGGTATGTCTGGCTTCCGGCGCGCGGGAAACGCTGCGGCGTCTGCAGCATGGAGCGCGACTGATTGTCGTAGACGGTGAACGACCAGAACCTGGCCGCCGGAATCTTCGGTGGCAGGGTCACCTTGTAGGTCTTGCCGCCATCGAACGCGTTCTTGTCGGCGTCCGTGAAGCCCATCAGGTACTGCGATCCGACGTTGGGCACGTTCATGATCATGCCCGGCGAGTCCATCGTGTAGCCGTAGTAGAACGCGGCTCGCGAGTCGAGAGTCCGCGCGCCGGTCGGCGGCGCGGGCTTGAAGCTGCCGTTGGCAAACGCGGGCGGCGGCGTCTCGAATGTGAAACCACCTTGCCACAGCATGCTGGCCCACATCGAGCCGGGGTAGTACGCCCAGCCGGGATACTCGGCGCTGCGCCAGTTCAGTGATCGTCCGGCGGCATTGCCCACGGCAGCGGCGTCGGTCAGGATGGCCCGCATCCTGGCGTCCGGTTTGAAGGGCTTGCCCTTGACGATCCCGATGGCCGCCAATTGGCCCAACACCTCGGGATCGAACGAGGTGGCCGGCTCCAGTTGAACCAGCTTGTCGATCATCTCGAAGTATGAGTAGTCGCTTGGCGGGATCGTGTTGAAAGACTTTCCGCTTGCCTCGAAGAACTTCGTGGGCGGGACGGGCGCGTTGGCCGCGAGCCGGATCTTCCCTTCCATCGCCGTGGCAATGCTGGTGCCGTATCCGCCTGGTGTGTAGGGATAGATCTTCAGGCCGTTCTTGATGTTGGCGACGGAAGGTTTGGGATCGCTGTTTTCCATGAACGCGCGCACCGCATAGAGGGCGTGCGTGGTTTTCGAGCGCCCCACGAAGAATCCGTTGTCCGGAAGCGGTCCCTCGTAACCCGGCGGGACGATCAGGTACTTTCCACCAAGGCCTCGATCGGGACCGGGAGCGCCAATGTCAATGACCCATCTGAACCACAAGTCGTTGACAGTTCCGAGTTGCTGTGGTGGCACCTCGACGACCAACGGCCCCTTTGTCAGATCGAGGACCGCGATGGTGTAGATGGTGTCGGCATTGGCAGTGAGAAAGAGCGAGTTCGAGTCCATGAGATCAGGGAAGATGACAACCGTGTTGTCCTCGGCTCCGATACTCTTGAAGCCTTCGCGCATCGCGTACGCCGATGCCCCCGAGAAGGTGTTCATGAACGCGCTGATGCCGCGAGCAAAGTCGACGCTGTCGTACGCCTTCCGCGTGGTTTCCGCGCTGGGCGCGCCGTCCTTGAATTCCAGTGTCCCGATGCGCGTCTCGACCCTGTCGGGCGTGCTGATGGCTGCGGGAACAGGGGTCGTCTGCCCGAATGAGAAGCAAGGCAAAGCCAGGGCGGCGAATGCCGCGAGAGATGACATGGGCGAGGTTCGTACTTTCATTTCCACTCTCCTTTGGGTTGGTGATCGATCGAAGAAGCGATAGGCGATGGAGGTCTCACTTCGGAAACATCAGCTGCGCTTGCAGCCGTAGAGACCAACGCGGCGAGTTGTCGGGGCGCTCGACGTTGTAGTAGGCCGAAGCCTGAAGGTTCACCGGCAGCTTGCCGAAGCGCACGATCTTGCCGACACCGCCGCCGAGCGGCACCGTCCACTTCTGCCCGCTGTCTGCTTCCCAGTTCGCCGTGATCAAGGGCGAGGAGGTCAGATAGAAGCCACCCGGGAAGTTGTAGTTGAGGAAGGGCTGCAGCGTCATCAGGTTGTACTTCGGGTCGGTGCTGGACCCGCTGACCGACCAGATGTTGTTGATGAGCGCGCCAAAGACCCAAGGGCTCCCCTTCTCGAGGTGCAGCACGACGGCCGTGGGCCCCAGGCCCCAGCGGTCATTGCCGAGGACGCTATTGGTGTTCGTGGGCAGTTGCGCCACCGCGCCGACACCCCAGATCCACTCGCCGGAATTTTTGGGCGACAGGAAGCCGTTGACCTGGATGTCACCGAGACCGAATGTCGATCCCTGTCCAGGCACCGATTCCGGCTGCCAGATCAGCGGCAAGATGGTCCGCGAGATCAGGTTCCAGTCCGAGTTGATACTGAACGGCACCACGGGCTGAATGTTCAACACGTTCTGTGTCTTCTCCATGGGCCCGGTGTCGAAGTTGGTGTTCAGCTGAAAGGGCACGCTGATCAGGCTGGCCAGCGGGTTCTGCGCCGCCCTGGCGAGTTCCTCGTTGCTTTGCTGCGAGTGTGCTGGGACTGCCAGCAGGCCAGAGAGCAAGGCGCCTAGGGTCCAGTGGCATCGACGATGCATGCGATGCGTGAGCCGTTGTGTGCCCATGGAACCTCCGCCATCAAGTTGAAGCGCGCAAGGCGGTGAATCTGTGTGCGAAGGCCTCGGACCACTTGTTGAAAGCATCACGCGCATAGCTCCAGCTGGTGAACGAACTCACGTAGCCGTTCCTCCACTTCACACCGGGTTGCAGCCAGCACAGAATGCCTTCGTCGCCGGGCGTCGGCTTGAGCCTGCCGGGATCGGTCAGGAATCCGACCTTCCTGATCTTGGCCTCTGCGTTGTTGGAAGCCGCGATGCCGGTGCTGCCTGTATTGGGTGTGGAGCATCCCGGGACGAGGAGAACAGCCGCAATCGCCCCGAAGAACAAAACGATGAAACCGAATCGGATCACTGCATGCTCCAGACATCAAAGGGATGTGGCCGGAAGGATATGGACAAAAGCGCTCACGCGCACCTTCCCTAATGGGCAGTAGACAGCGATCGCAAGGGCGCAGAGAGTGCCGGGGAAGCCCATGAGCACCACCATGCCCATCTATGTCGCAGTGGTCGACGACGATGAAAGCCTTTGCCGTTCGCTGGGCCGGCTGCTGCGCGCTTCGGGAATGCAGCCGATCGCCTACGACTCCGCGGAGGCTTTCCTGGCCGACACCAAGCGTCCCCGCTTCGACTGCTTGATCCTCGACGTCCAACTCGGAGGCATGTCGGGCATCGAACTGGCCCGGCGCCTGGTCGCCGAAGGGGCTCAAACGCCTTTCATCTTCATCACCGCGCACGATGACCTGGAAACCCGCGCCGCAGCGCAAGAAACTGGCTGCGCAGCCTACTTTCGTAAGAACGATCCCGGCGCCGATGTCCTCGACGCCATCCGGCGGGTCGTCCCGTGAGTGTCTTCTAAACCAACCGGCATCTTGGCGTAGACATACATTTCGCGACGATTCATGACAACGCACACGCTGATCCCGATCCGCAGCCTCCTCGGCGCGGCGTTGTCCTTGACCGCAGTCCTCGCGCAAGCCGACGAGGGCGGCGTGCCATTCTGGTTCTCGGGGCAGTACTCGAGCCTTTCGGCCACGCCGGCCACGCCCGGCTGGTCGTTCACGATGATGGGCTATGGCTACAGCGGAAGCGCCTCTGCCAGTAAGTCGCTGATCCGGGGCAACACCGTGGCGGCCGGGGTGAGTTCAGATGTGGCGCTGCTGCTCGCACAGCCGAGCTACGCGCCCGATACAAAGTGGCTGGGCGGCCAGGCCTCGATGGGCGTGGGGTTCGGCTACGGAAGAAACAGAACGAAGGCGGACATCTCCACGTCCGCTGCCTTCGGCACGCAGTTGAATCGCAGCGATACGATCAACGGATTTACCGACCTGTACCCGGTGGTGAGCATTGCGTGGACGGAGGGCCTGAACAACTGGATGACCTACGCGACCGGCGACATCCCTGTGGGTGCCTACGATAGCAAGCGGCTGGCGAACATCGGCATCGGGCATGCGGCCTTCGATGCCGGTGGGGGCTATACCTACCTAGACGCGCAGACCGGACGCGAGTTCTCGATCGTGGGCGGCTTCACCTACAACTGGGAAAACTCGGACACGAAGTACAAGAACGGCATCGACTCGCACGTGGACTGGGCGGCGTCGCAGTTCCTCTCGGCCAACTGGCAGGTCGGGGTTGCCGGCTACGTGTATTACCAACTAACCGGAGACAGTGGGTCGGGAGCAAAGTTGGGGCCGTTCAAGTCACGCATCGCCGCCATCGGCCCGGAGGTCGGTTACGTGTTCAAGGTTGGCGGCTTGCCCGCGTACGCGAACGTGCGCGCCTACTACGAGTTCTGGGCGCAGAACCGCGTTTCGGGCTATGCGGTGTTCGCCACGGTGGTGCTTCCGCTTGGGAAGTGAGTTTCCTGGCTTGCCATGAGAAGAAGTCTTGCCACTTCGCTGTTGCTGGCCCTGTGCGCGTGTGGTTCGTACGCCCGCAGACATGGACATCCGCGTCACCGGGCCGGGTGGTCGACAAGGGGCTTCCTTCCGGCTCCTGGATGACCTGAAGGCCGGCATGTACTTCGTGGTCGGGGACGATTCCCCCCAATCTGCTCACGCTGAACCCCCGCGCCGCTAAGCTGATCGCGGCCGGTACGCCCTCTCCTCGATGCACCTCAATGGCAAATCATCGGCATGCCAGAGTAGATCCAGAACGCGACTGCGGGCGTGCCGATCACCCAGGCAAGCGCTCGCCAAAGTCCACCTTGCCAGAACCGTTCCATCATCACCCGTGCTCGTGATGATCGGACGGTTCCGACAATGGCCCGCTGTTCCCTCGGACTACCCTCGCGCACGACAGGGTGGGATGTGTGAGTCATCGAGTCTGAACCGATGCCCTACGGACCCCGGCCACCGCATAGAACAGGCCGATCACGAAGATGGCGATGCTGATCCCCTGCAAGGCCAGCCATGTGTTTTTTCCGGCCTGGACGGGCTCGAAGAAGAAGTTCGGCCAGAAGTAGTTGAAGATCGCATAGCCCGCCCCCGCCGCCACCAGTTCGGCGATCAGGCCATACGAGCAGAGCGCG
Source organism: Variovorax sp. J22R115 (assembly GCF_030317005.1). Classification (NCBI taxonomy): domain Bacteria; kingdom Pseudomonadati; phylum Pseudomonadota; class Betaproteobacteria; order Burkholderiales; family Comamonadaceae; genus Variovorax; species Variovorax sp. J22R115. The sequence continues at coordinate 481,522 of NZ_JASZYM010000003.1, read as the reverse complement.
GGCGCAATGCGCTCGTGCTTGGAAATTTCCGTCGCCGAGCCCTGCCGTGACGCGGCCAGGTAGCACAGGCCGATGACCGCCATGCCAAGGCCACCTGTCTTGAGCGTTAGCTCGGCGAGGATCGCCGGACACCCCCACCACAACGTCATGTTCTTCAAGAAGACCGGACCCACGTCTCCAGCCAGCGCGCCGTGCATGTAGTGCGCGATCGGGATGAATCCAGTGATGAAGCCGGTGACAAAGAGCCCCAGACCCCAGTGAATGAATTTCCATCCCAACCCTGTGTGCGTCACGGGAACGTCGTCGTTCATTGCAATTGCCGCGTTGCTCATGTGATGCCTCCTATCGTTCATTTCTGCTCTCACGTGGATCCGCGAGGCAGCATATGCCCAACGAAGTCAAGACGCACCTTCCCTTTCGGGCAGTAGACGAGCGGCAATTGCCCCACTCTCCAGCGCCACATCTACGCATTCACGGATTTCCGTGAATTCTCCGTGGACGGAGATTGGTGGCTTTCCGTGATTGAGCGCGGGACGGCCCGACGGGACACTTGCTTCCCATCTGCACAGCCGTGCCCACCGAGAACATTGGAGACAAGACATGATCAACCTGCACGACAACGTGAAGCTGCCCGCCGCCGGCATGACCGGGTTCGAGACCCCGCTGACAGAGGAAGAGGCTGCGATCCAGCAGAGCGTGCATCGCTTCGCGCGCGACGTGATGCGGCCGATCTCGCAGGAACTCGATCGCATGACGGCGGAGCAGGTCGTCGCTCCTACCTCGCCTTACTGGACCGTCTTCTCCGAGTTCGCCAAGCTCGACCTCGACCCCGCGCTGATCGCGCAGTTCCCGCCGGAGACTGCGGTGCGCATCGAGTCGCTTATCGGCGAAGAACTCGGCTGGGGCGACTCGGGCCTCGCCGTTTCGCTCGGTGCGGCCGGCTTTCCGCTGCAGATGGCCCAAGCCGTCGGCAACGAGGAACTGGTGGAACTTTCGATGGGAAAGATCGGCTGCTGGATCGTCACGCAGCCTGACAAGGGAAGCGACATTACGACTCTCTATCCCAAGCAGGACGGTGCGCCGGGCGTGCCTTTCAATCGTGGCAACCTGCTCGCCAAGGTTGGCGCCGACGAGATCGTGATCAACGGGCAGTGTTCGTCGTGGGTGTCCAACGGCGCGTCGGCGCAAGTTGCGCTGGTCTACATGAACGCCGACTACGGCGACGGCGAGCTGTATGACGACGAGGGCCGTCCGCACGGTGTCGCCATGGTAGTGCCGCTCGACCTGCCCGGTGTCTCACGCGGCAAGCCGCTCGACAAGATCGGACAACGCGCATTGCCGCAAGGCGAAATCTACTTCGACAACGTCAAGGTGCCCAAGCGCTTCGCGGTCGCGTTGAAGGATGACTACTACGGCAACTTCGCCTCGGCGTGGTCTTTTGCCGGCACGCACATGTCGCAAGTCTTCACGGGCGTCGCGCGCGCGGCCTTCGAACACGCACTTGCCTACTGCCATGACCGCAAGCAGAGCGGTGCGCGACTGATCGATCATCAGCTCACGCGCTTCCGGCTCGGCGACATGCTGCGGCGCGTGGAACTCGCGCGCTCGGTGGCGCGCCGCTCGCTCGCCTATGCGCGGTTGTCGCCGTGCTCGCATCCGTATGTCACCGCCTCGGCGAAGGTCACGGTCACGGAAGAAGCGATGAAGGTCACGAGCGAGGCCCTGCAACTCTTCGGCGGCTTCGGCACGTCGCGCGAATACCCGATCGAGAAGCTGTTCCGCGATGCGCGTGCGGCCCTGATCGAGGACGGCGAGAACAACGTCCTGACCATGCGTCTGGGCTTGCTGGCGCACCGCCTGTTCGACGAAGAAGGCTGGACTCAGAACTGAGGCTCCGATCGGGTGGAACCTCAGGCTTGAGAGTCGTCCGCGTTGGTCGCGTCGCTCATCTCGATGCCTGCCTCCAGCGCCAGTCTGGAGAGTTCGACGGTCGAATGCACGCCGCATTTGCTCATGATCGCCGCCCGGTGCAGCTTGACGGTACGTTCGTTGATGCCGAGGTCGCCCGCGATCTGCTTGTTGAGTCGGCCGCGCAGGACGTGGGAGAGGACTTCGCGCTCCCGCACCGAGAGTGCGGCGAAGCGCTTCCGCAACCGATCCTGGTGCGCTCTCGCATCGCGTTCGTGCTCGCCGCGGAGCAGGGCGCGCCTCACGGCGTCCAACAATTCCTCCTTGGGCGCGCGCTTTTCCAGGAAGTCCTCGGCGCCGCCGCGCATGGCCCGCACGCTGGAGGCGATGTCGCCATGGCCGGTGAGAAAGACCAGGGGCATCGGGTTGCACGTGCGCGAAAGCGCTCGCTGCAGTTCCAGGCCGTCCACGCCGGGCATCTGCAGATCGGCCACCACGCAGCCCGGCGTCGCGTCTTCGCATTGCGTGAGGAAGTCGCCCGCGGAACTGAAAGTCTTGACCGCGAAGCCGCTTGCCAGTAGCAGTCGCGATGTGGCGGTCAGGAACGATGGATCGTCATCGACGATGTACACCGTGGGTCGTGCTTCGCTCATGTCGTTGCGCTTGCCACGGGCAGCGTGAAGCGAAGGCTTGCCCCACCCCCGTCGCGGTTCTCGGCCCACAGGCGGCCGCCGTGCGTCTCGATGAGGGTGCGCGAGATCGACAGGCCCATGCCCATTCCGGTCGCCTTGGTGGTGAAGAACGACCCGAACACTTCTTCGAGCCGGTCGTGTGGAATGCCTGGGCCGCTGTCGCTGACTGCAATCTCGACGGTCTGGGTGCCGACGAGCGCCGCGCTCACGACGATAAGGCGCGCCTTGCGGCCTGCCTCGTCGATCGCGTCCATGCCGTTGGAGATGAGGTTGAGCAGCACCTGTTGAAGGTGCACGCGGTCACCCAGCACCGGCGGGACGTCGTCCGCGATTTCCACCACCACCTTGACCTGACGCACGGCTGCGTCCGGCCGCACCAGGGCGGCGACATCGCCCACGAGTTCGCTCACGGGGAGCGGCTGCACTTCGAGGTCGTGGCGCCTGAGCATGGCGCGCATGCGGTCGATGACCGCACCCGCGCGCTGGTCGTCGGCAAGGATGTCGTCGACGATCGAGCGAATCTCATCGAGGTCCGGTGGGGCCGTCTGCAGGAGCAGCGATGCTGCTTCCGCATTCCGCAGGATCGCGCCGAGCGGCTGGTTGATTTCGTGGGCGAGGGCCGAGGCGAGCTGGCCCATCACCGACACGCGTCCTGCATGGGCGATTTCCTGACGCAGGCGAACCATTTCCTGCTCGGCCTGCTTGCGCACTGTGATGTCGCTGCAGGCACCGCGCGTGCGAATCGGGCGGTGTGAGGTGTCGAAGTCCACGCGGCCCTGGGCGAGAATCCACCGGATGCCACCGTCGGAGGAGGTCGTACGGAATTCCGTGTGGTACTCGCCGACGCCCTCGGCCTCTTCCGAGAGGGCTTGGCGGACGGCATCGCGATCGTCTCCATGCACCTTGACCAGCAAGCGGTCGAGGTCCAGCGGCTCCGTTGGAGAGACGCCGAATAACTCGCGCGTGCGGGGGCTGGCCCAGAACGTGCCGCGCGCGATGTCGCGAACCCAGATGCCCAGCTTCGCAGCTTCGGCCGCGAGGGCCATGCGCTCTTCGCTTTCCCGCAACTCCTGGACGAGCTGCGAGGCGCGCAGCACGTTCCTGCTCAGCTCGTAAGCCATCGTCAGCACGAGGGCCAATGAAAACAGGCTGATTGTGATCGGCGCCTGCATGACGCCCCAGAACACCAGGATGGACTGCGCGATGCCAGCGAGTGCGAAGAAGGTGGCGCTGCCACCGACCGTCAAGGCCGCAACCCGGTTGCCGCGCCGCCAGGCCATGATGCTCGCGTCCGCCACAAAGACCACGAGCAGGCACGTGGCCAACTGCCCGACCAGCATCCAGGGATTGGGTGTGCCGAGCGCGGCGGAGACATCCTCGCCAAGAAAAGGAACGCGCACCACCGTCGTGATCTCGCGATAGTTGAGACCCTGGCCCGTCGTGAAGTTGGGCAGAAGCGAGGCGGTGCGCAATCCGATGACGCTCCATCCAAGCCATGATCGGCCCGCCCTCAGGTATGTTCGCACGAAGGCGACGAGAGACAGGTTGATGAGCCAGATTGGAATGTGCGCCCAACGGATGGCCGTCGCGTAGTCCGCCGGGGTCTGCGCATGCAGCATCGCGGACTCGCAAATCGCAAAGATCGCGGTCGCCAGGGCCAGCAGCGAGAAGAAGAAGCTCGGCCACGCCGTCCGGTCCCTGAGCCAGACCGGCAGATGGACGCCTGCGAGCGTCAGGCAGGCCGCCGAGATCATGGACCAGACGACGGTGACCCAACTCATGGCGACGCCATCGCTAGACCAGGCCCCATTCGCGCGCGCGCGTCACCGCCTGCGTGCGGTTCTTCGCGCCCAACTTGCCGTTGATGCGCCGCAGATGGCTCTCGACGGTGTTTTCGCTGATGAACAGCTTGCGGCTCAGCTCCTTGTTCGAGAGGCCGTCGGCGAGCAGGCGCAGCACCTGGCGCTCGCGCTGACTAAGCAGTCCCTCGGCGGCGCTGTGGGTCGGCGCTGAAGGCTTGGCGGCGAGGCTGGGATGCAGGGCGTCGTTGACGGCGGCCAGATGCAAGGGCCGCACGCCGTCACGCGTCGCCATCGCGTCCAGCAGTGGTTGAAGATGCCAGGGTTCATCGGCCAGCACCCGCACCAGACCCTTGGTGCTGGCAATGTCCAGTGCCTGCTCCAGCACCTCCAGCGCCTGCGGGCGCTTGAGCGCCGCCTCGTAAGCTTGCGCGAGCAGGCATCGCAGGCGCACGGCGCGACGCGTGTGGTTCACCGCCTCAGCCTGCGCGACCGCTTCCTGGATGCGCGGGATCATCGACGGCGCAGCCCCCGAGCGCATGGATAGGCGCACGGATGCGATGAAGGCATCGTCGAGATCTTCCGCATAGGGAAACTGGCCGGGCTCGGATTTCCAGCCGCCACTGTGCTCGATCAGCGTCATGAGGTGGCGCGCGCCCGCCAGGTCGCCGGCTAGCAGCGCGAGCCTCAGTTTTTCCTGCCGGGCCGCTGAAGCGATGCGAGGAATGCCCCAGGCGTCGCCCAGGTCGAGCATTTCGGCCAGTGTCTGTTGAACGAGCTCTGTGCGCCCGCGCAATGCATGGGTGCGCGCCGCGAAGCGATAGGCCGCAATCACGTGGTCGGGCACGCAGGCGTCGCGGATGACCGGGAGGTATTCCTCCAGCAACAGTTCGACGGCCTGGAGGTCGTTCATCTCGTAGAGCGCTTCGGCCAGGTGGCCGGCCGCGACGCCCGAGGCGTCCGTGAACCGATAGCCCGCCTCGATGACCTTGTCCAGCGTGGCCTCGAAGCGCAGGCGAGCCTCGTGCACGTTGCCCTGGTGCAGATCGATCGCACCTTCCAGGCACATCGTGTGGTTCACCCCGTGGATCTCGCCGACATAGATGCGCTTGGCCGTGGCGAGATAGCGCAGGGCCTGTGCGTAGTCGCCGCGGCTGATGCAGTCGAAGGCGGCGACGTTGTGGATCAGTCCCAGCATCCGCGGCGGGGCGGTATCGAAGCCGTCCATGCAGGCGAGGGCGAGGGCGGCGGCTTGCGGGAGGTCGTCTCCCCACATGAATACGGCCAGCTTCGCGCCCACCAGCTCGTGGGCAACCTGCGATCCCGGCTCGGCGATGCGCCCGACGATGTCGATCAGGCGCGACGCTGCCGGTCGCCGGCGCTGGATAGCCATGGCGTAGGCGCCCGAGATGGCCAATTCGGGGTGGGTTTCCAGCAACTGATCGGGCGTCGCGTCGATCCATCGGCGCAAGGTGTCCATCTGGCCGGTGTTGACCATCTCGGCGGCGCGAAGCGCCATCCATTCGGCCGCGAGATCCTGTTGCCCGCCGGCGACCGCGTGATGAATCGCGAGCATGAGCCGGCCTTCCGCCGCCAACCATCTCGCCGCCTTGACGTGCAACTGCGCCGCCGTATCCCGCGTGGGAAAGCCGGGCTGGCTGCGAAGAAAGGCCAAGAACAGCGGGTGGTACCGATACCACTCGCCATCGGCTTCCATCGCCAGCAGGAAGAGGTTGTCCCGTTCGGTCTTTTGCAGGAGGGCAGCGCTGTCGTCGCGTTCCAGCACGGCGTCGCACATGGCGGCGCAGAGGCTTTCGAAGAGGGCGGTCTGCAGCAGGAATTCCAATTGGCGTGCCGGCAATCGCGCCAGCACGTCCTCGACCAGATAAGTCGCCATGTCGCGGGAGAAGTCGCCCTTGTTGCGCAGGACGGCGTCGATGCCGGAGGATCCGCTGAGCGCCGTCGCGAGTTGCAAGGCCGCGGGCCAGCCGTCGGTGCGCTGCTGCAACCGGGCCAGGTCGGCTTCGTCGAGGGCGGACGGCAGGCGCGAGTCGAGATAGTCGCGTGTTTCGTCGACCGAGAAGCGCAGTGCGTTCTGGTCGACTTCCAACAACATGCCGCGCGCCCGCAGACGCCCCAGCGGCAGCGGCGGCTTGGTGCGCGAGCCCAAGACGATGCGCTGGTTCGAGCCAAGCGTATCGATGACGCGGCCGAGCGTGGCAAGCACCTCGGCGCTGTCGATGTGCTCCAGATCATCGACGAACAGGGCAAAGCCCGATTCGATCTGTGCCAGCGCTTCTAGCAGCTGATAGGCGTGGCTGCCGGCCGTCGTCTCCGGCTCGACGCGCTGTGCGAGTTCTTGGGTTTGCGACGACTCGGCCAGCACACGTGCCAGGGCCGATTGCAGATGGAAGACGAAGCGCCCCGGATCGTTGTCTTCCACATCCACGGTGAGCCATGCCACCGGGATGTCCTGCGCGCGTAGGGCGCGCAGCCACTGCGCCATCGCGGTGGACTTGCCATAACCCGCCGGCGCGCTGATCAGCACCACGTTGGCGGTGGTTTGGGCAAGAACGGCGGCGATGGCGCTGCGCTCGATCTCCCGCAATGCCGGACGCGGTGCGCATAGCTTCAGGGAAAGAGGCCGGGGACCAAGGGACGACATCGGGCACTCACCAGCGGCGGGACCGGTGATTTCGGGAGGGATCTCGATTTTGGCACTCCGGTATTGCGCGATGGCCTGGGTGTAAATCCGTAGGCCGTTTGGCCGGGAGTCACGGATTTCCGTGAACGCCCACCCGTGCAAATTGCCCGGCTTTCCGTGATTGAGCAAGCCCCCTCGAAAAAAGACACTGACTGCATCCCAAACACACCTATTCAGGAGACTCTCAGTGGCAAAGCATCCCGTCGTTGTCTATGGCGCCAGTGGTTACACCGGCATGCTGATCATGGACGCGCTCATCGACCAGAACATCCCGTTCACCGCGATCTCGCGCAGCGCTGAACGCACCCGCGAAATGATGGCCCAGCGCGTCGTTCGCCTGGAGTCCGCGACCTACGAAATCATCGAGTGCGACCACAGCGTCGAATCGCTCACCCGCGCCTTCGCGGGCGCCAAGGTCGTTTGCAACACGGTCGGGCCGTTCGTGAACTTCGGCCTGACCGCCGTCGAAGCCGCCCTGAAGGCTGGTTGCCACTACCTCGACACGACAGGCGAACAAGGCTACATCCGCCAAGCGCGCGACCAGTTCGGCGACCTGTACCGCCAGGTCGGGCTGCTGCTGGCACCGTCCACCGCCTACATGTACACCTTCGCCGAGATCGCCGCAGAGCTTGCGCTCGAAACGCCCGGCGTGGATGCGCTCGAAACCGCCTCGCTGGCGCGCGGACCGCGCGGCGTGGGCGCAGGCGTGACGATCGGCTCGACCGCCTCGATCTTCGAGCTGTTCCGCCAGGAGCAGTGCTACCTGTGGGAGAAGAAGCTCGTCCCGCACGCGCCTGCCGCCAGCTTCAACCTCGTGACGCCCGAGATCGCCCAGCCGGTGTTCGGCCTGCCTTGGGGCGGCACCTCGCTGCCCGTGTTTTTCGAGAACGATGCCCGCGTCCGTTCGTGCATCTCGGCCGTCGGCTTCTATGACAACGACGTGATGAAGCTGGTGCATTCGATCGGCCAGAAATGGGACACCGAGTACAAGCACATGGCCAAGGCCGAGCAGGACGCCGTGATCAACCAGCTCGTGGCCTCCACCACGCCGGTGATGCCGCCCCGCGAGCGCACCACGATCCAGCGCACGGTGGACTTCGCCATCGGTCGCGGCCAGCTCGCCGCGGTGCGCGCCACCGTGCACGGCGTCACGCCTTACCTCGCCACCGGCGTGCTGCAGGCTGCCGCTGCGATGAAGCTGATCGACAACGAGACCCACAAGGTCGGCTTCGCGTCCGCAGGCAAGGCTTTCGGCCACCGCTACCTGCTGGGCTTCCTGGAGCAGCGCGGCCTCGCGCGCGCCACCGTCACGCAACTCTGAGGAGGCCTCGTGGCCATCATCGACTTCTTCGACCGCGGCTGGCGCATCAATCCGACCGGCATCGCCTACATCCAGAATGAGCGCAAGCACAGCTTCGACGAGGTCGGAACCCTGTCCTGCCGCATTGCCAACGCGCTGCTGGCGGACGGCTTCGGCATGGGCACGCGCGGCGCCGTCTGGGCCGGCAACGACGTGACCGCGTGGGTGTGCACCCTCGGCCTGTGGCGTGCGAACATGGCGTGGATTCCCGTCAATGCGCGCAATGCAGCCGAGGAGAACCACCACATCCTCGACACCTTCGATTGCGAGGTCGTGTTCTTCCAGGGGGCCTTCGCCTCGCAGATCGACGGCCTGCGCGAGCGCCTGCCCAAGGTCAAGCGCTGGATCTGCATCGACGACAATGCCGCTGGCGCGGTCTCCCTCGACGGCTGGGTCGCGACGGCACCCAGCAGCCGGCCCGACGTGGCCTGCGACATGGACGACACGATCATGCTGTCGCCCACCGGCGGCACCACCGGCATGCCCAAGGGCGTCGAGAACACGCACCGCAGCGTGCAGACCTTCGTCACGCACTTCATGACGAGCATCGGCTACCTTGCTGACGAGCCGGCCGTCAATCTGGCTGCTGCGCCGATGACCCACACGGCCGGTGTCTTGTCGGTGCCCTGCACGGCGCGAGGCGGCACGGTGGTCGTACTGACCAAGCCGGATCCTGCGCTGCTGCTGGATGCCATCGCGCGCCACAAGGTGACCGAGATCTTCCTGCCGCCGACAGTGATCTACAAGCTGCTGGACATCCCCGGCATCGAGAAGGTGGACTTCGGATCGCTGCGCTACTTCCTCTATGGCGCCGCACCGATGTCGGTGGAAAAGCTCAAGCGTGCGATCGAGGTCTTCGGTCCGGTGATGACTGGCGGCTATGGGCAGACCGAGTGCCCGGCCTCGATCTCCTTCCTCACGCCGGCCGAGCACTTCGTGGCCGGGCGCATTGCAGGCGACGAGCGCCTGTCGTCGGTAGGGCGGCCCAACCCTCTGGTGCGTGTCGAGGTCATGAATGACGCGGGCGAGATCCTCTCGCAAGGGCAGACCGGCGAGATCTGTGTGCGCGGCGACCTGGTCATGAAGGGCTACTACAAGGCCCCGGACAAGACAGCGGAGACCATCGTCGACGGCTGGCTGCACACCGGCGATATCGGGCACCTCGACGCCGAGGGCTATCTGCACATCACGGACCGCAAGAAGGACATGATCATCAGCGGTGGCTTCAACGTCTATCCGAGCGAAGTCGAACAGGTGATCTGGTCGCACCCGGCGGTGCAGGACTGCGCCGTCATCGGCGTGCCCGACGACAAGTGGGGCGAGGCGGTCAAGGCTGTGGTCGAACTGAGCCCCGGCCAGCAGGCCGGCGCTGAAGAGTTGCTGGCCCTGTGTCGCGACAAGCTGGGGCCCGTGAAGTCGCCGAAGACGGTGGACTTCATTCCCGCCCTGCCACGCAGCGCCGCCGGCAAGGTGCTCAAGAAGGACTTGCGCGCGCCTTACTGGGCCCAAAGCGAGCGAACGATATGAGCGCGACACCCATCTCCACCAACCCCACGCGGCGTCAGTCGTCCGCGAGATCCTCCATGACCACCACCCAGACCAAGGCTCTTTTCTACTGCGGCGCTCTCTTCAACTGGGGCGGCGTGCTGATCCTGTCGCTGCTGGCGGGTCCTCTAGGCCTGCAGCCGCCGCACCTGAACCTGTTCGGCCAGATCGCGCTGCTCGCCATCTTCGCCTTCGGCTGTGGCTACTGGATGGTCGGAAGCAATCCGAGGGCGAACCGCGGCATCGTCGTGCTGGGCATCTTCTCCAAGCTCGGCGTGGTCGCGATCGTATGGGCGCACTGGTTGGCCGGCAACGCGACCACCCAGATGGCGGCGCTTGTGATGGGCGATGTGCTCTTCGCGCTGCTGTTCGCGATGTACCTCAAGCGCAGCGCCGCCTGACGCCATGAGCAACATCTACGTCGCCGGCGTCGGCATGACCGTGTTCGGCCGCCACATCGAGCGCACGCTCAACGACATGGCACGCGAAGCACTGACCGTCGCGCTGCTCGATGCGGGTTGCAGCGCGGCCAATCTCGGCGCAGCCTTCTACGCCGGCATGACCAACGGGCCGCTGCAGGGGCAGGTCGCGATTCCGGGACAGGTCGTGCTGGGCAAGCTCGGCATCGAAGGCATTCCGATCTTCAACGTCGAGAACGCCTGTGCCTCAGGCAGCACCGCGCTGCACCTGGCGATCCAGCACCTCAAGGCCGGCGCATGCGACGTCGCGCTGGCCATCGGCGCCGAGAAGATGAACATAGCCGACAAGCCGAAGGCCTTCGCGCTCTTCGAGGCCGGCTGGGACGTCTCGCGCGCTCAGGAGAACTACGAGACGCTGATTCAGATGGGCGCGGGCATCGATCCGCCGCCAGGTTCCGAATCAGACAAGCCGTACAGCCGCTTCATGGCGATCTATGCAGCGCTCTGCCGCCATCACATGAAGACGCACGGCACGACGCAGCGGCAGATCGCCGCCGTGTCTGCCAAGAACCACCAGCACTCGGTGCACAACCCACTGTCGCAGATCCGCAGGTCTTTCACCATCGACGAGATTCTGGCGGCGCCGCCGATCACCTATCCGCTGACCTTGCCGATGTGCGCACCGCTGTCCGACGGCGCGGCGGCGGTCATCGTATGCAATGACGCGGGCTTGCGCTGCATCGGCGCCTCGCGTTCGCGCTGCGTCAAGGTGGCCGCGAGTGTGATGCGCAGCTTCACGGTGCGCAGACTCGACCAGCCCCAGCAGAACATCGGCCGCCTCGCGGCGCAGCAGGCCTACGAGCAGGCCGGGCTAGGTGCGCAAGACATGCACGTGGCAGAGGTGCACGACGCGTCGGCGATGGGCGAGATCATCCAGGCCGAGAACCTCGGGCTGGTCGATCTGGGGCAGGGCGGGCCCGCGGCCGAGCGCGGCGATTTCACGATCGGCGGCCGCATCCCTATCAACCCGTCGGGCGGCCTCGAATCGAAGGGCCATCCCCTCGGTGCCACCGGCCTCGGCCAGATCCACGAACTCGTCACGCAATTGCGGGGCGAAGCCGGCGCGCGGCAAGTCCACGGTGCGCGCCACGCCATCCAGGAAAACGGCGGCGGCCTGCAAGGCATCGAAGAGGCCGCCCTCGCCATCCACATCCTCACCAACAATTAAGGAGACTTTTCATGCAATCCCACTTCAGAGGCAAAGTTGCCGTCATCACCGGCGCGAGCTCCGGCATTGGCCGCGCGCTGGCGCTGCAAATGGGCGGCGCTGGTGCCCGCCTTGCGCTGTCGGACATCGACGCCGCGGGCCTGGCCCAGACGATGGCCCTGTTGCCCTCGGGCACCGAGGCACGCGCCTACAAGCTCGACGTGTCCTCGCGCGAGGCGGTGTTCGCCCATGCGGACGATGTGAAGCGCGATTTTGGCGCTGCGCACTTCGTGTTCAACAACGCCGGCACGACGATGGTCGGCACCTTCGAGAACCTGGAAATCGACGAGATCGAGTGGCAGCTCGGCATCAACCTCTGGGGTGTGATCTACGGCAGCAAGGCTTTCCTGCCGATGATGCTGGCGCAGCGCGAAGGCTGCATCGTCAACATCTCGAGCATCTTCGGGCTGATCGGTTTTCCGACCCAAAGCGCGTACAACATCTCCAAGTTCGGCGTGCGCGGCCTCACCGAGTGCCTGTGGCGCGAACTCGAAGGCACGGGCGTGCGCGCGCTGTGCGTGCATCCGGGTGGCATCAAGACCAACATCGAGCGCGACGGCCGCCGCTGCCGCAACGCCGGCCAAGAAGAGGCCCGCTTGCAGGCGCTGGGCGCCAAGCTGCTCGTTACGCCGCCTGAAACCTGCGCCAACGACATCCTCCGCGCCGTTCGCAGCGGGAAAAAGCGGCTGATGACCGGCAACAAGTCCAGCACGCTCTTCTGGCTGACGCGGCTGATGCCCAACAGCTACCACAGCCTCGTCAAGCTAGTCGCCTGAGTTGGCCAGATGGCCCGCTGACCCTTTCCTGCCCACCGAGCGGGCACCCAAGTCCCGCCGTCATACCAAACCTCGAGGAGACAGTTTTCGTGCCCCACCGTGTTTTTCGTGCGCCCGCCAGCATCCATCGTCTCAGTGCGGTGACCACCGCCGCACTGGCCCTTTTCGCCATCGCCCCGGCTTCCCATGCCATGGAGATCGACACCGGCAATCCCGACGTCGTCCTGCGCTGGGACAACACCCTGCGCTACAACCTCGGCCAGCGCACGCAGAGCCAGGACAAGGCGATCCTCGGCAATCCGAACTTCGATGACGGCGACCGCAACTTCGACAACCACTCGCTGATCGCGAACCGTCTGGACCTGCTCAGCGAGATGGACCTGGTGGTCGACAAGAAGTACGGTTTTCGCGTGAGCGGCACGGCCTGGGCCGACCCGGCCTACAACAACCTCGACAACCGCAACAACGCCACTGCCAACACCTTGTCCTTCGGCGTGCCCACGGCCGGCATCCTGTCGCCCTACACCAGCCGCTACGCGAAGGGCCCCTCGGGCGAGCTGCTCGATGCCTTCGTCTTCGGCAACACCGACATCGGCGACACCAACGTGGGCCTGCGCCTGGGCAAGCACACGGTGTACTGGGGCGAGAGCCTGCTGGGTGGCGGTGCCGTCAACGGCATCTCCTACGGCCAGTATTCGCTGGACCTGTGGAAGGCGCTGGCCACGCCCGGCATCGAGGCCAAGGAGCTCTACCGGCCGCGCAACTCCGCCACCTTGCAGGTGCAGCCCACGGCCGAACTGTCGCTGTCCGCGCAGACCTTCTTCGACTGGGAGAGCGCGCGCTACCCGGAGTCGGGCAGCTACCTGACGGTGAACGATGCCCTGCTGCACGGCGGCGAATCGCTCATCGCCGGACCCGGTCAGCGCCTGCTGCAAGCCACCAATTCCGAGCCCAACAAGACCGGCGACTTCGGCCTGGCGGCACGCTGGAGTCCGGAGTGGCTCGACGGCACCGCGGGCCTCTATGGCCGCCGCACCGCTGACATCCAGCCGCAGCTGGCCCTCCTGCCGGCCGTTGCCGCGGGCGTGCCCGCTGCAGCCTGCTCGCGCGCCGGCCTGCGTCCGGTCGGACCCAGCACTTGCTACATCAATCCGGTCGCGGCCACGCTGCCGATGATCCAGGCCGGCTATGTCGGCCAGTACCAGGCCTTCTACGGCCGTGACATCGACATCTACGGCGTGAGCCTCGCGAAGAACGTCGCGGGCCTCAGCCTCGGTGCCGAACTGAGCTACCGCCGCAACATGCCGCTGCAGAGCGTGCCGGTGCAGGTGCTGCCGACTCCGCTGGTCAATCCGGCCACGGGCGCGATCTCGCTGGCGCAACTCAGCCAGCTCGGCGGCGACACGCCCGGCGCACGCGGCGACACGATGCACGGCGTGTTCAACCTGCTGGGCACCGTCGCCAAGACGCCGCTGTTCGACAGCGCGACGTGGAACGCCGAACTGGTGTGGAGCCACTGGCTCAGCGTCTCGCAGAACCCCGGCGCCTTCAAGGGCAGCGACGCCTACCGCGCCAACCCGGCCAACGTCGATGCGGTCAGCAAGAACTTCTTCGGCCTCGGCCTGAACTTCACGCCGACCTGGTACCAGGTGTACCCGGGCGTCGACCTGTCGATGCCGCTGAGCTGGTCGGGTGGCATCTCCGGCAACTCGGCCGTGCTGACCGGCGGCAACAAGAACGCCGGCTCCTACGGCATCGGCATCGCCGCCGACGTCCAGTCCAAATACAACTTCGCGCTGCGCTACGTGGGCTTCTACGGCGACTACAGCACGACGCCGGCCGGGGCCATGAACGTCCCGAACGGCACCTACGCCAGCCTGGCGGACCGCGGCCATGTGCTGCTCACCTTCAAGACGACCTTCTGAGTCGTCCTCACCTCAACCTCACGGAGACATTCAATGAAGACAACACGCCCCCTGTGGGCCGGCGCGCTGATCGCGCTCGCCACCCAAGCCTCGCTGGCCGCCGTCGGCGCCGATGAAGCCAAGAAGCTCGGCACCACCCTCACGCAGACCGGCGCAGAACGCGCAGGCAACGCCGACAAGAGCATCCCCGAGTACACCGGCGGCCTCACCACCCCTCCGGCGGGCTACGAGAAGGGCTCGGGCATCCGTCCCGACCCCTTCGCCGCCGAGAAGCCGCTCTATGCCATCACCGCGCAGAACATGGCGCAGTACGAAGGCAAGCTGACCGCCGGCACCAAGGAGCTGCTGAAGAAGTACCCCACCATGCGCGTGGACGTCTACCCCTCGCACCGCTCGATGGCCTTCCCGAAGTACGTGCTGGACAACACGGTGAAGAACGCCACCGCCGTGAAGACCACCGATGACGGCCTGGGCCTCGAAGGCACCTTCGCGGGCATCCCGTTCCCGATCCCCAAGACCGGCAACGAGGTGATGTGGAACCACCTGCTGCGCTACACGGGCCAGAGCTACTACACGCAGTACGACTCCATCAACGTCGACTCGTCGGGCAAGGCGGTGCTCGCCACCACGGGCCAGATCTACATGGACTACCCGTACTACGACCCGAAGCGCACGAGTGCCTCGACGGACAACGACATCTACTTCCGCACCAAGATCGCCTACACCGCACCGGCGCGCCGCGCGGGCGAGGCTCTGCTCGCGCAGGACTACATCAACCCGATGAAGAACGGTCGTCGCGCCTGGCAGTACCTGCCCGGCCAGCGCCGCGTGAAGCTCGCACCGGACATCGCCTACGACACGCCCAACCCCGGCACCGCGGGTGCATCGACGTATGACGACGCCTGGGTCTTCAACGGCGCGATGGACCGCTATGACTTCAAGCTCGTGGGCAAGCAGGAGATGCTGGTCCCCTACAACGCGTTCAAGCTGGTCTACGCGAAGGACCCATATGCAGCGACGACGCCGAATCACCTGAATCCGGACTTCGTGCGCTGGGAAGCCCACCGCGTGTGGGTGGTGGAGGCGACGCTGAAGGCCGACAAGCGCCACATCTACGCCAAGCGCACCTTCTACGTGGATGAGGACAGCTGGATCGCCGTGGCGTCGGACCAGTACGACGCGCGCGGGCAGCTCTATCGCGCGGGCTTCGTCTACACCAACCCCTCTTACGAAGTGCCCGCACCTTCCAGCATGGGCCAGTCGGTCGTTGACTTCACCACGGGCGGCTACAACGTCATCGGTTTGATGGGTGCCTATAGCGTGGGCCTGAAGTACACCGATCCGATGTCGGCCACTGCCTGGTCGGCCGATGCGCTGGCCGGCTCCGGCGTGCGTTGACCGGAGTTCACGTGCAACGCAGAAGCATGCTGCTGGCGGCGCTCGGCTCGCTGGCGGGCTCACGCGCAGGGGCAGGAGCAGGCGCAGGAGCAGGCGCAGGAGCAGCAGTCAGCGAGGTGCTGGACCGCCCCGCGCGAATGAGTCCGTTGGCTGCCGAGCGGCTCATTACGGGCATCGCGCGGGCCGGCGAGCGCTTGGTCGCCGTCGGCCAGCGCGGCCACGTCGTGCATTCCGAAGACGGCGGCCGCGTGTGGGCGCAAGCCCTGGTGCCCGTGAGCTCGGACCTCACGGCCGTGAGCTTCGTCGACGCGAAGGTGGGCTATGCGACCGGCCACGACGGCGTCGTGCTCGGCACGCGCGATGGCGGCCATGGCTGGACACGGCTGCTCGAAGGGCGCCAGGTCAATCAGCTGGTGCTCGAGCACATGCAGCGCCGCGTCGCCGCATCCGACGCCGGCGAGCAGGACAAGAAGCTGCTGGCCGAGGCCCTGCGCAATGCCGAGGCGGGCCCCGACAAGCCCTTCCTCGACCTGTGCTTCACCAGCGTCAGCGAAGGCTTTGTGGTCGGCGCCTACGGCCTGATCCTGCGCACCGCCGACGGCGGCAAGACATGGGAGCCGTGGTTCGATCGCGCGGACAACCCGGGCCTGCTCAATCTCTACGCGATCCGCGCCCATCTCGGGTCGATCTACATCGCGGGGGAGGGAGGGCTATTGCTCAAGCTCGACCGCGACATGCAGCGATTCCGGGAACTGACCTCGCCCTACAAGGGCAGCTACTTCGGGCTGGCCGCCACCAAGGCGGGCGTGCTGGCCTACGGCATGCGCGGCAACGCCTTCCTGAGCGTCGACGATGGCGCCTCTTGGGAGCCGGCGAACACCGGCCTCACGGCCAGCATCATCGGCAACGCCGTCGGCGCTGACGGAACGCTGGCGCTGGTCGACCAGGGTGGCGCCATCGCCGTCAGCGGCGACGGTGGCCGCAACTTCGCGACTCCGTCGCTGCGCTCGCCAATGCCGCTTGCCGCTGTCGCCTTCAGCAGCAAGACCGAACTCGTGGTGGGTGGCCTGCGTGGCTTGCGCATCGTCGAGCTGATTTCCAAGGACAAGTAATGGCTATCTCTTCCGGTCTCGACCGCATGCCGGTCGTGCGCGAGCTTGCCGATTTCCCGCGTGACTCGGGCAACTGGCTCGAGCGCGCGGTCTTCAATCACCGCCTGCTCGTCACGCTGGCCTGCCTGGTCGCCACCCTGGTGCTCGGCTTCTTCGCCACCCGCGTCTCGCTCAACGCCAGCTTCGAGAAGATGATCCCCGTGGGTCATCCTTACATCCAGAACTACCTGCAGAACCGCAGCGAACTGCGCGGCATGGGCAACACCCTGCGCGTGGTGGTGGAGAACGAGAACGGCGACATCTTCGACGCCCGCTATCTCGAAGCCTTGAAGCACATCAACGACGACCTGTTCCTCACGCAGGGCGTGGACCGCGCCTGGGTCAAGTCGCTGTGGACCCCGGCCACGCGCTGGACCGAGGTGACGGAGGAGGGCTTCCAGGGCGGGCCCGTCATGCCCGACAACTTCGACGGCAAGAGCGCCAGTGTCGAGAAGCTGCGCACGAACGTGGCGCGCGCGGGTCTGGTCGGCAGCATCGTGGCGAACGACTTCAAGTCCAGCGCCATCGTCGCGCCGCTGCTCGACGGCGGCAAGGACGGACGGCTCGACTACTGGCGGCTCTCGCGCGAGATCGAGACCCAGATCCGCGACAAGTACGAGAAGGGCGTCGCTCCCGACGGCAAGCCCTGGGGCGTGAAGGTGCACGTGATCGGCTTCGCCAAGATCATCGGCGACCTGCTCGATGGCCTCTTGCAGGTGATGATGTACTTCGGCGCGGCCACCGTGATCGCCGGGCTGCTGCTGTACGGCTACACGCGCTGCGTGCGCAGCACGGCGATGGTGCTCGCGTGCTCGCTGGTGGCGGTGCTCTGGCAGGTGGGGCTGGTCAGGCTGGTCGGGCTGGAGCTGGACCCGTACTCGATGCTGGTGCCCTTCCTGGTCTTCGCCATCGGCGTGAGCCATGGGGCGCAGAAGATGAACGGGATCATGCAGGACATCGGCCGCGGCACGCACCGGCTGGTGGCGGCGCGCTACACCTTCCGGCGGCTCTTCCTGGCCGGCGTCACGGCGCTCATGGCCGATGCGGTCGGCTTCGCGGTGCTGATGCTGATCCCGATCCCGGTGATCCGTGAACTTGCGCTCACCGCGAGCATCGGTGTGGCGGTGCTGATCTTCACGAACCTGCTGTTGTTGCCGGTGCTGCTGTCGTACGTGGGCGTGAGTCCCGAGGCGGCTGCACGCAGCCTGAAGGTGGAGCAGGAGCAGGCGGCAGGTCGGGGAGGGCGCTTCTGGAGCTTGCTCGACAACTTCGCTGCGAAGCGCAGTTGGGCGCTCGCTGCCGTGCTGGGTTCGCTGGCACTTGCCGTCGGTGGTTTTGCGGTGAGCCTGAAGCTGCAGGTCGGCGATCTCGACCCCGGCGCACCGGAGCTTCGGCCCGACTCGCGCTACAACCGCGACAACGCCTTCGTCACGAAGAACTATTCGCTGTCCAGCGATCTCTTCGCCGTGATCGTGAAGACGCCGAAGGAAGGCTGCCTGAAGTACGACACCCTGGCGCACGTCGACCGGCTCGCGTGGGAGCTGCAGCAGTTGCCCGAGGTGCGTGCGACGCAGGGCCTGCAGGACGTGGTGCGCCAGATCACCGCCGGCTCCTTCGAAGGCAACCCCAAGTGGCTGACCATCAGCCGCAACCAGGACGTGCTGAACTACGGCGCGCAGCAGGCCACCGTGAACAACCCGGAGCTGTTCAACACCGAGTGCTCGGTGATGCCGCTGGTGGCCTACCTGTCGGACCACAAGGCCGAGACGCTGCAGAAGGTGCTCGCGGTGGTGGAGAACTTCGTCAAGGACCATCCGACCGATCCGGCCGTTGTGCAGATCCTGCCGGCTGCAGGCTCGGCGGGCATCGAGGCGGCGACCAACATCGTGGTGCATCAGGCCAATCGCACGATGCTGTTGTACGTCTACGCCGCGGTGATCGCGCTGTGCTTCCTGACGTTTCGCTCATGGAGAGCGGTGCTGGTGGCGGTGATCCCGCTGGTGGTCACCTCCATCCTCTGTGAAGCGCTGATGGTGTGGCTGGGCATCGGCGTGAAGGTCGCCACGCTGCCGGTGATCGCGCTCGGGGTGGGCATCGGCGTGGACTATGCGCTGTACCTGCTGTCCGTGCAGCTCGCGGGGCAGCGGCGAGGCCTGACCTTGGCGCGCGCCTACGGAGACGCGGTGATGTTCACCGGACGCGTCGTCGCGCTCGTCGGCGTCACGCTGGCCGCCGGGGTCATCACCTGGGCCTTCTCGCCCATCAAGTTCCAGGCCGACATGGGCATCCTGCTGACCTTCATGTTCGTCTGGAACATGGTCGGCGCGCTCGTGCTGATCCCCGCGCTGTCGCACTTCCTGTTGAACGACAGGCATTTCAAAAAGCCGGTACCGGCGTTTGCCGCTGTGCCGGCCTGACATGGAAGCCTTCAAGTCTCACACCCTTGCCCACTGCCTAAATTTCCAAATGAAGTCTATTTTTCTCTCGTCGTTGAAAGCGGTCGTGGCGACCGCTGTCCTATTCGAAGGCCTGTCGCTGGCCAATGCGCAGACCTCGCTGCCGTTCCCGCGTCCGCCGAGCGCCAGCGTGGCCGGCCCGTCGCTGGCGGAATCGAAGCATGCATGGCGCACGGCGCCGGCGCGCCTCTCTGCGGATGCGCCCAACGTGCTTATCGTGATGCTCGACGATGCCGGCTTCGCGCAAGCCGACACGGTCGGCGGCCCCATCCACACGCCGACTTTCTCACGCGTTGCGAAGACCGGCGTGACCTACAACGCTTTCCATACCGCGGCGATCTGCTCGGCTTCGCGTGCAGCCATGCTCACCGGGCGCAACCAGCATCGGGTCGGCAACGGCGTGATCGCCGAGCTCGCCACAGATTGGGACGGGTACACGGGCGAGATCCCGAAGAGCTCCGCCACCATTGCCGAGGTGCTGCGTGAGTATGGGTACACGACCGCGGCCTTCGGCAAATGGCACAACACGCCGCCTACCCAGACCACGGCGATGGGGCCTTTCGACCGCTGGCCCACGGGGCATGGCTTCGATAGCTTCTACGGATTCATCGGAGGTGAGACCTCGCAATACGAACCGCGGCTG
This sequence comes from Variovorax sp. J22R115, assembly GCF_030317005.1. NCBI lineage: Bacteria > Pseudomonadati > Pseudomonadota > Betaproteobacteria > Burkholderiales > Comamonadaceae > Variovorax > Variovorax sp. J22R115. The sequence continues at coordinate 461,479 of NZ_JASZYM010000003.1, read as the reverse complement.
TACCGCAACACCACGCCGATCGAGCCGCCGCACGATCCGAAGTACCACCTGACCGAGGACCTGGCGCAGCAGGCGATCGGATGGCTGCAGCAACGACGCGCCAGCGCGCCGGACCGTCCTTTCTTCATGTACTGGGCGCCCGGTGCGGTGCATGGGCCGCACCACGTCTTCAAGGAGTGGTCCGACAAGTACAAGGGGCAGTTCGACGGCGGTTGGGACGTCTACCGCGAGCGTGCCTTCGAGCGGCAGAAGCAGCTCGGATGGATCCCGAAGGATGCGCAACTCACGCCGCGCCCGGCCTCGCTGCCGGCATGGGACAGCCTCGATCCGAAGGAGAAGCAGTTCCAGGCGCGCCTGATGGAGGTGTATGCGGGATTCCTGGAGCACACCGACACGCAGGTGGGCAAGCTCGTCGACGAACTGGAGCGGCAGGGGCAGCGCGACAACACGCTGATCTTCTACGTCTTCTCGGACAACGGCGCATCGGCCGAAGGCATGCAGGGCTCGATCGCGGAACTCAACTCGCAGAACGGCATTGCGGCCGGCGCGCAGCAGCACATGGGGGTACTGGAGCGCGACTACGGAGGGCTCGACGCACTGGGCGGCCCGAGGCTCGACAGCATGTACCACGCGGCCTGGGCGTGGGCGGGCATGACGCCGTTCCAGGGCACGAAGCTGGTGGCGGGCTACTTCGGCGGCACGCGCACGCCGCTCGCGGTGTCCTGGCCGAAGCGCATCAAGCCGGACACCACGGTTCGCACCCAGTTCCATCACGTGAACGACATCGCTCCGACGATCTACGAGATCGCAGGCATCACGCCGCCCACGTCCGTCAACGGCGTGGCGCAAGACCCGATCGATGGGGTGAGCATGGCCGCCACCTTTGCGGATGCGAAGGCACCGGCGCGCAAGCCGGCCCAGTATTTTGAGAACCTCGGCAGCCGTGGCCTCTACAAGGACGGGTGGATGGCCTCCGTGTGGGGACCGCGCACGCCGTGGATTGCGGGCTTCGCCCAGTTCACGGGCTGGAAACCGAACAACGACACCTGGTCGCTCTACAAGCTCGACGGCGACTACTCGCAGGCGGTCGATGTGTCGGCCGCGAATCCGTCGCGGCTCGATGAGATGAAGCGCGAGTTCGATGTGCAGGCCAGGGCCAACAAGGTCTATCCGCTGGGGGCCGGGCTTTACCCGTTCCTCGACCCGGAGGCACACGTCGAAGTTCCGTACTCGCAGTGGGACTTCACTGATCGCATCACCCGTCTTCCCGAATTCGCCGCGCCGAACCTGCGGTCGCGCAACAGCGTGGTCACCGTCGATGCAGTGCTCCCGGCCGATGCGCAGGGCGTGCTCTACGCGATGGGCGGCGTGGCTGGCGGAGTGACCCTCTATCTCGATCGCGGCCAACTGGTCTATGAGTACAACGCGCTGGCGCTCAAGCGCAGCGTCGCACGCTCGACGGCGGCATTGCCCGCTGGCCGGGTCCGCATCGAGGTTGAGACGGTGGTGGCGTCACCCAAGCCCGGCTCTGCGGCCCAGATCGTCATGCGGGTCGATGGCGCCGAGGTCGGCCGCACCAGCGTGCCTTACACGCTTCCGCTGGCGTTCACTGCTACGGAGACTTTCGACGTCGGCACGGACCTCGGATCACCGGTCGCGCTCGACTACTACAGCCGTGCCCCCTTCAGGTTCAACGGAAGCATCGACAAGGTCCATGTCGCCTACAAGCCCTGAAGTCTCAGACTGCAACCACCAATCAAAGGAACATCATGATTCACGGCAACCCCAACCTAGACGTACGCCAGACCAACCGAGCCATCGACGAACTGATGAAAGTGACGACCAATCCGCGTCACCGCTTCATGCTGGAAGCCTACTACCGCCATCGCTTCCTTGAAATCGCGGGGCGCTACGAAGAGATATTCACGCCGGATATGACCGTCGAGCATCCGGTGTACCACTTAGAAGTGGGCGGCAATCACGCCACGCTTCAAGGCGAAGAATCTGTTAGAGCCTTCTATGCGGTTTGGGCACAGACGAATCAGTCGATCTTCTATACAGAGAACGAACAGATTGCCATCGCGGATAACTTCATCGCCTCGGTGTCAACGATGTATCAGCAGACTTACGGCAAGACCCTCATTGCCAATGGCATCCCGGTTGATGACGAGAATGCGTACTACCTGGTTCGCATTCCCGGCATGCAGATGTTCTGGCCTTATGACGATCGGGGTCGCCTGCTGGGCGAGGATGTTTGGGAACCGAATCCGGCGGAGCGTACTGTGACCAAACTTGAAACTTCCGAAGTTGTGACCAGCGAAAAATCCGGCAAGCTGCTAGCCCCGTTCATCAAGCCGTTGCGTTCGTTCGATGAGGCCATGAGTCTGCAAGCCGCTTGACGCGTTCTGCGGGAGCGTCAGGCGACATCTGCTGAAGGAACGTATATCCTGGCATGTCGAACAAGTTTGTGGCAAGACCTTCAAAGCGCGCATTCATGGTCGCCCGCTGGGTCTTGGTAGTCGGTCGCAGTCAACGACCGCTTCACCTTTGAGCAGACGTTGCCGGCCATCGAGTGAACTTCCGCTCGTGTTTAGGGTTGTGATATACCTGCCCGGGGACTGGCGCAGTGCATTGCTCGACGCGGTCCGCGCACACGGCCTCGGCCGCCGTCACCGCAGCCAGAATCCGAACGTGAAGAAGACGCCGACGGCTCGTACGACGTTTACTTTGCCCCGAAACCCCCGGCGGGGCACGAGGGCAACTGGGTGCAGGCCGTTCCAGGCAAGGCGTGGTGGGTGATCCTGGGGCTCTACGGCCCGCTACAGCCGTGGTTCGACAAGACTTGTCTACCTGGGAAATCGAACCGATGAAATGAGTACTCGGCTCGATTGGCGCAGACGTCGGGCTCTCGGCTCCGCACATTTCTACGATCTGCGAGCCTTCAGCCGCGGGCATACCGATTCCGTGGTCGCCCCAACCCGCGAAGGTCTCCTGTCAAAGGCATGGGAGATCTTTAAAGACGGCAACGGGCTAACCGGAAAGTGAAGGCAAGGTCTCAGCAGGCGAACGGCCACTAGCGGGCGTTCATCCCGAAGTCCTGAACGCTCGCTTTCGAGGCGAGCGGACTTTGGTATCGCCGGCAAGTTCCTGTGGCGGGCAAGGCATGTTCCGAGTACGCTCACTGCGTCCGCCTGAACGAGGACGGACCAAAGGGGCGGGCACTTCCGTGATGTGAACTCGCTCCATCGATTCAATCGAGGAGAAAGTCGTGAGCAATCCAGCCAAGCCCAAGGGCCAAGATTCGGGTGACGGGAAGATTCGTACGCATCTCCCGATGCGCAACACCTCGAGGCCCGGCCTCATCACCTACGACGCGCGGGACCCTGACACCCAGTTTCCGCCGATCGACCAGTTGCGCCCGCCCAAGGGAGCGCCCAACGTGTTGATCGTCCTCATCGACGATGCCGGCTTTGGTTCGGCCAGTGCCTTCGGCGGCCCTTGCCAGACCCCGAACGCGGAGAAGCTGGCAGCGGGCGGCCTGAAGTTCAACCGCTTTCATACCACCGCTCTTTGCTCGCCAACGCGCCAGGCGCTGTTGACCGGCCGCAACCACCACTCCTGCGGCATGGGCGGCATCACCGAGATTGCCACGGGGGCTCCGGGCTACAGCTCGGTGCTTCCCAACTCCATGTCACCACTGGCGCAGACCCTGAAGCTCAACGGCTACTCCACCGCGCAATTCGGCAAGTGCCATGAGGTGCCGGTGTGGGAAACGAGTTCGGTCGGCCCTTTCGACGCGTGGCCGACGGGCGGCGGCGGCTTCGAGTATTTCTACGGCTTCATCGGGGGCGAGGCCAACCAGTGGTATCCGAGCCTGTATGAAGGCACCAACCCGGTAGAGCCGAAGAAGACGCCCGAGGAGGGCTATCACCTGATGGAGGACATGACCGACAAGGCCATGTCCTGGATCGGGCAGCAGAAGGCCCTCGCTCCCGACAAGCCGTTCTTCGCGTACTTCGCGCCCGGCGCGACCCACGCTCCCCACCACGTGCCCAAGGAGTGGGCCGACAAGTACAAGGGCAAGTTCGACCAGGGTTGGGACAAGCTGCGAGAGGAAACCATTGCCCGGCAGAAGGCGCTGGGTGTGATTCCGCCGGATTGCGAACTCACCGCCCGTCACGAGGAGATTCCAGCATGGGACGCCATGCCGGAAGCGCTCAAGCCGATCTTGCGCCGGCAGATGGAGGTCTATGCAGGCTTCATGGAATTCACCGACCATCACGTGGGTCGCCTGCTCGACAGCCTGGAGAAGCTCGGCATCCTCGACGACACGCTCGTCTACTACATCGTTGGCGACAACGGCGCCTCCGCCGAAGGCACGCTGAACGGTGCCTACAACGAAATGGCCAATTTCAACGGCCTGGCCGCACTCGAAACGCCCGAGTTTCTGATGGCACGCTACGACAAGCTCGGCGGCCCGGAGTCGTACAACCACTACGCCGTGGGCTGGGCGCACGCCATGAACACCCCCTACCAATGGACCAAGCAGGTGGCCTCCCACTGGGGCGGGACACGCAACGGCACGATCGTCCATTGGCCGAACGGGATCGCCGCCAAGGGCGAGATGCGTTCGCAGTTTCATCACGTGATCGACATCGCGCCGACGATTCTCGAGGCGGCGGGCCTGCCCGAGCCTGTAGAGGTCAACGGCGTGGCGCAGGACCCGCTCGAGGGCGTCAGCATGCTGTACACCTTCAACGACGCGAGCGCGGCGGAGCGGCACGAGACCCAGTACTTCGAGATGTTCGGCAACCGCGGCATCTATCACAAGGGGTGGACCGCTGTCACCAAGCATGGAACACCGTGGATCCTCGTGGGACGCAAGACCGTGGCACTCGACGACGATGTCTGGGAGCTTTACGACACGACCAAGGACTGGAGCCAGGCCCGTGACCTGTCGAAGCAGTTGCCCGAGAAGCTGCACGAATTGCAGCGCCTGTGGCTGATCGAGGCCACACGCTACAAGGTGCTGCCCATCGACGACCGGGTGGTCGAAAAGATGAACCCCGATACCGCGGGCCGGCCCGTCCTGATCAGGGGAAAGACGCAACTGCTGTTCGGCGGCATGGGTCGCTTGTCGGAGAACTGCGTCCTGAGCATCAAGAACAAGTCCCACGCGGTGACCGCCGAGATCGAGGTGCCGCCCGCGGGTGCTCAGGGCGTGATCATCGCGCAAGGTGCGAACATCGGTGGCTGGAGCCTCTACGCGAACAAGGGCAAGCTCAAATACTGCTACAACGTCGCGGGCGTGAATCACTACTTCGTCGAGTCGGCGGACCCGCTGCCCGCCGGCGAGCACCAGGTGCGCATGGAGTTCGCCTATGCGGGAGGGGGCCTCGGCAAGGGCGGCCAGGTGACGCTCTTCGTCGATGGCAAGAAGGTCGGCGAAGGCTCGGTGCCGATGACCCAGGCCATGGTCTTCTCCGCCGATGACGGCTGCGATGTTGGCGCGGACAGCGGTGCGCCCGTGTCACCTGACTACGGCCCGCAGGACAACGCCTTCAACGGGCGCGTCAAAGGGGTGCAACTTGCCATTGCCGACGCTGCCGAGAGCGTGGACCACCTGGTCTCGCCCGAGGACGCCTTGCGGATCGCGATGGCAAGGCAGTAGGCGCATGCCCTTGGGACGATGGCAGGGCCAAGCAACGGCCTGACTGCGCCAGAGCCGCCTACGACAACTGGGCGCGTTCCATGCGCTAAACGCGGAATGAGGAGTACCTGTCATGTCATTCGTAGAGAAGCACGAGTTCGCCGGCGGGCGGACAGAGCAAGCCATGCTGAAGGTCGCATGGGATTTCGAGATCTTCGGTGTAGGAATGTTTGAAGCCCTGGCCGAGATGCATCCCCAACATGCCAAGGTGTTGACGGCCATCGCGACGATGGAGTGGTTCAACGTCCACTACTGCGAGGAATTCGCCCATGACGCCGGCCTCGGCCTCAGCGTGGAGCAGGTCGAGAAGCTGGGACGGGAGGGAGCTGAATTCTCGCGGCTCCTCGGTAGCTTCGAGAACGCGGCGAGGGTCATGATGGTGGAGACAGCGGAGGCAGTGCTGCTCTACAAGCTGATCAGCAAGGGCGCCCGCACTCCCGAGCTGAAAGCGCTGGGGGAGGACCTGCAGGCGCACGAGCCTGCGATCCGGGACTGGTTCAAGTCCGAGTTGGACGGCAAGTCCAACGGCGGCGAGCAGATATTCGCGTACCTCGAACGTCACGGGATCACGAGGGAAGAGGCTGTGATCCCGCGGAAGCGCAGAGAGGATATGGGCGGAGACAAGCAGCAGCTCGTCCTCGCATTCTTCGCCAACGAGGCGGCCGCCGACCAAGCAGCCGAGGCGCTGAAGAAGTGGGACAAGGCCACCGAGTACATGAAGCTCGACGCGATCGGCGTCCTCGCAAAGGACCAGGAGGGAAAGGTCAAGCAGCACAAGCTCGGGACGCGGGCCGGGAAGAAAGGCATGGGGATTGGCATAGCTCTGGGCCTGATCGCTGCGATCCCCACAAGCGGTCTGTCCCTGGCGGGAGGCACGCTCGCCGGCGCTGTCGGAGGCGGGCTCATCGGCCAGTTCTTCCACAAGGGCCCCAAGATGTCTGACGAGGACGTGGCGCGCATCGGCCGCGAACTTGACGCAGGGCGCGCGGCCCTCGGTGTGCTCACCTGGGACTTCGAGACCGAGGCCGTGGCGCAAAAGCTCAGAGAGCTTGGCGGAACGCCCCAGGCCCACGAAGTGGCCAAGGTGGCGGCGGAGGCTCACTAGCGCGCGGCCACGGAACCAACAATCCAACGGAGGCGTGAAGCGCTCAACGGTCTGCAGGCGGGCGTCGCGCGCCAGCTTTCGCAGGTTGCTCGGGGGCAACGTTGCGCATGTTGGCAGATCGCTCTGTGCACCGTGATCGGCGCAGCGCCCGTAGGCACCTCGCCCGGCTCGTTCTCAAGCTCGTGCAGGACGAAAGCGTCCGGGTGAGCGCACTGGTCAAGCCGCGCAACATAGATTGAGGACTCTGGACGGGCGCTCTTGCCGGCGTCGAGCAAGGCGTGGGCTACTGGCGTGACGGAACGTCTGCTCCCCGCACCATTGCAGTGATTCGGACGGCAAACTCGACGGACAGCAACGGGCCGAGGGTGTGTGGAAACATCTCAGATGGTCGCCTATATTGAGCCAACCCGTCTGAACGAGGTGGTGGCCCATGAAGCGATTCATCGAAGGCGAGGACCGTCAGCAGGTCACGTTGCTGCCAGAGTGCCTTGACGACTACATCGGCGAAGACAACCCCGTGCGCGTCGTCGATGCTTTCGTCGAAGCATTGGATCTCTATTCACTGGGGTTCGAAGGCGTCGAGCCCGCCGCCACTGGGCGCCCCTCATATCACCCCTCGGTCCTGCTGAAGCTCTACATCTATGGCTACCTGAACCGCATCCAGTCCAGCCGTCGCCTGGAACGTGAAGCGCAGCGAAACGTCGAGTTGATGTGGCTCACCGGCCGGTTGGCACCGGACTTCAAGACGATTGCCGACTTCCGCCACGACAACGGTCAGGGCATTCGCAACGTCTGCCGCCGCTTCGTCATCCTGTGCCGTGAACTCAAGCTATTCACCCACGCTATCGTGGCCATCGACGGCAGCAAGTTCAAGGCAGTCAACAGCCGCGACCGCAACTTCACCCCCGGCAAGATCGACGGTCGTCAGAAGCAGATCGAGCAGAGCATCCAGCGCTACCTCGATGCTTTGGAGACGGCCGACCGCACGCAGCCGCCGGAAGTCGAGGCCAAGACCGAGCGGTTGCAGGACAAGATCAAGAAGCTGCGCGAGCAGATGAAGCAACTCGATGCCACCAAGGAACAGCTGAAGAAGGAGCCCGACGAGCAGCGCTCGCTCACGGATCCCGATGCACGTTCGATGCTTCAGTCAGGCAAGAGCACGGGCCTGGTGGGCTACAACGTTCAGACCGCCGTCGATGCAAGGCACCACTTGATCGTGGCTCACGAGGTCACCAACGTCGGCCATGAGCGCGCGCAACTCAGCAAGATGGCAAAGGCTGCGCGCGAGGCGATGGGCAAGACCAAGCTGCAAGCCCTTGCCGACCGCGGGTACTTCAACGGCACGGAGTTGAAGGCCTGCGAGGACGCGGGCATCACGACCTACGTTCCCAAGCCGATGACCTCCAACGCCAAGGCCGAGGGGCGCTTCGACAAGAGCGACTTCATCTATATCGCCAAGGATGACGAGTACCAGTGTCCAGCGGGGCAGCGAGCCATCTTCAGGTTCGGCACGATCGAGAGGAGTGGCCTAAAAGCACGCCTCTACTGGACCAGCGCCTGCCCCAACTGCCCGCTGAAAAGCCAGTGCACGCCCAGCGCCTATCGGCGCATCCGGCGATGGGAGCATGAAGCGGTGCTCGAGCGCGTCCAGCAACGCCTTGATTGCAAGCCCGTCGCTATGACACTAAGACGATGCACCGTCGAGCATGTCTTCGGCACGCTGAAGTACTGGATGGGTTGGACGCACTTCCTGACGAGGAAACTGGAGCACGTGGGCACCGAGATGAGCCTGCACGTGTTGGCTTACAACCTGAAGAGGGTCATCGCGATCTTGGGTATCGCCAGGACGATGAAGGCGATGAGATTGATGGAGGCGTGAGCCTTATAAGGCCCCTCTGACGACCGATTCGAACGACCCCGGCGCACTTGCTGCGCGCCGCCTACTGGACAAACTGCTTCTGGCACTTCGCCGCGTTCAAGTAATGTTCTGCGCACTGGAAGCCGAGCGTTTGCACACGGCCTCGGCCCGAAACTGCTATCGAAAGGCCGAGCAGGAAAATTCCGTTGTGCAGCGGGAACCGTCCTTAGGAAGAGCAGGGCGGATCTGCGGCTTCGTGCCCTTTGCGGAACTAGCGGCCTTAGAAAGGCAGCCGTTCAAGGCGAAAGTTTGCTTCGGCGCCGTACGAAGCGCCTACGCCATACGTCAGTTCAGATGCCCCCAACGACAGCGCCGCAGTGGAGCGCCGGCACCTTCCAACTCACATGGGATCTCAATCCATCGCGCCGGACGGACCGTCGGTATCGACCCGTCTGCGCATGCGCGATGAAACGAGGCCGAGGAGTTGGTCAACGTCATCCGGAGTGTTGAAGGCGCCAAACGAGATGCGGACGCCACCTCGCTCGGGCGAAACACGGACCAGATTCTGCGTGAGGTAGTTCACCCACTTCGCCGCAGGAAGAGCCAGGACGTAGATGTGAGCTCGCTGGCCTCGCTGTCGCGGCCCCACCAGGGCAACGCCCAACTCGTCCAATCCCTCGATGAGTCGGTCCCCGAGCATCTGCACGTGCTCTTCGATGCTCGCGACGCCGATACTTTGAATGAACTCAATCGACCTCGTGAGCGCATGCAGGTGTGGGAGATTGAAATTGCCGAACTCGAAGCGGCCAGCATCTCGGCGGGTTGTCATCTCGTCCGGTCTTGCCACATAGTCCTCGGGTGGGTTGGCCAGGCTACTCATGGCAAGGTACACAGGTTGCAGCTCCTGGAGGTTCTGCTTCACGTACAAAATCCCTGTGCCCTGTGGCACCAGCAGTCCCTTATGGCATCCGGCGGCCAAGACGGATACGCCCAGCTTCTTGACATCAATGGGTAGGACCCCGACGGATTGCATGGCATCGACCACTAGGTAGATGTTCTTCTTCGCGCAGTGCCGTCCGATGTCCTCGATGTCGTGGCGCTGACCGGCGTGGAACGTCACGTGCGAAAGTGAGATCACACGGGTCGACTCGTCAATGTGGTCGGCAAACGTATCTGCGTTCGCCACTTGGTCATCCGGAAGGCTCACGAATTTGACCTTCACGCCTCTGCGCTTGAGGTGAAGCCAGGCATAGGCGTTGTTCGGATGGTCCCCTTCGAGCATCAGGACGGTGCTCCCGGGCTGCAATGGCACTGCGTTTGCGGCTATGTTGAGCCCCTCGGACGTGTTCTTTGTGAACGCAATCTCGTCGGACGAGGCATGCAAAAGCTCCGCCACCTTTTCGCGGGCGACCTCGACTCGACGCATCCAAACCGGTTTGGGGCCAGCCATCTCGTTGCCCTCAACCAAGAATTCGCTCAATGCGCTTCGAACACAGTTCGGCATGGGCGTCTGATGGGCCGAATCCAGGTAGAGCATCCGTTTCGTCACAGGGAACTCCTGCCGAACGGCGTTGATGTCAAGGGAAGCGCTCATTTCGTCCTTCGTGATTGCTGCTTGTGCCACCAACGGCACCAGCGTGGAATTAGTGCAGCTTGACCCGCGAGCCGCTTGAGGGCTCAAGGCAACGGGCTAGCGTTTCGAGCGTCACACGCCGCCATCCGTGCAGTGCGGCTTCGTGCATCTTGTACATAGAGAGGTACATCAACTTCGCGAAGACACCCTCCACGAACATGCTCTTCCCTACCACCCCGCCCATCAGGTTTCCGACGGTGCTGTAGGAGCCGAGGGAGACCAGAGAGCCGAAGTCGCGGTACGTGTAGTTGGGAAGCGGGCGGCCCTCGACGTGCGTGGGCAGATGTCGCGCCAAGAAGGCGGCCTGCTGGTGCGCCGCCTGGGCACGCGGAGGCACGAAGCCTCGGCCGTCAGGCTTTGCACAGGCCGCGCAATCCCCAATAGCAAACACTCTCGGATCGTTCGTCGTTTGCAGGGTCGGGCGAACGACCAGCTGATTGATTCGGTTCGCCTCCAAGCCGGGAAGGCTCCGCAAGAAGTCTGGAGCCCGGACCCCGGCAGCCCAGACCGTGATTTCCGCGGGGAGCAACTCACCGTCGCTCAACTCGACGCCATTTTTGTGAACTCTCGCCACTTTGGCTCCGACGTGAACCGAGATGCCCTGCTTCGTGAGAAGTTTGTGTGCGGCCGCTGAAAGTCTGGGAGGAAGCGCGGGCAGTATCCGGTCCGCCGCCTCGACAAGATGAATCTCGAGCCCCTTGTTGCTGGTCGAAACGGAAGCGCCGTACGCAATCACTTCACGCCCGGTCCTAAGCAGTTCGGCCGCCAACTCGACGCCAGTGGCGCCCGCACCGATGATGCAAACCCTCAGCTGCGCCGCTGCCAGAACGCCCTCCTGAGACTGTGCACGAAAGCACGCATTCATCAATTTGCGATTGAACCGCGCCGCGTCGCTAAGACACTCTAGCTTGAGCGCGTGCTCCTTGACACCTGGAGTTCCGAAGTCGTTGCTCTGGCTTCCAACCGCAAGGACCAGCGTGTCGTAGGGAAACGTGCGAGCCGGCGTAATCTGCTCGCCCTCCCCGTCGACGAAGGGCGCAATTGCCACCTCGCGAGACTGCCGGTCAAGGCCAGTCATCTCGCCCATTCGATACACGAAGCCGTGGTCACGTGCGTGCGCCAGGTAGCCTACCTCGTGCCGCCCCATGTTCATGCTGCCCGCTGCAATCTCATGCAGCTTCGGCTTCCAGATGTGGGAGCGCGCCTTATCGACGAGCGTCACCGAGAGCCACTCGTGCCTGCCAAGTTGAGTTGCTAGTTCGAGCCCGGCTGCGCCGCCCCCAATTATCACGACGCGATGACGCCCAGCGGAATCCGACGTCTGGTCTCGCCCGGGCAAAGTGGCTGCCGTATGCTTGGTCATGGCAAACCTCAGTTGTAGCCAAGGACCGCTACGTTGCGGAGGTCCACTTCACGCGCATCATTGGCCGGCGGGATAGCGCGCACCGCCAATGTGAGACTGCTATGGTCAGAGCCATTGCCCTCAGTCGGGCCTGTCCACTGGAGCAAGTGGCTTTTCAAAGGGTGCAGTGAGCCAGCCTCGGCGACGAGACGAATTTGCGATTGCATGTTCATGATAGGTTAGCTGCGCAGCTTGCTTTCGAGGTAGCTAGCCAGCAGAGTAAGTGGATAACAAATGGCGAAGAAGACGAGCAGGACACCGCAGTAGATGGGCACTGCGTGCGCGTCGGTACTGACGTAGGCGAGCCGCTCAATCATCTGACGCGCAGACCCGAGCAGGTCGGTGACGCCGACTACCGATGTCAAAGCACTCGCCTGGATGAGCACGGTCAACTGGCCGATGTACGGTGGGAGAAACCGGCGGATGGCCTGAGGCATAACGGCAAAGACGAGCGCCTCAACCTTGCTCAATCCAAGTGCTCTTGCCGCTTCCGTCTGACGTGACGAGATGGACTTCAATGCACCACGAGCGGTTTCGGCAATGTTCGCCCCACCCCAGACAGCAAGTCCCAGTACGGAGGCAGTAATGGGACCGGTCGTGATGCCGACATGCGGGAGCGCGAAGAAGACGAAGAGCAGCGTAATAAGAGATGGCACGCCTCGGAAGATGTCGATGTAAAGCCGGACGGCAACTTGCACCCACCTCGTCGTACTAGCAGAAAGCGACCCGATGAACAGACCAATCGCCGTCGCCAGCAACGTCGTGAGCAAGGAAACCCACAACGTCACATAGAGGCCACTCAGCATGTGGGACGCAACGGGTCCAATCCAATCCTGGTTCATTTCACAGCTCCCAGACCCGGAACTGCGACTGCACGTTCAAGCCGGCGAGACGCAATGGCGATAATGTTGGACACAACTAGGTACGCGAGAGCGGCAATGCCGAAAATCTCGAACACCTTGAAGGTATCGGCGACCATTCGGTTCGCCACGTAAGTGAGCTCCTGGTAGCCCACGGCAATCATGAACGACGAGGAGCGGAACTGGGTTATTGCCATCGTCGTGGCCGCCGGAATCGATGCACGGACGCCGAGCGGAAGCGTGACGTCCAGGAACGCACTCGGCGCGGACATGCCGAGCGCACGAGCTGCGACCACTTCATTCGGATTCACCGCGCCGTACCCAGCTCGGAAAATCTCCGTGTGATAGGCGGCACCCCACAGTCCGAGCGCCAACCACGAGGTATCGAACGGCGTCAGCTTGATTCCGAGGTCAGGCAGCGCGAAATAGAGCATCACCACCTGCACCAAGAGCGGAGTACATCGAAACAGGTTCGCGTAGCAGGCGATGACTTGGCTCAACACGGGAATTCGAGCGTGGCGAGCGGCGCCCATCAGCATCCCGAGGACGATTCCCATCGAAATTCCGATGACGCTTATAAGCAGTGTTCGGCCAAGTCCGCCGAGCAAGACCTGCAGCTCGTTCAGGGTTGATGTAAACATGTTTTCCTCTTCATCGCAGGTACGCGCTCAGCAGTACGTCCGAACTCTTCCTCAGGAAGCCTTCAGACAGTCAAGGGCGCCGCTCTTGGAGTAGTCCAATTTCAGGTTCGGGCCCGGGACCAACTGGCGATACTTGGCCGCGAAGGTCGGGTCCTTCACCTCCTGGGAGAACGACTTGAAGAAAGCGTCTTCGGCCCGCATCTCTTCCAGCACAGCATTCACCCAGTCGAGCATCGGCTTGTTGCCCTTCTTCACGCCGACGCCTTGGACGGCGGTCGCTGCGAGAGTCCCGACAACCTTGAAGTTCTTTTGCATCTGGGCGAAGTTGAACCCGTACACGTCGATGTACGCGAAGGCATCCGCCCGGCCTTGAGTCAGCATCGTCGAGCCTTCTGCCGCCGTCTGCGACGTGACCAGGTTCGCCTGGGGATAGCACTTCTGCAGCCACGTTTGATAGGTGCTGCCGGTTGGCGTCACGACGGTCTTGCCGGTCAGGTCGCCATAGTCGGCCACCTTCGAGTCCTTCGGAACAATGAGTTGCAGATTGCTCACCCAAATCGGATTCGAGTAGTCCAGCTGTTCCGCTCGCGCCGGCGTGTATGCAAGCGACGCCAGAATCATGTCAATCTTGCCCGACTGCAGGAACGGGATGCGGTTGCTGTCGTTCACGCACTGTGTCTTCAGGCCGTCGCCGGTACCGAGCGCGAACTCTGCGATGCGCTTCACCATCGCGTACTCGTAGCCGGCCGGCTTCCCGTCAATGCCGACGTAGCCCGCGGGCGGGTACGTGCAGTTGATGCCAACGGTGAGAAAGCCCGCGCTCTTCACCTCAGGGGGAAGAGGAACGTTCACCTTCGACGCGGCAGCACTGGCAAACGACATCGTTGCGATGGCGACGGAAATCGAGGCAAAGAGAATGCGATTCATGGCTTACTTTCAGTGTGATTGGGAAGGGATGGGGAGCAACTGCTGCGTTCTCAATGTTTTGTCATGCGCGAAAGGAACTGCTTGGTTCGTTCCTGCTTCGGATGGTCGAGAACCTCCGACGGCGGACCTTGCTCAACAATGTTTCCGCCGGCCATCAACACCACACGGTCACCGACCTCGCGAGCGAAGCCCATCTCGTGCGTGACGACAAGCATCGTCATCCCGGATTTGGCAAGGTCCTTCATGACCGCCAGAACCTCGCCGACCAGTTCAGGGTCGAGAGCTGAGGTCGCCTCATCGAAAAGCATCACATGCGGCTGCATCATGAGTGCTCTAGCGATTGCGACGCGCTGCTGCTGTCCGCCGGAGAGTTGGTCGGGGTAGTGGTCGGCCTTCTCGGCCAAGCCAACCTTTCGGAGATACTCCCGGGCCCTCACCTCTGCGTCGGCGGGGGATTCCTTGAGAACACGGCGCGGGGCCAGCGTCAGGTTCTTCAGCACATTAAGGTGCGGAAAGAGGTAGTAGTGCTGGAAAACCATCCCGACTCGCTGCCGAATCTGGTTCTCGTTCAGCGAACCGGATGAGAGGTCTACGCCCTCTAGGAGAATCTGCCCAGAGTCGATGCGCTGAAGAAGATTCGCGCACCGAAGCAGAGAGCTCTTGCCCCCACCACTCGGGCCGACGATGACAACTACCTCACCACGCTGAACCGCGAGGTCAACGCCTTTCAGGACCACGTTGTTCCCGAATGCGAGGTGAATGTCCCTCAACTCGAGAATGGGCTGTTCGGCGGCCCTCGTTGCAGACGAGCTCATCATCGTGGCACCTTCTAGTATTTTCACGACAGTTCTCCTGTTCAACCCCGGTGGCTGTTTGCCTGGAAGCGCTTCACGAAGGTCTGGAAGCGTTCCGTTTTCGGATTGGCAAAGACCTCAGCGGGGGGACCGTCTTCGATGATTACTCCCTGATAGAAGAACAGAAGCCGGTCGGCGACGTCACGTGCGAACTGCATCTCGTGCGTCACGATAATCATCGTCATGCCTTCGTTGCTGAGGTCCCGCAGCGTCTTCAAGACCTCGTCAACCAGCTCTGGGTCCAGCGCCGACGTCACCTCGTCGAAGAGCATCACCTTGGGGCGCATGGCGAGCGCCCGCGCGATTGCCACGCGTTGCTGCTGGCCGCCGGACAACTGAGACGGAAAGTGGTCTGCCCGGTCCTTTAGGCCTACCTTGGCCAGGAGCTCCAGACCATGCGCGCGGGCATCCGCCTTCGAGTCTTTGTTCACAAGGACCGGTCCCATCATCACGTTCTCGATGGCCGTCTTGTGCGGAAAGAGGTTGTAGTTCTGGAAGACCATTCCAGCCTTGGTCCTTAGGTTGGCTACGTCTGCTTCAGACTGGCGGCGCCGCGAGGGGCCGCTTGTGCCGCCGCTGTAGCCAACAGCATCGCCGTCAACCAGAATCTCGCCCGCCTGAAATTCCTCAAGGAAGTTGATGCAGCGAAGAAGGGTCGACTTGCCGGAACCGCTGGGGCCCACCAAGACAACAACTTCTCCCTCTTTCACGTCAAAGGAGATGTCCTTCAGGACCTGGTTGCTTCCAAAACTCTTGGATACGCCCTTGACCTCAATCATGGTCCGCCGAGATGTTGGGGAGTGCGCTAAGTTCATCGTTTGCCTTCAGGAGGTCTTGAGACGGCGCTGCAGGTACGTTGCGCCGAGCGAGATGGGGTAGCAGATGCAGAAGTAAATGAGCATCACAGCGAAGAAGATTTGGAACGCTGCGAGCGTGCGTTCCACGACTTCACGCGAGGCGTAGGTCAGCTCCCAGACACCCACGATGGATGCGTACGAGGTGCTCTTGACAGCAATCGACGCCGTCGTCACGAGGGGTGGCAGCGCCAGACGCATGCCGAGAGGGAGTTGAATTTGCGTCAGGATTTGCGCCTTGCGCAGCCCGATAGACATGCCCGCTTCTACGGTCGTCTTGGGGACGGCGAGAATCGAGCCGCGCACGATGTCGGCCACGAACGCAGCGAAGTAGATGACCAGGGCAATAGTCGCCGCCACATAGTTCGGGGCATCCAGGCCCATGCGGGGCAAGCCGAAGTAAGCAATGAAGATGAGCACGAGAACGGGCACCCCGCGAACGATGTACACGTACACCGTCAGCACCGAGCGCACCGCCGTGCCACCGAGAGCGGCGAACACGCCGAGTGCCGTCCCCAGCAGGAAGCTGAAGACCACTGTAGCTGCGGCCATCTCAAGCGTCACAATCGCCGCCTTGAGGAGATAACCGAGGTTGAGAATTGCAACGTCCATGTGAACCTCAGCGGCGCTTGCCTGCAGGAATCTCGAGCCAACGGAACAGGGCGCTGGCGATGGTGGTCAGGATGAGGTAGAAGGCGGCGATGACCACGAACACCTCGTAAGATGAGGCGGTGCGCTCCATGACGAGCTTGCCGCTCAAGGTCAGGTCCACGACGCCGATACCGGCCACAAGTGACGTGTCCTTGATGAGCACCACGACCTGATTGCCAATCGCCGGCACTACCTTGAGCACCGCTTGGGGCAGCACGACGCGGAAGAACACGCCCGCCGGCTTTAACCCGATTGCACGTCCGGCATCCCACTGGGTCCGGGGCACCGCGGACACGCCCCCTCGGAAGACTTCCGCCAAATACGCTGTGTGCTGCACAGCGATTGCAATGGCGCCGCAGTAAATGCCGTCTAGCCTGGAGCCTAGAAGAGGAGCGCCGTAGTAGACGACAAGAATGAGAAGGAACGTCGGAACGTTCCGAAGGAACTCGATCACGGCGTAGGTCGGAACCCAGACCACCGCCCTCTCTGAGACGCGCAGAAGGACCAGCAGCACGCCCAGCACCACCGCAACTGGCAGACACATCGCGACGAGCGCGAGCGTCACCAGGAAGCCGTCGAAGAACTCCGGCAGCCATCCTGCGGCTAGATTGAGCCAGTTCATGATTGCTGTCCCTCTGTGCAGCGCCCAACGCTCACTTGGCGTTCACGTAGTACTTAGTGTTCAGCGCGTCTTTGCCGAACCACTTTTTGTAGCTGGCGGAATAGTCGTTGAACATGGAGCCTGCCCGCATTTCATTGACGTACGTATCCAGGGCCAGCCACCACTTGAAGTCACCTTGCTTCATGTAGATGGCGTTGTTGGTGACCGCAGTCATCCGCTCGTCGAGGATTCGCACGTCCTTGTTCTGCGCGGCGTACCAGAGGGCCACCGGCTCGTCGAGCTGGGCTGCATCGACTCGTCCGCCCTTGACCGCAGTGAACTGAGCGCCGATGGAGTCCAGCGTCGTAGTCTTGGCCTTTGGGAAGAACTGCTTGGCACGTTCAGCCTGCACAGGAGTCGACAGGATGGCCGTCGACACCTTGTCGTTGTTGAGGTCTGCGAAGGTCTTGAACTTCGAGTCGGCCTTCACGATGACAACAATCGAAGAGTCGATGTAGCCGCGGGTGAATGCGACACGCGCGATGCGGTCTGGAAGAACCGTTGCCACGTGAATCCCGAAGTCCACCTTGCCGCTGTTGACGTTCTCCCAACGAGCTGCCGAGCTCTGCTTGACGAACTCGATGTGCTTCGGGTCGTCGCTTCCGAACAGCCCCTTCGCGATGAGCTTGGCCACGTCGATGTCGAAGCCAGACAGGTCACCCTTCTCATTCACGAAGCCGAAGGGCGGAGATTCGCTGCTGACGCCCACGATGACTTTGCCGCGGGCGAGCACTTCGTCGAGCCTGGACTTCTCCTGGGCGGCAGAAGTTTGCGAGACGAGCAGACCTGCAAAGAGCATGCAGACAGCACCAATAAGTTTGCGCATGGAGAACTCCTCTTGTGGTGGGGATGGGTTGATGGGAAGGATTGGTAAGCAGCCGGTCAGTTGAGCGCCGGCTTGACGACAGCGCGCAGCATTTCGGTGAAGGCGATGTGTGTGTCCAAGTGCATGCCATCGACATTGGCGTCCACGACGTTCTGCACGGAGTTGATGAGGCCGATATCCACGCCGCGCATCAGCAATTGACGCTCCAACTCCGGGGTGTTTAGCAGGCGCGCATTCTTTCGACGCGCAGCGATTGCCGCGGCGATTGCGTTGCAGCCCCAGTTCGAGCATGCAGCGGTGACCAGCACATCTGCCGGCGTCACTGCGGCGATGGTTGCGCCGAACTTCACGTGGTCGGCGACTGCCTGGGTGATAGCTCCCATACCGATTTCGTTTCCGCCATCGCCGACAGCCACCGTGGGAATGCCTTGAGCAAGCGCTTCGTCGAACAGAACGTCGATGCGCGCCCGCCCCATGCCGTAGTCGATGGCACGCATGCTGTAGTACACGCCATCTCTCGCGCGTCCGACCCGCTCAGTCGAGAAGAAGAGGCTGGGCTTGTAGCTGGCGAGCAAGGCTTTCGCCTCGGCCTTGGCGTCCTCGTCCTTGGTCGTGAACGGCAAGAGCGAGCAAACTGCGAGGCTTCCATCCTTGCATGCGATTTGCGCTTGCTTGAACGGCAGCACTGTCACGCCGGCGCTGGTCAGGATGGCTTTCATGCCCGGAAGCAGAGTCTCTTCTGCGAGCAGCACGCAATGGACGCGCTTTCCGATGGACAGGGCGCGAATCACGATAGCGGCGCCGGCAGGTCCATCGTTTTCGCCGATTTCGGTCGAGATCCAGGCACGCGAGACCGAGCCTGTGGTCACAAAGACGGTTGCGCCGTCCGGCACGCCCAGCAGAGCATCTGCTGCCGCACCGACCAGGGAGCCGCCTTGGCGTGCCCGAGCAGCCACGTAGAGGTGTTCGACGCCGCGGCCGCCGATGTCCAAGCTCACTAACTTGTCGAGCCGCTCGTCGATGGATTCAAGCACTTTGCGGTCGACCGTCATTTCGTGTCCCCCAAGATGAGTTGGGCCAGGTCCTCGGGCTTCGCGACGTAACGGGCGACCTCGCTGAACGAAGTGTTCATCGCCTCGATGACGCGAGCCATGCCGCCGACGCGCTCGATGGCGCCATGAGTCGGCTTGAGGCGCACAGAGACACGGGCGCCTGGTTGACCGTGCGTGTTGACCGTCAAGATGCCGTGGTCACGCAGAAGGACCATGCCCAGGGCAGAGGTCACTTCGGCGGGCGTGACGCCGGCGTTGTCGGTGCTCCTGCCTGCACGGCGGAAGACCTCCTTGAGCGCCAGATCCTCTTCAATCATCGGCCCGAGGTCGCTGACGGCGACGAGTTCTGCTCCGAGACGCTCTTGCAGTGCATGAGCCAGTTTTTGCCCGGCTTGTGCCTCGTCGATGAGGTCTTGCGGGGAGAAGCGTTGAATCGAGCGAAGGGCACTTGCCGCAATAGGGGCCCGGGCTTCCATCCCGAACTCCGAGGCCTTGGCGGAGACTCGCGTCACCAACTCAGGACGCCCCACCAGAAGCCCAGAACGTGGACCAGACAGACCGGCCTTGTCGCAGTTGGTGATTGCCAGGTCGCCGCCAAGCTTGAGGCTGAGAACGCCAGACCGCAGCACGGGCCTCATGCGAGCACCGTAGGCTTCATCGAGCAGCACCTTGGCTCCGCGCGCCTTCGCGACGCCTGCGGCATCCATTGCAACTGCGTCGTCCAGGAACTCGAGGCTGCTGGTCACGGTGGTGATGACGACCAGCGCAGGCTTGTGCTGCTCGATGGCTGCAGCCCAGTCCTTGTCACCTTGCACTTCGTGGAGTTCGACTCGTGCGATGCCGCAACCACGAATGACCGATGCGTGCGAACGACCGCCAGGCGGCACCACGGAAACGACGCTGCGGCCCTCGGCCAGCGCGGCGATGGCAGCGATGATGCCGGCGCTCGTGCGGTTCACGGTGGCGACTCCGTCGGTCGGAAGCCCGCCCATGTGAGCGATAGCGGCCTGCCTAAGCTCCTCGGCGAAGAGACCTGGCCCGACCCACTCTTCACAGTGAGTGTTTAGGTCTTCGACCTTGAGTGGGAACTCACGCTGGTTGCCGGTGAAGACGCCAATCGACTGGGGGCCGAGCTTGCGGACGCGTTCGGCCGCGACCTTCTGGCCCTGGCGAAGACGTCGAGCTTCGTCGACGCTGGATTGAATGATGCGGCCCCTTGCGAATCCGACGATGGGGTCGAGCGGATTTCCGAAGGAGTCTGTGGATTTTTTCTGTTGCATGCGAGTTCCTACTTACGCGGCGGACGAGGTGCGGATGGAGATTCCGGCAACGACCCTCAGAAGGGAGACGAAGGCGAGATGGCCCGAAAAGTCGATGCCATCGACGACCATGCTCTGCTTCGAAGTGGCGCCATCTCGTGCACCTGCAGCGACGGTGACGGCAATGAGTTCGTGCTCGGTGTCGGGGTCATGGAGCAGCTCGGTGTCCGAGAGCAAGACTGCCAAGGCTGCCGCGACTGCACACGCGCCCCAGTTGGATACAGCGGCGCTCACGGTCACGTCCGTCGGGACGACGGTCACAACGCCGGAGGCGTGGCCGGCGAGCGAACGACCGCGCATGGGAAGTACGTCGCGAATTGCCTCGCGGACCGCCCCGAAGCCAACTTCATTGCCGCCATCGCCAATGCCGATGGTGAGGACGCCTGCTTCAGCGGCGTGGTACGCGAGCAGGTAGACATAGCCGACGGTGAGCGGGTCGCGGCAATCGCCCCGAACACCATGGAACTGACCTTCGACGTTTGGTCCATCCCGTTCGACGAACACGACGGCGCTGGGATTGAGCCTTTCGATGAGTTCGCGAGAGCGGGTCTGCCCTGCGTTCATTCCGATAGGGAACGACTCGACCGTGATAGGTTCGTAGGTCCGACCTGGTTGGGATTCGGCCCAAGTGGCAAGCTTGGTGTTGACCAATTCGACAGCGGCGACGACTGGTGGGAGATGCGCGTCTTCGGTCACAAAGACGACCTTGGCATGCAGACCTTTGACGATAGCCGCGGCCAGCGCCGCGGCGCCGACGGGCCCGTCGGTTTCGCCCAAGGGCAGCTTGGGAGCAACGCCGGCGCCAGTCGCGATGACGACGGTGCTGCCAGGGCGGACCTTGGCCTTCAGGGCGGCGGCGGCGGCCATCGAGAGTGGCGCTCCCTGATGGGCGCGACAGACCTCGTACATGGGCACAACGATACCTGGGGGAAGTCCGCCGCTAAGCGGACGGATTTCCAGGGTCATCAGACGGTCGATTCGGTTGCCCGATTCAACCTGCTCCGATGTCAGGGCGACGCCGGTCGCGGCGCTCGCTGTGGTCGACGAGGTTGTCACGTCCATTTTGGTCACCTCAGATGCCGTACGTCACGCTCTTGCGGCTGGTGTAGCTCTCGAGTGCACCTTCAATCGAGTACTCAGCGCCGATCCCACTCTGCTTGGCACCGCCGTAAGACATGCCCGGAATCTGACCGCCTGCACGGTTGACCTGAATCCAGCCGGCGTCCAACGTTTCGGTGGCGCGCATTGCGGCGTTGATGTCGTTGGTGAAGACGTACGCAGCCAAGCCGTAGTGGGTGTCATTTGCCATAGCCAGCACTTCGGCTTCGTCCTTCCATGGGATTGCGACCAGGACGGGACCGAAGACCTCTTCCTTCGCAATGCGCCAGGTGTTGTCCACGCCACTGAAGATGACAGGCGTCGGGAAATAGCCCTTGGCATCCTGAACTGCGGGCGGCAGCTTGCCGGTTTCGACCTTGGCGCCTGCGTCGATGGCTTCCTTGATGAAGCCGCAGACGGCGGTGTACCGTTCCGCGTTGATGACCGCACCGATATCGGAAGATTCGTCAAGAGCGTCGCCGACCTTCAGCGCGTTGACCTTCTCGACGAGGCGCGGCATGACCTTGCCCCAGGCGGATTCGTGGATGAACAAGCGGGAGCCGGCCGTGCACGACTGGCCTTGGCGGGCGAAGCGCATCGCCGCAATGATGTTGTTCACGGTCGTGTCGAGCTGGGAGTCGCCCGCCACGTCCGGATAGACAATGCAGGGGCTCTTGCCGCCGAGCTCAAGCGTCAGGTGACCGATGCGGTCGGCGACGGCGTGAGCCACCTTCTGGCCCACTTCATGGGAGCCGGTGAACGAGACCTTCGCGACGTCGGCGTGCTGGCTCAGGGGAGCGCCTGCCTCCAGGCCTTCACCGGTCACGACGTTGAACACACCAGCCGGGAAGATGTCGGCGGCCAGCTCGGCGATGCGGATGACGGCCAGCGGCGCGTCTTCGGCGGGCTTCAGGACCAACGTGTTGCCCGTGCCCAGCGACATGCCAATCTTCACGGCGGCAAGCACCAGCGGCGAGTTCCAGGGAATGATGGCGCCGACCACGCCGAAGGGTTCGCGAGTGGTGTAGCTGAAGAGGCCCGGGCCCAGTGGGAGGGTTTCACCCTTCTGCTCGGCGATGACGCCGCCGTAGTAGCGCAGGACCTCGGCAGTGCTTGCGACTTCCGGGCGGCTTTGGGTGCGCAGGGCATTGCCCGTTTCGGCGGCCAGAATCTTGGCAATTTCCTCGGCGTTGGCCGTGATGCGGTTGCCGAACTCGATGAGCATCGCGCCGCGCTCACGAGCGGCCCTGCGACGCCACTTAGGGAACGCCGCCTTGGCTGCGGCCACTGCAGCGTCCACATCCCGCGCATCAGCCGCTCCGACGTTGGCGATGGTGTCCAGACGGCAGGGATTGACGACCGCCAAGGTCTTTCCACCAATCGGCTTGGACCATTCACCATTGATGAAGTTGCCAGCCAAACCGGCGCTCGGCAGCTTGACGTCGCCGTATTTGGATTGAGTAGAGTTGCTCACGTGAATCTCTCGCAAAAGGGGATGGTTGAAGACTTAGGCGGCTGCTTGCAGGCGCACGCCCAGCAACTCTTCGTAGATTTCGCAAATGCTGGTAGAGTCCTTGCCGCCGAGGCCCTTGGCGCGTGCGGCGTTGTAGGTCTGCTTGACCAGCTGGCCCAGGGGCATCGGGTAGTTCGAGAACTCGTCGAGGCACAGGCCGATGTCCTTGTGCATCAGGTCGATGGCGAAGAACGCCGGCCGCTCCGCAGTGAACAGCGTCTTGTGGAACCAGTCGAGCATCTTGCTGCCCGCCATGCCAGCGGTCAGAACGTCACACAGCACTTCGAGATTCCCGCCAGCCTTGACACTTGCGGCAAGGACTTCACCGAGTGCAACGGTGTTGATGGCAACGATGAGGTTGTGGCTCAGCTTGGTCAGTTGGCCGGCGCCGATGGGGCCGCAATGAACGATGCGACCGGCCAGGTTGTTCAGCATCGGAGTTGCGCGTTCGAGAACGGCAGCATCGCCGCCGACCATCAGGACGAGCTTGCCGTTTGCCGCACCGGCCACACCGCCGCTGACCGGCGAGTCCAGGAACTCGACGCCCTTCGAGGCAGCAGCCTTGGCGAGTTCCTTCGTGGTTTCAGGGTCGACCGTGCTGAAGTCAACCAGGACAGCGCCCTTGCTGACGGAATTGAGCACGCCTTCGGGGCCAGTCACCGCGGCGCGAAGGATGGCCGGCGTGGGAAGGCTGAACATGACGGCGTCGGCGCCCTCCGCAGCGGCCTTCGGGTTCGAGGCGGCAGCGGCACCCTTCGAAACCAGCGCCTTGACTGCAGCGTCGTTTGGGTCAAATACGGTGACCTTGAAGCCTGCGGCGACCAGGCGGGAAGCCATTTCCGCGCCCATCTTGCCTACACCAATGAATGCAACGTTCTTCATAACTTTCAATCGCTCCTGTTTGGAATGAGTGAACTTTATGGAGAAGGGTCTCGAAAGATAAGACCACAGATGCTTACGGAGAACGTTAGCTTTTCTTTCCTATTGAACCGTCATCAGTAAGCGGCCCGCAGCCCTGGCGCGCTACTTGCATGCAATGAACCTTCGTCTATTTTTCCTTGGGGGAAACCCTAAGTAGAGGGTGCCATGGGCCCTTGAGAGGCGTAAAACAACGTTAGTTTTTCTGTCGCCTTATGCTGAATCTCTCCCGGCTTCACCTTTTAAGCGAGCTCGCCGTCCTGGGCACCATCGCCAAGGTCGCTGAAGCCGTAAACCTAACCCGCCCGGCTGTTTCCCAGCAGCTCGCCATCCTCGAACAAGAGACAGGAGCGGTGCTTTTCGAACGGTCCGGCCGCGGCGTCCGGCTAACTCTGGCCGGGGAGAGCCTTGTCGCTCGGTCGGCCAAGGTTTTGGACCTGGTCAACGAAATTGAAGCCGACTTGGCCTCCGCCAAGGGCGCGGTGGCCGGGGAAGTTCGAATTTCCGCGTTCGGGTCCGTTGCGACCACCTTCATCCCCGCGGTATTTGAAGACCTACTGCGTGAGTTCCCGCAATTGGACTTGCGTTTCGAAGAGCTAGAGCCTGGCGAGAGCCTGAAAGCTGCGGCAGCAAAACAGGTCGATTTGGCGTTGGTCGACGACTCGATTAGCGCAGAAGCGCTCGCGAGCATGCTGTACTTCCGACCTGTCTATGAAGACCACTTCTCAGTGGTGATGGCAGCCAATCACAGATTAGCCAAGGAAGCATCGATTCAGGTCTCGGAGTTGTCATCTGAGAACTGGGCCATCAACAGGAACGCGCAGACCTACAAGGCGCAAATCGTCAACGCATGCCATGAGGCTGGCTACACGCCACGCGTCGTGGCCAGCTGCCGCAACATGGCGGCAACACTCGAGATGGTTCGCACTGGCTACGTGGTCACTGTTCTCCCTGCCTTGGCGCTCCGGGCGGCGGCAGCCGACCCAGCCTTCGCGGTGGTGCCGGTGGCACCACTGATGGTGCGCCGAATTTTTGTGGCGATGGTCCAAGGCACGTTCAGACGACCAGCAATTGCCGCCGTACTGCGCGCGCTTGACGGCGTTGTTGCCAGGTTCGCGGGGACGACGCAATCGCTCAACTCCGACGCGAGGGCCAAGCGCACCGAAGGCGTGCTCTCAGACTAGGTCGGCACGCTTCGGCGGCGGCGGCAGCGGCTGGCTCGCTACGGCTTCGCACAGGAGACTGATGACCGCCTTCGCGTTAGGGCGCTTGTAAGCCCGTTGGGCGTCGCTATGAGAATGTTTCGCGTGGCGGGTGGGTCGAGCGGCGCGATGTATAGGCCGAGAACTCGGCCCATCTCGCGAAAATCCGATGGCTGGCACACCGACACGAGCCCTGCGTTCCGGACGAGCTCAGCGTCGCGAGCATGGTCCGACACCTGCTGATTGGGCGCTCACGCCCGTAGCGCAGTAGGCGTGGCGCAGCTTCCGCGGGGCGCCTGCGTGGAGATCGAACTGATCGCGCAACTCGTGGAAGCGGCCTAGGTCGGTGGGACGTTCACGTATCCGCTTTGGGCAGGAGCCGGCACCCCAGGCATTGGGAGCGTTTTTGCCAGAGTAGCCGACGGCTTCTCAGCGAGAGCAGACGAAGGGGAGGGCAGGGCGGATGTGCTGCTTCGTGCCCGTTGCAGACACCTGCGTGAGCTTGAAGAACTGGAGCAACCGGGGCCAACACCAGCCATTCAATGGGGATGCCAGCAAGCAGCCGCTCGAGGCCAGTCTCGTGACCCGGAAGCCGACATTCCGACGCGCGACCCGTCATTCAAGCGTAATGCCGGCTCTCTTGATGGTTGGCCCCCACAGGGCGGCCTCCTTCTCCATCATTGCCTTGAACGACTGGGGCGATCCTCCCATGGGAAATGCACCAAGACGATCCAGTTGTTCTTTGAAAGAGGTGGCTGCCATCGCCTGATTGACCGCCGCATTCAGACGCTCCACAACTGCATCAGGAACGTCGGAAGGCACAACGATGCCGAACCAGGAATACAGCTCGAAATCCTTCAGCCCTTGCTCGATCAGGGTGGGCACTTTCGGGAACTGTGGCGAGCGTTCTTTGCCAGTCACGCCCAAGGCCTTCAATTTTCCAGCCATAAGCAGCGACTGAGCGGAGAACTGAATGTCGAAGTAGACGGGCACCTCGCCGGCCATCACTGCGGTAAGAGCCGGGCCCGAACCCTTGTACGGGATGCCCGTGATCGAGGTTCCCGTCGCCTGCTTGAATAGTTCTGCGCCCAGGTGAGGCATCGTGCCGCCGCCTGACGACGCGTAGTCCAGTTTGCCCGGCTGCGCCTTGGCCATGCGAATCAGGTCCTGGATGTTCGTTGCGGCAAAAGTCGGTGCCGCGACGACGATGTGAGGACTGCGAAACACGCCTGCGACGGCGCGAAAGTCACGCATCGCGTCGAAGGACATTTTGGGGTACAACCATTTGCCCGTCGTCAGAACGTTGCTGCCCATCAGCAGGGTATAGCCGTCGTGCGGCGCTGCAAGGACGGCCTCACTGCCCACAATCGCGCCGGCGCCGGGCTTGTTTTCGACCACCACAGGCTGGCCGAGCGCCGCGGCCATGCCGCCCGCAACGGCACGTGCCGTTGTATCCGAGGGACCGCCCGGCGGATAGGGAACCACCAGTCGAAGCGGTTTCGTCGGAAAGCCCTGGGCCGCTGCCTGGTTGGCCCATGCTGTTGCAACGACGAGAACGGCGGCGAGAATGCGCCACTTGCGCGAACTTGAGGACATTGCGTCTCCTGAAATTGTTGGGATACGTTGGGCCGCCTTAGGTGGCCAGTGCGACAGCTTTGGCGTCCTCCAGGGATACGAGCGCGCTATCGCGCCGGAGTCGTGCCTGCACGGCCTGATGGTTGACGGCAGTGGGTTCGACCGCTTGAGCCGTTGCAAGTCCCGCCAGCACGCCGCTGGCCTCGCCCAGTGCCATGGCCGTGCCCATGTGCCGGCTGCCGCCATTGGCGCTACGCGTGGCGGAGATTGCGCGGCCGGTCACGATCAAGCCGGGCGTCAACTCGGGCAGAAGACAGCCCATCGGAATCTCGAAGGGATGTTCAGGCATCCAGAGCGAAATGCCGGTGCCGCCGGCTTCGTGAAGGTCCATCGGGCCGGCGCCGAGCGCAATGGCATCCGTAAAGCGCTTGCCGCTCACGATGTCTTCCTCGGTCAGGGCATAGCGTCCGCGGATGCGGCGCGTTTCCCGCACGCCGACATGGGCAGCAATGTTCGCCAGCGTCGAACGCCCGAAGCCCGGCACGCGCTCGCGCAGGAAGCCGACGATCGAGTGGACCTGGCCTCGCCCTTCGCTTTCCGCGCGGCCAAGGTCGGCAGGATCGAGCGCATCGATCTCGGGGATGCGACTCATGAGGCAGATCGCATCGGTGTTGCCGGGCGTGCTGCAGAAGGAAAGGCTCTCCCAGAAGATTCGACCTGCCTTCACGCCCTCGAGCGCGAGCGCGCGCTTCTCCTCGCGCGGCAACGCACGAAAGCGGGCGACGTCGACGTTCGAGAGGCGGAAGACGAGTGTGCAAGGCTGGCGGCGCCGACGCAGTTCTTCCTCTCCTCCCTCAAAAGCGGCACCGCTCGCAGCCGCGACCATCGCATCGCCGGTCGCATCGATGACCACGTTGGCACGAAAGGCCCGACGGCCGCCAATGTCCTCCACGACCACGCCGCAGATCCGGTCGTCTCGCAGCATGGGCGCTGCCACGCGTGAATGAAGGCGAACATCGACACCCGCCTCGCGCGCCAAACGGTCGCAGGCGATCTTCGTGACCTCTGGATTGAACGGAAAATTGACGAGCGGAATGGGCTTGTTGCTGGCTTCCGCCAACACGTACCGACTGAACCCATCGCTCCCGCCCAGGTCCGTCACCATTTCGGTCAGTTCAAGAGGGAGCCCGCCGACGACGCGAGTCTCGCCGTTGTAGAAGCCGAGCCACTGCGCGACCATCGCGTAGGTGCCCGTGCCGCCGAGGCACCCGGCATGTTCGATCAGCAGCGTCTTGGCGCCTGTGCGCGCGGCGGCGACTGCAGCGATCAAGCCCGAGGCCCCCCCGCCTGCGACGATGACGTCATAAGTCGCATCAATGGGTGTGCGCAAGCGCTCTTCAAAGATCGACGCGATCGGTGAATCAATCATGGTCTTCATGTCCTCATCTGTTCTGCCAGCCACTCACTCGGCCGAGATGTTGTTGCGCTCGATCACGGGCTTCCAGCGGGCCAACTCATCCCTCATGAACTTGCTGAACTCCTCACGCGAATTCGCGGCTGGTTCCATCATTTGCTGCTCGAGGATCGAGACAACTTCAGGGTCTCGCAGGACAGCGCCGATTTCCTTGCTCATGCGGTCTGCGAGGGCGGGTGATGTCTTTGCCGGTGCAACGAACCCAATCCAGGCGCTGCCGACGATGTCCGGGTAGGACTCGCGCAATGCGGGGACTTGGGGGAGCAGCGCCGCACGTTCAGCGGTGGAGACAGCCAGCGGCACCACGGTGCCCGCCTTGACTTGCCCGATCACGCCTTGCGCAGGCAGGCAAGCCATGTGCACGTCGCCCGCCATGATCGAGGTGATCGCCTGTCCGGCGCCGGCGTACATCACAGGCACAATTTCCGTGCCGCTCTTCATGGCCAGCATGGCCATCACGAGGTGCCCGAGCGAGCCGTTGCCCACGTATGCGTAGTTGTATTTGCCAGGGTTCTTCTTGAGAAGCGCCACGAGTTCTGCGACGGTCGACACACCGAGCGACTTCGTCGCCACCAGCAAGCAGGGCTGGCGTACACCCAATGTGAGCGGGACCAGGTCCTTAAACGGGTCATAGCTCATGCTCTTGTACAGCAGCGTGTTGTTGACCAGCGGGCCGGCGATGCTCACGCCGATCACGCTGCCGTCCGCGGGCGCCTTTGCAATAAAGGCTGTACCGATCATTCCGCCGGCGCCGGGTTTCGATTCGACGACGAAGGCTTTGCCCGATTTCTTTTGAAGGCGATCCGCGACGACGCGCGCAACCGTATCAGTAGTCGTCCCTGCGCTGAAGGGGTTGACAACGGTCGTCGTCCTCGACGGCCAGTCCTGAGATGAGGCGATGCCTGCCGCAAGAAACGCGAGCGCTGCGACGGTTGTGCGGATGAATGGTTTCATGGTCATGTTCTCGACGACCTATGCAGCAATCGCGGTCTCGACCTGCGATCTGCGGAAAAGGGCCTTGCCCTGCGAGAGGCGGCTTTGCACTTCCGCAACTTTCACTGCGGAAGGAAGGCGATTCGTGGTCGTTGCCATGGCCGCCAGCGTGCCGACGGCTTCGCCCATGGCCATAGATGTGGCCATGTGACGTGCCCCGGCCATGGCTTCCCGCGTCGAGCTCAAAGTACGGCCGCAAACCAGCAGTCCTTCGATGCCGGCAGGAACAAGCGCACCGAGCGGGATCTCGAAAGGCGACGGCGGCGCATAGAGCGTGATGCCGGTCCCGTCGGGCTCGTGTCGATCCATGGGACCCGCGCCCAGCGCCACGGAATCCTCGAAGCTGCGCTCGGTCATGATGTCTTCTTCGGTGAGCGTGTAGCGCCCTTGAATTCGACGCGTTTCCCGGACGCCCACACGCTCGGCGATGTCCGCCAGGACTGCGTTCTCGAAGCCCGGAATCTCACGCACGAGGAAGGGCACGATGCTCGCAATCTGCCGGCGTCCCTCCTGCTCGGCGCGCGAGGCATCGCGTTCGGAGAGTGCATCGATGCCCGTGATCCGGCTCATCAGGCAGATGGCGTCGGTGCCGGCCGGCGTGCTGACGAATGAAAGCGATTGCCAGAACAGTTCGCCGCGCTCCAGGCCGCCAAGGACAAGGCGGCGACGCTCAGCCGACGGGACCGCCTTGAAGCGCGCAACGTCGACGTTCGAGAGTCGGAACGAAAGCGTGCACGGCTGCCGCTCAGCGCGCGCGTCGACAGCTTCGCCATGACATTCGACACCGGCGCTGGCGCAGACGGCAGCGTCGCCCGATGCGTCGATGACGGTGCCGGCCGTGTAGGCCTTGCGTCCGCCAACCGTTTCGACGATCACGCCTGTGATTCGCCCGTCGTTCGTGAGAGCACGCGAGAAGCCAACGTGAAAGAGCACCTCGGCGCCGCTTTGCTTGACTGCATCGTCGAGAACGACTTTCAACGTTTCGGGATTGAAGGGCAGGACCCGCAGCCCGAAAGGGGTGCCAGCCGCTTCGCCCATCACGTAGCGATGGAAGCCATCCGAACCCCCTGCGGCCTGCACGCGTTCGGCAAGCTCAAAGGGAATCCCGCCGACCACGCGCGTTTCGTCGTGAAAGAAGGCAACCCACTGCGCAACCAGATTGGCGGTGGCCGCCCCGCCGAAGCAACCGCCGCGCTCGATCACAAGGGTTCTTGCTCCGAGACGCGCAGCGGCCATCGCAGCCACTGTGCCCGAAGCGCCTCCGCCCACCACGATCACGTCGTAGTGCCCCGCAATCGGAGTGCTCAGGTGCTCTTCAATATGTGTGTCGTCTGCCATCGCTGTCTCCGTTGATGGGCGTTTGGACCTTCCTCGCGCCGTTAGGAGGCAGTGTGCGAAAACCCGAGTTGACCCACAACGAAACGTTCACGGATGTGAACGCGAATTAGGAGCCGGCCTTCTCGGACAATGTGCGGCGCGAAGCTTGTGCGCCGATCGCTTGCGCGCAGTTGCGCAAGGCCTGCTCGATGAGTCTCTGGCGTGTGTCGTCGAAGCGCGCCGAGGGAAGTGCCACGCCCACTGCCGCGACGGCCTTGCCGTGAATGTCGAGGATGGGTGCAGCAACGCCCACAATTCCAGGCGTGAATTCCCCTATGGAGCTGGCGATACCCTCCGACTTGATTCGGTGGAGCTGGCGGTGCAGCGCAGCGATCGAGAGAATCGTCTTGTTCGTGAGGGGCACCAGCTTGACCCTCCGAAAATAGGCCTCGCGCTCGGCCGCTGCCATCCATGCCAGAAAGATCTTGCCGCCTGAGTTGGCATACAGCGGCGCGCGCACCCCCACATGCATGGCGTAAAGCACTGCATGCGACGAATCCACACTGCAGATGCGCTCAGCCATGTCGTCATTGAGCAGGCTCAAGCCCGACGATTCCCCAGTAGCCGCCGTCAGCTGTTCCAGGAAGGGTCGGGCATAGTCGACCAGCTCTCGCGTTCGCGCACCGCGACGTGCGACGGCGAAGGCACCGTCTCCAAGCCGGAATGCGGCAGAACCCTCCAACGGCTCCACGTAGCCGCGTTCCGCGAGATTCCGGAGCAACTGGGTCAGGCTGCTCTTGGGTATTGCCGTTCGTCTTCCGATCTCCGCATGCGTCATCGCGCGGCCGGTACTCGCCAACAGTTCGAGAATGTCGAGTACACGATCCGCGGATTTGACGGGGGCCACGGCTACTCCAGCTTGATGCCGCGCGCGGTGATGATGTCGCTCATGATCGCAGCTTCATCCTTGATGCGGGTTTTCAAACCGTCTGGCGATGTCCCGACGGCTTGCCAGCCTTGATTGAGCAGCTTCTGACGCGCATCCTCGCTGCGGATGATCTTGGGCACTTCGGCATTCAAGCGATCTTGTGCAGCTTTGGACAGTTTGGCCGGACCAACGAGTGCAGCCCACACTTCCAGGTTGAAATTCTGCACCCCTGCATCGGCCAACGGAGGAACGTCGGGTACCACGGCGCTGCGTCCGCTGGTCAGCCCGATTGCCTTGAGCTTGCCGGCCTTGACCTGCGGCATGGCAATTCCTGGGGGAACCAGTGCCATCTGAATCTCGCCGCCCAACAGGCCCGTGATGACTTCGGGATTGCCCTTGAACGGGACATGCACCGGCGCCAGTCCCTTGGTCTTCGCCTTGAGCACTTCCATGCCCAGATGACCTACGGAGCCGTTGCCGACCGAGCCGTAGTTCCACTTGTCGCCGTTCTGGGCGGCAGCAGTGAAGAACGCGGCACCCTCAGGTGACTTTGCGGGTGCCACCAGGACGAGCGGCGCGGTCGCCAGCAGCGAGATGTAGCTGAAGTCCTTGGCGGGGTCGTACGGCAGCTTCGGGTAGAGCATCTTGGCCGATGTCAGGTTTCCATTGATGACGATGCCGAGCGTGTGATCGTCCGTCGCCTTGGCTACCTGATCTGCTGCGATGTTGCCCGAGGCTCCCGCCTTGTTTTCCACGATCACAGCCTGGCCGAGTACCTTGGAAAGGGGTTCGGCCAATGTGCGCGCCACGATGTCGGGCGTCGACCCTCCGGGAAAGCCTACAAGGATCCGGACCGTCTTGGTCGGCCACGTCGAGCCGGGAGTGGACTGTGCGAATGCCATCGGCGCGGCGGCTGTCAAGGCGGCGGCCACTGCCAGAATGTTCAGGTTGCGTCTCTTCATGGTTGTCTCCATTTGGATTGATCGGAATTCGTGGTCAAGCCGTGTCGCGGCCGAGGTAGGCGCCGGCAGATTCGAGGTGCTGCTGCAGCTCCTTGACGGGGAGGTCACGCGGACGAACGTTTGCCTTGATCGCCAGCGCGGCTGCAGCGCCAGCGGCCTGACCCATAACAAAACAGCCGCCCGAGACACGCGCAGCCGATTGACCCATGTGCGTCATGGATGCGCAGCGACCGGCGACCAGAAGGTTGTCGATCTCGCGAGGCAACAACATGCGGTACGGCAGATGGTTGAAGCCGCGACTGTTGGGAATGTCCTGCCACTTGAAGGCAATGTTGCCGGCGACATGCTCTTCGATCATCCAGCCGTTCACGCCGATGCTGTCGTCGAAGCTGGCGCACTCGAGCACGTCCTCTTCAGTCAACTGGTACTCGCCGACCACGCGACGGGTTTCCCGCACGCCAACCTGCGGGGCGATCTCCAGGATGTAGGCGTTCTCGAAGCCCGGTGCCGACTCGCGCAGGAACTGGAAGAAGTCGACGATCTGGCGGCGACCTTGCACTTCTGCGTCGCTCAGCTGTGCGGCGTTGGTGCCGTCCACCGGGGAACCATCCGCGTTCGCAAGCTGGGTCACGTTCGCACGCCATTCCGCAGGGTTCTTCTGGGGGCGGATGATGGGGGTCTTGCGCGGAAACTTGCGGCCGAGCTTCTCGGCCTCGTCCATCAGACCGCCGAACTTGTTGTACGCATCGCCCGCCGCCGCGGCGTCCACGCCGTTGACCCGGAACATGGTCGAGGGGTACATCATGTCGTGCCCGCTCGTGCCCTTCTCGAAGGGCGCCCCAGCGAACGCCGCCAGGTCAC
This sequence comes from Variovorax sp. J22R115, assembly GCF_030317005.1. Classification (NCBI taxonomy): domain Bacteria; kingdom Pseudomonadati; phylum Pseudomonadota; class Betaproteobacteria; order Burkholderiales; family Comamonadaceae; genus Variovorax; species Variovorax sp. J22R115. The sequence goes on along the minus strand of NZ_JASZYM010000003.1, from coordinate 428,285 downwards.
CGTCGCCCGAGCAATCGATGAACGTTTTGGCGAGAACCGCGTACCGACCCGACTTGGTCTCGATCAGCGCGGCGCGGATTCGGTTGGGACCATCCATCAAGACACCGACCAGGTTCGCGTGAAACAGTAGTTGAGCACCGCTGTCCAGCACCAGGTCATCGGCAGCCACCTTGAACGCGGCGTTGTCGTAGGCCTGCGCGGCGATCTTGTTGCCGAAGATCACATGGGGCTCGTTCAGGCCACCCAAGGCGCTGATGCGCGCCAGAAGGTCGTCCGCAACGCCATGCACCACCTGCTTGATGGTGCCGTGCACGTTTGCGTGCAAGCCACAGAAGTTGGTCACGCCTGCGGCAGTGCCCATGCCACCCAGGAAGCCGTAGCTCTCGACAAGCAAGGTGGATTGGCCGGCGCGAGCCGACGAAGTGGCCGCAGCGATTCCTGCGGGGCCTCCTCCCAACACGACAACGTCGTATTCGCCCCAGACGGGGGTGTCACGGCTGGGTTCGTTCAGGGTGGCTCGCGTGAGGTTTTGCATGGCGATGTCTCGGTTGGTTGTGGGTTGCCCGAATTCTGGTTTTAGCCCACTATTTCGGCAATGCCATGCGGCCAATACTCATAAACGGGAATCTAAATAATGGACCTGAAGCTGCTCGCCGTTTTCGATGAGGTCTACAAGACGCGCAGCGTCTCGCGCGCGGGCGAGAACCTAGGCGTGGCGCAGTCTTCGATCAGCATTTCGCTGGCCAGGCTGCGCCGACACTTTGGAGACCCGCTCTTCGTTCGTACGTCGGAGGGCATGCAGCCGACCCCTCACGCCACATCGCTGGTGGCGCCCGTCCGTCAGGCGTTGGAGCTCCTACGTGGCATCACGCGCCAGCAGGCGATGTTCGACCCCGCGAAGGCGCAGCGGACATTTCGCATCTGCATGACGGACATCACTCACCTCGTGCTGCTGCCGGCGCTCGTCAATCGACTGGGTGACATCGCTCCCGGGATCAGCGTCGAGATCACGCTCATCTCCGGGCAGACGCCGAAGATGCTTGAGTCGGGGGAGGCGGACCTGGCGGTCGGCTTCATGCCGCAGCTGGAGGCTGGCTTCTACCAGCAAAAGCTGTTCGAGCAGGACTTCGCCTGCGTCGTTCGACGTAACCATCCACGGGTGCATTCGCGTCTGTCGCAAGCGATGTTCAAGCGCGAGAACCATGCCCTGGTGACCGCGATCGGCACCGGGCACACCTTGGTGGAGGAGGAACTTCAACGTCTCGGGGTCAAACGGAACGTCGCACTCCGGCTGCCCAACTTTCTAGGTATTGGCGGACTTGTGGCCAGCACTGACTTGGTGGTAACGGTGCCACGACGAGTGGCCGAGACCCTGGCCCGGATTGCCGACGTGAAACTGCTACCTCCACCTTTCCAACTACCCGTCTTCGCGATCAAGCAACATTGGCACGACCGGTACCAGCAGGATCCGGCAAACCGATGGCTGCGCTCTGTGATCTCCGATCTCTTCCTGGAGTAGAGCTTGTGCGGGAAGGTAGCAATTCCACGGCCAAGTTCGGCTATCGGGCGAATCGAATCCCGTGGAGGAACTGTCGGTAAAGGCCTTGAGCAACCTTGACGAAGGTCAGCTTCTGTTGCTACCGAAGGTCCGCACAGGGCTGACCTGACCTCGTCAGTTGGACCGTCTACGTCGGCAGCGCAGCGATAGCGGTCCTCCGGACCGACGGGCGCAGATGACTGTAAATTGCCGCTCTGCGGCCATTCGAAGCGCCCTACCCCGCCGTCGTTGCCAGGGGGTTGCCTTCCTACCCTGCGCGGATCAAGCAACCTTGGGGATGGGGACGTCCATAGCCCACGACGCCTCCGTGACCCGAGCCGCCCTACGATGCCTGAGAGGATCGTGGGGCGTGCCGAAAGCAGGTCACCCTTCATTGCACCGCCCGCCTGAGAAGCCGCGGCCGCGGCTCTGTTGAGAAGAAAGTGAGGCTTCGGCTCCGCTCTCCGCCGCACCTCTAGGGATGGTCTGCAAAACAGGCCCGGCACTTGCATGATCTGAAGCCATGATTTCCAAACGCGTGACTCCCCCGGCTCAACTCGGACTGGGTTTGAATCTGTCGACGAAGAAGACGCGCAAGCGCGAGTTCCTCGACGAGATGGATCGGGTGGTGCCCTGGAGCGCATTGGTCCAGATCGTCGAGCCGCACAGCCCGCGGGCTAAGACCGGACGCCCGCCCTTTGCAATCGAGACGATGCTTCGCATCCATTACCTGCAGCAATGGTTCGGGCTGAGCGATCCGGCCATGGAAGAGGCGCTGCACGATGTGCCCTTGTACCGAGAGTTCGCCGGCCTGGGCGACGGCGTGAGCCGCCTGCCCGACGAGACCACGATCCTTCGGTTTCGCCATCTGCTTGAAGCGCACGACCTGGCTGTCGACATGCTGCGCGTGGTCAATGACGTCCTGCAGGCCAAAGGCTTGATGCTGCGCACCGGCACCGTGGTGGACGCCACTTTGATCTCGGCGCCGAGTTCGACCAAGAACGCCGAAGGTGAACGCGATCCGGAGATGCATCAGGTCAAGAAGGGCAACCAGTGGTACTTCGGAATGAAGGCCCACATCGGCGTGGATGCCACATCGGGGCTGGTGCACACAGTGGTGGGTACGGCGGCGAACATCAGCGACATCAACGTCGCTGGGTCGCTGCTGCACGGTGAGGAACACGCAGCCTTCGGCGACTCGGGCTATCAGGGCGTGCACAAGCGTGCGGAGGCCGCAGGACCGACCTGGCATGTGGCAATGCGTCCTGGCAAACGTAGGGTGCTCAACCCGTTCATCGAGCCCGAGTTCGTGGCCGAGCGCGTGGAGAAGATGAAGGCCAGCATCCGAGCCAAGGTCGAACACCCGTTCCGTGTGATCAAACGGCAGTTCGGCTTCAACACGGTTCGCTATCGAGGCCTGGCGAAGAACACGGCGCAGATCGTCACGCTGTTTGCACTGTCGAACCTGTGGATGGCGCGGCGGCGGTTGATGGAGGCCGGGGCATGAGTGCGTATGCGACGCCCGATTCGGGCTTGCAAGGCCGCCAATACGGCGGCCCTGCCCACCAAAACGATGCCGGGCCTGCTCGAATGAGCAAAGCGGATGCATCGTCATCGTCGGGTTCATTCAATCACGTCCGCAGATCACGTTCTGCAGACCATCCCTAAAGACCCGTTCGTGCTGCCGTGCGACCTACGGACGTCTTTCCGTGCCCTGCATTAGCATTGGCGCTGAGAGGAGGCAGATGAATGCCGGCAAACATCGACCCGAACGCCCAGATAACCGGGTTTCTTAACTACTACTTCAAGATCAAAGCGCCAAAGTACGCAGTCATGTTGAAGGGACCATGGGGCTCCGGAAAGACTTGGTTCATCGAGGAGCAGCTGAAGCATCTACCCACGGATCAGAGGACCCTCTATGTCAGCTTGTACGGGGTAAGCTCGAAGTCGGAAATTGAGGATCAGTTCTTCGAACAACTGCACCCTATCCTGGCACACAAGGGGACCAAGGTGGCTGGAAAGATCCTGAAGGGTGCACTCAAGGCAACGCTCAAGATCGACTTGGACAACGATGGGAAATCAGATGGAAGCGTATCCGTCGGAGTGCCAGATGTGAACGTAGCCGACTTGCTGAAGAACTCCAAGGGCGGCCTCAATCTGATCTTCGATGACGTCGAGCGCTGCGAGATCCCTCACTCTCAACTCTTTGGATATATCAACTACTTCGTCGAGCACGACCAGACAAGAGTAGTCCTCCTGGCCAACGAGGACGAAATCATCGCCAAAGAGAGGAGATCCGCCCCGGCAGAGAGCCAGACCAAGGATGAAATCCAGTACCTGCGTGTGCGCGAGAAGCTCATAGGGAAGACCTTTGAAGTGCATCCCGATCTGCCGAGAGCGCTTAGTAAGTTCCTCGAGGAAGTTAGCGACGGGGATGCAAAGAAGGCCTTGGAGCGCGAGAGAAGTCTGGTTGCAGACCTGCATGCCTGTTCTGGCTATCGCAACTTGCGCCACTTGCGGCAAGCAGTACTTGATTTTGACCGCTTGGTTGGCGAAATCGATGCCACCACTCGAATCGAAGAGATGCTACGCGGCATCCTCGCTACCTTCCTGGTCTACACCTTCGAGATTAGATCCGGGTCTTTGCGAGCCGACGAGATCCGGACCGTGGACTCTTGGCTAGCCTTGATGAAAGAAGACAGTAGGGACGTAGCACGGGAGTTGAGCCAGAAATACCCTCCATTGAAGGCACTTGATTCCGTTTTGCCGAGCGAGCTATGGGCAAGGATCATGGACACAGGTCTTCTGGATGGAGAAGCCATTCGAGCGGCCGTGCGGCAGAGCAAGTTCGTCGCAAAACAGGATGAACGTCCCGATTGGCTCCAGCTTTGGGACGCATTCAGTATGGAGGATGTTGCCCTAAGCAAGTTGCTGGCTAAGGCCGAGAATCGACTTCGAAGCTGCGAGTACACCGTGCTGGGTGAGCTGATGCACATAGCGGGCGCCATGATCGGACTCTCGTCGATTGGTGTGTATGCAACCCCGGCCCGCCACATTGCGAAGCTTGCATTGGCAAACGTTGACCAGTTGCCATCAGAACAGCTCTTGTCTGATGAAGACGATGGGTTGAGGAGGGGAAGCTGGGCAGGACGGATCTTTCATGGCGCCGACAGGCCCGAGTTCAAACAGTTTCAAGCAGCTGTAGACAAGAAGCAGGCCCGCGCCAAAGTGGAGTCGTATGCGGACAAGGCGGATCAACTGCTCCAGGCGTTAATGAGAAAAGACCCCTCGGCATTTGCGGGCTCGATCGCATGGAGCAATAGCGGGGGCGGTCCGCTTGCAAGTGAGCCGATACTCGTAAAGATTGAACCCAAGTCTTTTGTTCAAGCAATCGAAGTGTTGAGTGGAAGTGAGCTCGCCCAAATTGGGCTTGCGTTCAAGCGCAGATACGAAGGCAACAGGAGTGAATTGGCCAGCGAGAGGCGATGGCTCAACGCCGTTGCCAAGCAACTCGCGCCATGGAGGCATCAAAAAGGCACGTTGAGCGGCTTCTATCTTCGGTTGCTTCGTCAGGAAGTTACAAGGGCTGCACAAGGCTTTTCGCTGACGACTGTCAAGAAGAAATTGGTTTCAGAGGATTCGGAGTTATAGGTCAGGGCAAAGGGCCCGCGTGTCGAGAGCCCTGGCTTCAACGTATCGCTAGCGGCGACGCCGGCGGGGTGGGCGTCGCAATGCTGGAGGTGCGATCTTTGAGCCGGGGGGACCGCGGAGGTGGGTGCGGGTCCGAGAGCAATTTCCCTGCACTTCTTGCCGCTTGGGGCCGGCACAGCATCGTGCGGCTGACCCGTCGACCTCCGCAATTGGCCGTGGAACCGAGATTGCTTCGACATCGCTCCTCAGCTAGGCTTCGCGTCCAGGCGGACCGAACAGCCGGAGGTCTCATGGCTACCTTCGACTACTTCTCTTGGCAGCGTCCATTTTGCTCGGCGATGTCTGCTGTACCAGCATAAGAAGACGGCCATGCGCAGTTCCTTGAATTTCTTCTATCAGTCTTGAACGGTGGATCGCAGGAAGTACCTCGCAGCGATTTCCGCCCGCAAGAACTACGCGCAAACCGCCGCAAAACGGTCTCTAGAACAGTCCTGGCTCGGACGGCGGCTGTATCACCTTCCCGCTGTACGTGCGTGGAGCGCGCGGCGGAAGCGGAGCCTCATAGGTCTCGAGTGGTCCCATCCACTGGCTGAAGAACTTCGGTGCTTGGGCGAGGGGGCAAGTTAGCCAAGCGTCGTAGTCGGCCGGGTCGAGAACTACCACCATCCTCTTCTCGTCCTCTGCCTTGTGAAAACGCTGCATGACCGGGTGGCCGGCCGCGTTGACCGTCAACATCGCGAAGCTGTAGAGCTCATGCCCGGTCTCCGGGACTCGCCACTTCGTGTAGATCCCAGCGATGCCCATTGGTACGTCCCCTGGTTGATAGATCCTCCAGCGCACGGCCTTGCCCGTTTCGTAGCTGGGCTCGAAGATGCTCTCGGCCGGGATGATGCAGCGCTGGCTGCGACGCCAGGCGTCTTTGAAGCTCGGAAGCGTGGCTACGGTCTCGGTCCTAGCGTTGTAGGTGCGCCGACCATAGGCAAGCTCCTTAGCGAAATACGGAAGGAGGCCAAAGGCGCCGTCGTGGACTATGCGGTTGCCGGATCCGTCCTCGGCGAGCCGAATGAACGGTGCTAGGCCGGTTGGGAAGACGGTGGCGATCGGATCATCGCGACCTCGGACCACGCCGAAGAAGCTCAGCAGTCGATCGGCACGAGAGACAGCTTCGTAGTTGGAGCACATGATTGGAATGATGCCCTAGCCCTCGGCGGACGACCGTGTCTCGCAGTACCAGACCTGATAGCACCAGCGCTTCTCCACCTTCTCGAAGGGGGCGAAGCTGATGGTGTCGTTTGCGCAGGCCGCGAGTTCGGGGCGCCAGAGGATTCCCAGCGGTGGCGTCATGTGGCCGGGGCCGTTCGCTTCGTACAGGCCAAGTTGCAGGCGCGCCTCCGCCGGGTCAGGATTCCATGGAAATCAACAGCTCAGCGACTGTTCCCCGACACGGCGCGCCCTGCCTCTGAAGACCCGCTCGTGGCCTGGAACTGCACCGCCTCGTGCTTAGGAAAGCAAGAGCGTGAGAACCACCGCGAGCGCTATGGCTACCACAAGGACCAGGCCATCTAGCAATCGGACCGCGCGCCATACGAACCGTGGCACCTCGCTAGCAAACTGACGCAACCCATCGGCGTGGGGCGCCCCGCGCGGAAGAAGGGCGGCCGCGCCCAGAGCGCCCAGGACGAGCAAGGCCGCAGTACACAAGACCGCAGCAATCACGGCCGCGGACGCCACGAGAGACAGCAATACACCGTTCATGTTTCAATTCTGGCGTGCCAATCGGTTAGTGCGCACACACGCGAACGCGCAACGGGGGCGACTCAGTTCGCTAGGGTGGCGGTGCCGCGGCTGATCGCGCCATTGAGCAACTCAACTGGCGAACTCCCGCGACTCCACTTCATCCTTTGCGGCTTCCAGCACACGTGCAGGGTCCGACAGGAGAAGCTGGCGCGGACGCTTTCCACCAAGAAAGCCGTTCGTGCTCTCGAACCAGGTCGCCAGCCACTCGGCGCTGTGTTTACCCAGCACCTGCAGGACGTCCTTCATCGCAGGCAGCGGATGAAAGTCGCCGCCCAGTGCGTAGCGTGGGTACAGGTCTCGGTTGCCTTGTCGAAGCGCGAAGACACGGCCCTGAGCCTTCCAGCGGCTGACGCTTCCTATTGGATTGCCGGGGCCCAGCTTTGCAAACTCAGCCACTTGCTGCGCCGTGTACCACTCCGTGCCTTCCTGGATGGCGCTACGGGCGCGCCCCTCCATCCGCGCTTGTGCAGAGTGGGCTGGCGTGATCTCTGCTCGTCCCGCGAACAGCTCTACGAGCGTCTCGAGTGCAGCTAGGCGGCGCTCGTGTCGAACGGCCAGTACTGCGGTGAGCAAGTCAGGCAGCATCTCCTGAACCTCGCGAATGTCCTTCTCCGTCAGCTCATGGGATATTTGGTGAGGGTCCAGATCAACGTGAAAGCTTAGGTTCTTCATGGCGGCTCCGCCGCGCAGCGGTGCGAATTGTGCAAGTTAGCATAGTCAACTCGCACAACTCACACAAAAGCTCGGCCATTTTTGCTGGACCCCGGGGAGGTCAGCGCCCGCGGCGCGTGGTCCAGCCGCACTCAGGCGTCCAGACGAAGCCTACGCCTCGTATGTAAAACGATCCCGACCATGCATTGTGTCGACATCCCGCTTATAGCGGAGGCGTTCTGTGAACCCTGCATTTCGCAGTACCTCTCGCACGCGCATAACTTCCTTGCGAGCTCGCCAGCTACGCGTGTAGACGCAAATAACGTGTTCTGCGTAGCCAACGAGGATGCCTTGACGCGTGCTGACCTTCGCGCAAGACAATCCGTTGGTCGATACCAGCGCGAGTACCTGGATCCAAGCTTTGTCAATCGTCTCCGGCGGCCTGTAGACAAGCCATTTTCCCGATTGATCGGTACTCGAGAACACCTCGCCAGGCGCCGTGATGCTCAGCCACGGCTCTTGCAGCGCGATGCTCGGATTGAGGATGCTCTCCAACATTCACGAAATTCTGTGTGTACCGTGCCTTGTAGGCAAGAGGAGGCATCAAGGCAGCTTCTAGCCGCGTAGCGGGCGCCAGGCTCACGTCGGAAACTTCGCTCCCGCGTGCATTGGATGCCTGCGAGGTTGACGACTCTTCTTCTCGTCGGCCTTCGAAGCCCAGCTCGAATGTCCACTTCTGAGCGGATTGAGCGCCGTCGGGACCGCGGCTGCGAGGCTGGTTTCCATGGGTCTGCAGGAAGCGAAGCTCGGATGTCCTAGCGAAGCAGTAGGCCGCCCGGTTTGCCTCTCGAACAATCCGATCGCCGGCTCCGAGCACCGACCGGTGGCTCGCTAGTTCCAGGCGATGACGCTCACATCTCGCGTGCGTCGGTGCGATGGGCCTGCTGAGCTACGCCGGATCAGCAAAAATGCATCGCTGTATCGATAACGAGACTTATCAAAAGGGGAGGGGATTTCTGAAGCATCGCCTCGCTACATCGCAGCTATTGGGTGGACCCCAGGGCAATGCGCGCCCCGAGCTATGCCGTCCAAGGCGCGTGTGCTCCACCGCTTGTGCGATTCCAGGGCTTAGTTTTTTTCTCAGGAGCGACCACGCCGGGTGCGTCGTTTCGCCGATTCACGCAGGTCAGCGATTCGACTTGCGATTCCGTTCTCACGATCCAGCGTTGTAAACGGGTTCAGTGGGAAGATCTGAGCCGGATGAGTGCTCGGAGGGACTTGGAGGATTGACTTGCGAAAGTTCGCTTGAAAGCTGAGGTCATTCGAGACGCTGCTGCAGAACCGCCAGAGCGCTGGCCAAGCCTTGGTCAGATTGCGAATAGGGGGATTCGAATTGCGCGACGCTTACCCATTGCCCTTCTTGCCCCGGGTGAACGTAACTCGCGTAGTCGTCGACGAGAAGCGCCTGCTGCGCCGCCTCGATGCCGGGAATGAAGGTCAGGTCTTTGGTCGCGCCGCTCCACTCAACGTACTCGACAGACGCGAACCATGCCGGTGCGAGGCCTTCGATCCGCGCTTCCCGGTAGAGCCCCCGGTCGCAGTGCCGACCCGATCCTGCGGCCGGTCCTCCACGATTTGGCAAGTGCGTCTACTACTGTGTTTCAAGAGTCGCTAACGAATGCGCGCGTGCGCGTCGCGATCGACATGTAGAGTAGACAATTCGGGCGAATTGAAAAGAGTAGGGAACTTTGCTGCTCGGAGTAGAGAACGGTTGATTTTTACCAGACCGTGCGGATTGGGACGTCTTCCGCGCGACCGGCGTCGCCCACTTGATGGCCATCTCGGGCCTTCACATCACCATGTTCGCGTGGCTTGCCGCCTTGGCGGTCGAAGTCCTGTGGCGGCGCAGCGGCAGATGGATGCTGCGCTGGCCGGCGCAGCATGCGGGGCTGGTCGGCGGCGTGCTGCTCGCCACGCTCTATGCCGCATTCAGCGGCTGGGGAGTGCCCTCGCAGCGAACGGTGTGGATGCTGGCTGCCGTCGCCTTGCTGCGCATGACGGGGCGGCGTTGGCCTTGGCCCTATGTCTGGCTCTGCACCTGCGCGGTCGTGGTGGCGTTCGACCCTTGGGCCCTGATGCAGCCGGGCTTCTGGCTGAGCTTCGTGGCGGTGGGGGTCCTGTTTGCCGCGGATGCCGGAGAACCTCATGGCGAGCGCTCTGGCGTCGCAAGCCGTCTGGCGCGCGTGTGGCGCGAGCAATGGGTCGTCACGCTGGCGTTGACGCCGCTGACGCTGCTGCTGTTCCAGCAGATCTCCGCCGTGGGCTTGTTGGCGAATGGGGTCGCGATTCCATGGGTCACGCTGGTTGTGACGCCGCTGGCCATGCTGGGCGTCGTCTTGCATCCGCTGTGGGATATCGCCGCGTGGGCCGTGCAGGTCCTGTCAGTGCTCCTGCAGTGGCTCGCTCGCCTGCCATTCGCCACCTTGTCGATGCCAGCACCTGCGTTGTGGATGGCAGTCGCCGGCGTGGCGGGCGGCATCCTGCTCGCCATGCGCCTGCCTTGGTCGATGCGTTTGCTGGGTCTCCCTCTGGTGCTGCCGGCGTTGCTCTGGCAAGCGCCGCGCCCGGCCATGGGCGAGTTCGAGCTTCTGGCGGCAGATATCGGGCAGGGCAATGCCGTGCTGGTGCGTACGGCTACGCACAGCCTGCTCTACGACGCCGGGCCCCGCTACAGCCCGGAGAGCGATGCTGGCCAGCGCGTGCTCGTGCCCCTGTTGCGCGCCCTCGGCGAACGGCTCGACACGCTCGTGCTGAGCCATCGCGACAGCGATCACACCGGTGGGGCGCCCGCGGTGCTTACCATGCAGCCGAAGGCCGAACTGCTGAGTTCGATCGAGGCAGAGCATCCGCTTCAGGCGCTGCGAACCGCCCGGCGCTGCGAGGCGGGCCAGCGCTGGACCTGGGACGGCGTGGTCTTCGAAGTGCTTCAACCGGCCGCGTCCGACTATCGGACCTTCACCAAACCCAATGCGGTCTCGTGCGTTCTTCGCATAGGCAATGGCCGGGCAACGGCCATGCTGGCCGGTGACATCGAGCGTCTGCAAGAGGCGGCGCTGGTCGCTCGCACGTCCGATCTGCGCGCCGACCTGCTTCTCGTGCCTCATCACGGGAGCAAGACCTCGTCGAGTGATCTGCTGCTCGATGCCGTCCGGCCGCGCGTCGCGCTCGTCCAGGCCGGCTACCGCAACCGATTCGGGCATCCGGCGCCGGAGGTGGTCGGGCGCTATGTCGAGCGCGGCATCGCGCTGGCCGACTCCCCGCATTGCGGCGCGGCATCCTGGTCCAGCAGTGCCCCGGGCACGGTCGGGTGCCTGCGGCAACAGGCACGCCGCTACTGGCACCATGAAATGCCGCAGCTTTCCGGCAGTGTTTGGCCTTGAACTTGCTAAGCTATGCCCAAGGAGATTGGTCGTCCCATGCACAAATTCGATGAGATGTATGAGCAGCTGCCCTACAACGGCGCAGCGGTCCGAAGCCACTACAAACGCTACGACCAATGGCTTGCGAAGCAACCCGGCGAGGTGATGCGATCGCGGCGCGAGGAGGCGGAAATGATCTTCCGCCGGGTCGGCATCACCTTTGCCGTCTATGGCGCGAAGGACGAGGACGGCTCCGGCACCGAGCGCCTGATTCCCTTCGACCTGCTGCCGCGGATCATCCCGGCGCACGAGTGGGCCTCGATGGAAAAAGGCCTGGTGCAGCGCGTGACGGCGCTCAACCGCTTCATCCATGACGTCTATCACGGCCAGGAAATCATCAAGGCCGGCGTCATTCCGGCCGAACAGATCCTGAAAAACGCCCAATACCGGCCGGAAATGGTCGGCGTCAAGGTGCCCAACGACGTCTACTCGCACATCGCCGGCATCGACATCGTCCGGGCGCCGGACGCCAGCGGCAACGGCGAGTACTACGTCCTGGAGGACAACCTGCGCGTGCCCAGCGGCGTGAGCTACATGCTGGAGAACCGCAAGATGATGATGCGGCTCTTTCCCGAGCTGTTCAGCCAGAACCGCATCGCACCCGTTGCCCACTACCCCGACCTGCTGCTCGAAACCCTGCGCGCGTCCGCGCCGCCGGCCACCGCCGAGCCCACCGTGGTGGTGCTCACTCCCGGCATGTACAACAGCGCCTACTTCGAGCACGCCTTCCTCGCGCAGCAGATGGGGGTGGAACTGGTCGAAGGGCAGGATCTCTTCGTCAAGGACGACTTTGTCTACATGCGCACCACACGCGGACCGAAGCGCGTGGACGTCATCTACCGCCGCGTCGACGACGACTTCCTCGACCCCGAAGTCTTCCGCCCGACCTCCACGCTCGGCACCGCCGGCCTGATGCGCGCCTACCGCGAAGGCAACGTCGTCATCTGCAATGCCGTCGGCACCGGCGTCGCGGACGACAAGTCGATCTACCCCTACGTGCCGAAGATGATCGAGTTCTATCTCGGCGAGAAGCCCATCCTCAAGAACGTGCCCACTTACATGTGCCGCAACAAGGACGAGCTCGATTACACGCTCGCGAACATGAAGGACCTGGTCGTCAAGGAAGTGCACGGCGCCGGCGGCTACGGCATGCTGATCGGCCCGGCGGCCACCCAGGCCGAGATCGAGGACTTCAAGAAGGCCGTGCTCGCCAAGCCCGACGGCTACATCGCGCAGCCCACGCTGAGCCTCTCTACCTCGCCAACCTTCGTGGATGCGGGCATTGCGCCGCGCCACATCGACCTGCGGCCCTTCGTGCTGTCGGCCAAGGAAGTGCAGATGGTGCCGGGCGGCCTTACGCGCGTCGCGCTCAAGGAGGGTTCGCTGGTCGTCAACTCGTCGCAGGGCGGCGGCACCAAGGACACCTGGATTCTCGAGGCGGACCGCGGCGCCAAGCCGCGCGAAGCCTCGCCGCAATCGCAATCGCAAACCCAGTCGTCGTCCTGATCAGGGGAGCCACAAGATATGTTGTCACGCACCGCCGATCACCTCTACTGGATGTCGCGCTACACCGAGCGCGCGGAGAACACCGCGCGCATGCTCGACGTCAACTACCAGACCTCGCTGCTGCCGCAATCCGCCGAGGTCGCCAAGTACGGCTGGCAGGGGCTGCTCTCCATCAGCGAGCTGCTGCCGCTCTACAACGAGAAGCACGACGGGTTCAAGCCCGACGAGGTGATGGAGTTCATGGTCAAGGACGAGTCGAATCCCTCGTCCATCCTCTCGTGCCTGCGCGCCGCGCGAGAGAACGCCCGCGCCGTGCGCGGCGCGCTCACCACCGAAGCCTGGGAAACGCAGAACACCACCTGGCTCGAAGTCAACCGCATGCTGCGTGCCGGTGATTTCGAGCGCGACCCGGCGCAGTTCTTCGAGTGGGTCAAGTTCCGCTCGCACCTCTCGCGGGGCGTGACGCTGGGCACCATGCTGCAGGACGAGGCTTTCTACTTTTCGCGCCTCGGCACCTTCCTGGAACGCGCCGACAACACGGCGCGGCTGGTCGACGTCAAGTTCCACGCACTCAACAGCGAGTTCTTCGGCACCGCCACCGAGGAGGACCAGGAGTACGACTTCTATCACTGGAGCGCGATCCTGCGCAGCGTCTCGGCCTTCGAGGTCTATCGCAAGGTGTACCGCGACGTGATCAAGCCCGAGCGCGTGGCCGAACTGCTGATCCTGCGCGCCGACATGCCGCGCTCGCTGCACGCGAGCTTGCAGGAGGTCGTCAACAACCTCGACAAGGTGAAGAACGAGCAGAGCGCGGAGACGCAGCGGCGTGCGGGCAAGCTGCTTGCCGACCTGCAATATGCGCGCGTCGACGAGATCCTCGCGACCGGGCTGCATGCGTATCTGACGCAGTTCCTGGATCGAGTGAATGAGCTGGGGTGGCGGATCAGCCAGGACTTCCTGGTGCCTGGGCACTAGAGCCCACCCCCCAGGCTTCGCGCACTTTGCTTCAACGTGTCGTGGCTTGGCGTACGGCCCGTTCCCAGCGGGCCATCGATTCCTCGGCTTGAGCGCGGCCCATCGTGGGCATGAAGCGTCTTTCGATGCGCCACAGCTTCGACAACTGCCCGACGTCGCTGTACACGCCCGTCGACAGCCCCGCGAGATAGGCGGCGCCCAGCGCCGTGGTCTCCGTCACTTCCGGTCGAACAACCGGTATGCCGAGCAGATCTGCCTGGAACTGCATCAGCAGGTTGTTCACGCACGCGCCGCCATCCACCCGCAGTTCCGCCACCGGCGTTCCGCCCGCCGCAACCGCATCGCGGCTCATCGCCTGCAACAGCGCGGCGCTCTGGTAAGCGATGCTTTCCAGGGCAGCGCGCGCGATGTGCGCGACGGTGGTGCCCCTGGTCAGCCCGGTGATGATCCCTCGCGCATCGGCGTCCCAATAGGGCGCGCCGAGCCCGGTGAAGGCCGGCACCATCATCACGCCGCCCGCGTCGGGCACGCTCTCCGCCAATGCCTGCACTTGCGCGCTGCCTGGAATGGCCTTGAGGCCATCGCGCAGCCACTGCACGACCGCGCCGCCGACGAACACGCTGCCTTCCATCGCGTACTGCGGCTGCGCGCTGGTCTGCGCGGCGCTCGTGACGAGCAGGCCGTTGTGCGAGGGCTGGAAGGCGCTGCCTGTGTGCATCAGCAGGAAGCAGCCGGTGCCGTACGTGTTCTTCGCCATGCCGCCCTCGAAGCAGGCCTGGCCGAAGAGGGCGCTCTGCTGGTCGCCCGCGACGCCGCCGATCGGCAGGCTGCGCTCCAGCAGGGCCGCGTCGGTATCGGCGAAGTGCGCACTCGACGGCCTGACCTCCGGCATCAGCGATGCGGGGATGTCGAGGGCCTTCAGCAGGTCCGCGTCCCACTGGTTGCTGTGCACGTTGAAGAGCATGGTGCGCGACGCATTGCTCACGTCCGTGACATGCACCTTGCCGCCGGTCAGCTGCCAGATGAGCCAGCTGTCGATGGTGCCGAAGGCCAGCTCTCCGCGCTCGGCCTGGGCGCGCACACCGGGCACGTTGTCGAGCAGCCAGCGCAGCTTGGTGCCGGAGAAATAGGCATCGATCACGAGGCCGGTCTTCTCGCGGATGGTGTCGGTCATGCCGTCTTCGCGCAGCCTGGCGCACAGCGGTTCGGCGCGGCGGTCCTGCCAGACGATGGCGTGATGCACCGGGTGGCCGGTCTTGCGGTTCCACACCACCGTGGTCTCACGCTGATTGGTAATGCCGACCGCGTGGATGTCGCTTGCCTTCAGCTGGGCCTTGGCGAGCACGTCGCGCGCGGTGGCGAGCTGGCCCGTCCAGATCTCCATCGGGTCGTGCTCGACCCAGCCGGGCCTCGGATAGATCTGCGTGAGTTCCTGTTGGGCGATGGCGACGATGCGGCCCTCGCGATCGAAGACGATGCTGCGGGAGCTCGACGTGCCCTGGTCGAGGGCGAGCAGGTAGGTCATGACAAAGAGTCCTTCAGTGTTCGCGCGCTATTTCGCAGCGGACTTGGGCGCGTTCGATCAGCTCGGGGAAGGGCGGCGGCGGTTCCGCGTCGGTGAAGAGGCAATCGATCTGCGAGAGCTTCGCGAGCTCGATCATCGCAGGCCGGTTGAACTTGCTCGCGTCGGCGGCCAGCCACACCTCGCGCGCCTGCGCGATGATGGTTTGCGCTACCTTCACTTCCCGCAGGTCGAAGTCGCGCAGCGTGCCGTCGGCCTCGATGCTCGACACGCCGATCAACGCGATGTCGACCTTGAACTGGCGAATGAAATCGACCGTCGCCTCACCGACGATGGCACGGTCGCGCAGCCGCACCGAGCCGCCCGCCACGATCACCTCGCAGTTGGGGTTGTCGCTCAGGATGGTGGCGACGTTCAGGTTGTTCGTGATCACGCGCAGGCCGGTGTGGTGCAGCAACGCCTTCGCAATGGCCTCGGTCGTGGTTCCGATGTTGAGGATCAGCGAACAGTCGTTGGGCACCCGCGCCGCCACCGCGCGCGCAATGCGGGCCTTGCCTTCGGCGTGCAGCGTCTCGCGCTGCTGGTAGCCGATGTTCTCCGTGGTCGAACTCGGCACCCGCACACCGCCGTGAAAGCGCGTGAGATGCCCTTCATCGGCCAGGCGCTGCACATCCCGGCGCACCGTTTGAAGGGTGACCCCAAGCATCTCGGCCAGTTGTTCGACGGTGACGGAGCCGCGCGAACGCACGGTGTTGAGCAGCTTGAGTTGGCGCGGATTGGAGTTCACGAGTCAGGCAGATCGAAGCGGCAAATGACTTTAGAACGAAAGGAAACGAATGGACTTAAGGGTTAACGCCGAAGAAAATCGCGTCGTAAGGAACCAGAATGAAAAAATTCGAAAGCGAAGAGCCCTCAAACCGTGCATTAAGTCACATTCGAACGGACCCATCCCTCGTGAGCGAATCACCCCCGTCATCGACCGCCTCCGCCGCTGACTGCGACGTGCTGATCGTCGGCGGCGGCATCAACGGATGCGGCATCGCGCGGGACCTGGCGGGCCGGGGATGGCGCGTCGTGCTGTGCGAGAAGGACGACCTCGCGGCGCACACCTCGTCCTCGTCCACCAAGCTGATCCACGGCGGACTTCGCTACCTCGAGTACTACGAGTTCTCGCTGGTCCGCAAGGCGCTGCAGGAGCGCGAGGTGCTGCTCAAGAGCGCGCCGCACATCATGTGGCCGCTGCGCTTCGTGATGCCGCACGACCCGTCGATGCGGCCGGCCTGGATGATCCGCATCGGCCTCTTCATGTACGACCACCTGGCCCGTCGCGAGGTGTTGCCGGGATCGCGCACCGTCGACCTGAAACGGCACGAGGCCGGTGCGGCGCTCAAGCCCGAATTCAAGCGCGGCTTCGTGTACTCGGACGGCTGGGTCGACGACGCGCGCCTCGTGGTGCTGAACGCGCTCGATGCGCGCGCACGCGGCGCGGAGGTGCTCACGCGCACCCGATGCGTCCGGGCGCAACGCAACGGCGAGGGCTGGACCGCCGTGCTCGAAGGTCCCGAAGGCCAGCGCACCGTGCGCGCCCGCGCGGTGGTCAACGCGGCGGGCCCGTGGGCCGAAGCCTTCCTTCGCGGCGTGGCGCACTCGGCGCAGGGCGAGGCGCTGGCGACGCGTCATCTGCGGCTGGTGAAGGGCAGTCACATCGTCGTGCCGCGCGTCTTCGGCCACGACCATGCCTACATCTTCCAGAACCCCGATAAACGGATCATCTTCGCGATTCCGTACCAGGATGACTTCACGCTGATCGGCACCACCGACATCGAACTGCAGGGCGACGACCCTGGCGCCGCGCGCATCGGCGATGACGAGGTCGACTACCTCTGCACGCAGGCCAGCCGCTATTTCAGGAAGCCCATCACGCCGTCGGACGTGGTCTGGACCTATTCCGGCGTGCGCCCCTTGCTCGACGACGCATCGGGCGACCCCTCGGCCGTGACGCGCGACTACATGCTCGAATCCAACACCACCGCCGCGCCGCTGCTGTCGGTGTGGGGCGGCAAGATCACCACCTTCCGCAAGCTGGCCGAGGACGCCGCCGACGAGGTCGGCCGAATGCTCGGCGAAACCCGCACTCCATGGACCGAGGGCGCGTTCATGGCCGGCGGCGATCTCTCTGCATGGATCGGCGGCACCAGCCGCACCTCGCGGCCCGACGACGACTTCGAACGCTTCGTCGAAGCGGTCCGCACGAAATACCCGTGGCTCGAATTCAACCTCGCGCGCCGGCTCGCACGGGCCTACGGTGCCCGCGTCGCGGACGTCATCGGCGACGCGCAATCGATGGACGACATGGGCGAGGCCGTTGCCCCCGGGCTCCACGAGCGCGAGCTGCGCTATCTGCGCGACGAGGAATGGGCCTGCAGCGGCGACGACGTGCTATGGCGCCGCTCCAAGCTCGGCCTCCACTTCACGGAGGCGGAGCGCGACGAAGTCGACGCCTGGATGCGGGCTCATGCACGCCTGCAAGAGGAAGCTCCATGCAGCTGACACTCGAACGCGTCACCAAGAAGGTGGGCGCGCAGACCTGGCTCTACCCGCAGAGCATCGCGCCGAAGAGCGGCGCGGTGACCGTGCTGCTGGGCGCCACGCAGGCCGGCAAGACCAGTCTGATGCGGCTCATGGCCGGGCTCGATGCGCCGACCGAAGGCAAGGTCTTCGTCGACGGCAAGGACGTGACGGGCGTGCCGGTGCGCGAGCGAAACGTGGCGATGGTGTACCAGCAGTTCATCAACTACCCGTCGCTGAGAGTCGCCGAGAACATCGGCTCGCCACTCAAGCTGCGCGGCGAAAAGAACGTCGATGCGCGCGTGCGCGAACTGGCCGACAAGCTGCACATCGGCATGTTCCTCGACCGCTACCCGGCGGAGCTGTCGGGCGGCCAGCAACAGCGCGTGGCGCTGGCGCGCGCCTTGGCCAAGGGTGCGCCGCTGATGCTGCTCGACGAGCCCCTGGTGAACCTCGACTACAAGCTGCGCGAAGGATTGCGCGAGGAGCTCACGCAACTCTTCGCGTCCGGTGACTCGACGGTGATCTACGCCACCACCGAGCCCGGCGAAGCCCTGCTGCTCGGCGGCTACACGGCGGTGATGGATTCCGGCGAACTGCTGCAATATGGCCCGACCGCCGAAGTCTTCCACGCGCCGCAATCCCTGCGCGTGGCGCGCGCTTTCAGCGACCCGCCGATGAACCTGATGACCGGCCGCGTGGTGACCGGCGGCGTGCAGGTCGAAGGCGGGCCCATGTTGCCGTTGGCACTGCCCGCCAATGTGGAGGGCGCGGTCACGATCGGCCTGCGCTCCAGTGCGCTGAACGTCGACGCCGGCACCGGCGACATGGCCTTGCCGGGCAAGGTAGAGCTGGCGGAAATCTCCGGTTCCGACACCTTCGTCCACGTCGAGACGCTGGTGGGCGAACTGGTCGCGCAGCTCACCGGCGTGCATCGCTTCGATCTCGGCGCGGTGATCACGCTGTACTTCAGCGCGTCGCAGGCCTATGTGTTCGACAGCGGCGAGCGGCTGGTCGTTGCACCGGCCTGGCGTCACAAGGGAGGCTGACATGGCCCGCATCGACCTCGACCTCGCCCACGCCTATCGCCCGAACCCGACGCAGGACAGTGACTACGCCTTGCTGCCGCTCAAGATGAGCTTCCGCGACGGCGGCGCCTACGCATTGCTCGGCCCATCGGGCTGCGGCAAGACCACGATGCTCAACATCATCTCGGGCCTGCTGGCGCCGTCGAAGGGCAGCGTCAAGTTCAACGGCCGCGACGTGACGCTGGAGACACCGCAGCAGCGCAACATCGCGCAGGTGTTTCAGTTCCCCGTGATCTACGACACGATGACGGTGGCGCAGAACCTCGCGTTCCCGCTGCGTAACCGCAACGTGCCTGCCGAGCAGATCCGCAAGCGCGTCGGCGAAATTGCCGAGATGCTCGACATGAGCGGCCAGCTCAACCAGCGCGCGGCCGGCCTTGCCGCCGATGCCAAGCAGAAGATCTCGCTCGGTCGCGGCCTGGTGCGCAGCGACGTGTCCGCCGTGCTCTTCGACGAGCCGCTGACCGTGATCGACCCGCACCTCAAATGGCAGCTTCGGCGCAAGCTCAAGCAGATCCACCGCGAGCTGAAGCTCACCTTGATCTACGTCACGCACGACCAGGTCGAGGCCCTCACTTTTGCCGAAGAGGTGGTCGTGATGACGCGCGGCAAGGCCGTGCAGATCGGCAGCGCCGAGGCGTTGTTCGAGCGGCCGGCCCATACCTTCGTCGGTCACTTCATCGGTTCGCCGGGCATGAACTTCCTGCCGGCGCAGAGCGCGGGCGGAATGCTCGACATCGCGGGGACGCGGCTGCCGGCCACGCGCGAGCTGCCCGAAGGCGCGCTCAAGCTCGGCATCCGCCCTGAGTATGTCGCGCTGGTCGAGCCGAATGCGCCGGGCGCGGTGCCCGCCACGCTGACGCAGTTGCAGGACGTCGGCACACATCTGATGTTGAGCGCCAGGCTCGACGGCAGCGCGTTGAAGGCGCGGCTGGCATCCGATGCCGTGACTCCGCCTGTCGGCAGCACCGTCTGGCTGCAGGTGCTCGGCCGCAAGAGCTGCTTCTACCGTGACGAGGAGTTGGTCGCATGAACGGAACCAACAAGCCCATCAACCAGCGCGCCTGGTGGCTCGTGCTGCCGGTGCTGCTGTGCGTCGCGTTCTCGGCCATCGTGCCGCTGATGACGGTCGTCAACTATTCGGTGCAGGACATCATCTCGCCCGAGCGCCGCGTGTTCGTCGGTACCGAATGGTTCGCCGCGGTCATGCGCGATGGCGAACTGCACGCCGCGCTGTGGCGGCAACTCGGCTTCTCGATCGCAGTGCTGCTGGTCGAGATCCCACTGGGCATCGTGCTCGCGCTCTCAATGCCGTCGACGGGCTGGAAGGCGTCCGCCGTGCTGGTGGTCGTCGCACTCTCGCTGCTGATTCCGTGGAACGTGGTCGGCACCATCTGGCAGATCTTCGGCCGCGCCGACATCGGGCTCTTCGGATACGCGTTGCAGAAGCTGGGTATCGACTACAGCTACACCGGCAATGCGAGGGACGCCTGGCTCACGGTGCTGCTGATGGATGTGTGGCACTGGACGCCGCTCGTCGCGCTGCTGTGCTTTGCCGGCCTGCGTTCGATCCCCGACGCCTACTACCAGGCCGCGCGCATCGACGGCGCCAGCAAGTTCGCAGTGTTCCGCTACATCCAGCTGCCGAAGATGCGCGGTGTGCTGGTCATCGCGGTGCTGCTGCGCTTCATGGACAGCTTCATGATCTACACCGAGCCCTTCGTGCTGACAGGCGGCGGCCCCGGCAACGCGACCACCTTCCTGAGCCAGTACCTCACGCAGAAGGCGGTCGGCCAGTTCGACCTCGGCCCGGCCGCGGCGTTTTCGCTGATCTACTTCCTGATCATCCTGCTGCTGTGCTTCGTGCTCTACAACTGGATGTTGCGCGTCGGCACGCAGGACGTGGTGGAGGAGACCAAATGAACGAAGACCGCTTCCGCAAGCGCAGCGTGTTCCTGGTGTTCTACATCCTGTTCGCGCTGTTGCCCATCTACTGGATGGTCAACATGAGCTTCAAGACGAACGAGGAGATCCTGTCGAGCTTCTCGTTCTTTCCGCAGACCTTCACCTGGGAAAACTACCGGCGCATCTTTACCGATGAATCCTGGTACTCGGGCTACATCAACAGCCTGATCTACGTCGGCATCAACACCGTCATCTCGCTCACGGTGGCGCTGCCCGCAGCCTATGCGTTCTCGCGCTATTCGTTCCTCGGCGACAAGCACGTCTTCTTCTGGCTGCTGACCAACCGCATGACGCCACCGGCCGTGTTCCTGCTGCCTTTCTTCCAGCTCTACTCGACCGTCGGCCTGATGGACACGCACCTCGGCGTGGCGCTGGCGCACCTGCTCTTCAACGTGCCGCTGGCCGTGTGGATCCTCGAAGGCTTCATGAGCGGCATACCGCGCGAGATCGACGAGACGGCCTACATCGACGGCTATTCGTTCCCGCGCTTCTTCCTCACCATCTTCCTGCCGCTCATCAAGGCGGGTGTCGGCGTCGCGGCCTTCTTCTGCTTCATGTTCAGCTGGGTCGAACTGCTGCTGGCGCGCACGCTGACCAGCGTGAATGCCAAGCCCATCGTCGCGACCATGACGCGCACGGTAAGCGCATCCGGCATGGATTGGGCCACGCTGGCCGCGGCCGGCGTGCTGACGATCGTGCCCGGTGCCATCGTGATCTGGTTCGTCCGCCACTACATCGCGAAGGGCTTCGCGATGGGGAGGGTCTGATGAAATCCACAGCGATTGCAGTGTGTTCTTTGCGGGGAGCACCGCGGAACCGGCTCGGCCGGGCCGTTGGTGTTGCCCCCTGCAAGGGGGTTGGCGAAGCGACACGAAGTGCGCGAAGACTGGGGGTGTGCTGATGTTCGACTGGATGGTCTGGACCACCCCGGTGGCCGTGTTCTTCACCTGCATCGCATTGATGCTCGTCGGCATGACCGTGTGGGAGCTGAAGTCGCCCACGACGGTGCGCCGCGGCTGGCTTCCGATGGATACCACCCGGGGCGACAGGCTCTTCATCGGGCTGCTCATCGCCGCGTACATCAACCTGATCTTCATCGGCATCGCGGGCAAGCTGCAGGAGTGGATGAGCCTGGAAGCCGAACCGTCGATCTGGATCAGCTTCGTCATCTCGATGCTCGTGCTCGCACTGATCATGAAAAAGGGCTGAGCTTCGGGATTCATGATTTTTCCAACGGACCGGCTCTCCGCTTTCCCGGAGCCGCCTCCGCAAGAACCGGGAAGCGCCACCGAGGAGACGACCATGAAGATTCGCTACACAGCATTGGCACTGGCCGCGGCGACTTTCGCCTTGCAGAGCGCCTGGGCCGGGGAGGCGGAAGCCAAGAAATGGATCGACAGCGAGTTCCAGCCGTCGAGCCTGAGCAAGGACCAGCAAACCGCTGAAATGAAGTGGTTCATCGACGCCGCCAAGAAGCTGCAGGACAAGGGCGTGAAGGAAGTGTCGGTGGTGTCGGAGACCATCACCACGCATGAATACGAATCGAAGACCCTCGCCAAGGCCTTCGAGGAAATCACCGGCATCAAGGTCAAGCATGACCTCATCCAGGAAGGCGACGTCGTCGAGAAACTGCAGACCTCCATGCAGTCGGGCAAGTCGATCTACGACGGATGGATTTCGGACTCCGACCTCATCGGCACGCACTACCGCTACGGCAAGATCTTGTCTCTCAGCGACTACATGGCCGGTGCGGGCAAGGAGTGGACGAACCCCGGCCTGGACGTGAAGGACTTCATCGGCACCAGCTTCACCACCGCGCCGGACGGCCAACTCTATCAATTGCCCGACCAGCAGTTTGCGAATCTCTACTGGTTCCGTGCCGACCTCTTCGCGCGCAAGGATCTGCAGGACAAGTTCAAGGCCAAGTACGGCTACGACCTCGGCGTGCCGCTCAACTGGAGCGCCTACGAGGACATCGCCGAGTTCTTCACGAACGACGTGAAGACCATCGACGGCAAGCCGATCTACGGGCACATGGACTACGGCAAGAAGGACCCGTCGCTCGGCTGGCGCTTCACCGATGCATGGCTCTCCATGGCCGGCACGGCAGACAAAGGCATCCCCAACGGCATGCCGGTGGACGAATGGGGCATCAAGGTCGCGGCGGACAAGTGCACGCCCGTTGGCGCCAGTGTGGCGCGCGGCGGTGCGACCAATTCGCCCGCGGCCGTCTATGCGCTGACCAAGTACGTCGACTGGATGAAGAAATACGCGCCCAAGGAAGCCACGGGCATGACCTTCGGCGAAGCTGGCCCAGTGCCCGCGCAAGGGCAGATCGCGCAGCAGATCTTCTGGTACACCGCCTTCACCGCCGACATGACGAAGGCGGGCCTGCCCGTCGTGAACCCCGACGGCTCGCCCAAGTGGCGCATGGCGCCCGGCCCCAACGGCCCGTATTGGAAGCAGGGCATGCAGAACGGCTACCAGGACGTCGGCTCGTGGACCTTCTTCAAGGGCCATGACGCCAACAAGACCGCAGCCGCATGGCTCTACGCTCAGTTCGTGACCTCGAAGACCGTCTCGACCAAGAAGAGCGTGGTGGGTCTCACCTTCATTCGCGAGAGCGACATCCGCCACGAGTTCTTCACGAAGAACGCCGACAAGTACGGCGGTCTTATCGAGTTCTACCGCAGCCCCGCGCGTGTGGCGTGGACGCCGACCGGCACCAACGTGCCCGACTACCCGAAGCTCGCGCAGCTTTGGTGGAAGAACGTCGCCGAAGCCGTGACCGGCGAGAAGACGCCGCAGAAGGCCATGGACAACCTCGCCGATGAAATGGACCAGGTGATGGCCCGCCTGGAACGCGCCGGCATGGCCAAGTGCGCACCCAAGCTTGCGCCCAAGGGCGACCCCGCCAAGATGCTGAGTACCGAACACGCGCCGTGGAAGAAGCTCGACAACGAGAAGCCGAAGGGGGAGACGATCGATTACACGAAGCTTCTGACCGCCTGGCGCGAAGGCAAGGTGCGCTGATTGCGGGAATGGTACACGCGTGAGAGCTGGCGTCTCGCGCGTGTCCAGCCTTCAAGACGGATGGCGAAGAAGAAGCCGATCAACGGCATTGAGTGTTTCGTACGACTCCCTCAAGTCATCGAAAAGCGCCTCGTTGCTAGGAGCTGCCGCCTGGCCGTGCCAACCTGCACGGAAGTGGTCGAAGATCTCTCCGAACGACAGATTCCCGTCGATCATGCCCAGGAGTTTGGCGCCATAGCGTCCGGGATTGACGCGCACGCTGAGCCTTGCGTTCTCATGATTCAGGATGAACGGTTGTCCGCGATTGGTATTGAATACCCTGGCAACGATCTCACCGGTGAGTGGCTCGTGGAAATAGAAGGGTACCGCATTGATATCGCCGTAGGCTGCGGTGCGGTCGTCTGACGTCGCATAGAACGAGTGAGTGATGATTTCGCCTCCGAGCAGCTCAGCCACCTCGTACTGCTTGCGCCGCGGCATCGCCCGAAGTTCTGCGATGCGGTCGGGCGGCTTGCGTCCGAGCACCATGTGAGGTAGATACGGCGACCGACCGCGCGCGACGTCCGTGAATTCGAGATGGAGGCCGTGATCGTCTTGAAACCAGTCGAATATTTCTCCTGCCGTGTAGGCTCGATCCTGTGAATGCAGGAAAAGGTCGTAGATGCCCGCATCGCCCATGCGATGGTCATGGTGCAGATCCTGGCTGCGCCGGAACCAATTGCCAGGCGGAAGGCTGCCAAGGATGTCGCGGGTTGCGGCGATCTTTCGTGCTGGGTCTTCTTCGGCTCCGTTGATGAGGCGCATCAGCGACTGCGTCTGATAGATCGCGGTGCGACCGACGGCCGCGTACACCATGATGCCCAGTGCGCCGTCCGGCTTGAGCACGTGGCGCAGCGCGTGCAAACCCTGGTCTGGGTCCGCAAGGTGATGAAGAACGCCACTGCAGTTGACGTAGTCGAAAGGCGAGAGGCCGAGGGAAGGCAGATTCAGGATCGAGTCACGTATCCACTCGATGTTGCTCAACCCACGAACGCGGGCGCGTTCTCGCGCAATCGCGTTGCTGGCGTCGCTCAGGTCCAAGTGAACAATTGTGGCGTCGGTGTGCTTGAGTTGCTCAGCCAGGTAGATGGTGGCGTCTCCGGTGCCACCGCCGGCGACCAACGCTCGGAACCCCTGCCCAAAGGACTGCCGCCCCCCAAAGCAGTAGTGGTTGATCATCGGCAGGCTTTCGAGCCATGTACTGATCAGCCGCTTGCGTTCATCTTCGGGATCGCGGGGTGGGTATGGAAGCGTTTCGTATTGACGACGGACTTCTGGAATATGGTTTTCGGGCATCGGGTACCAAGATAGACAGGCGATCAGGGAGCAGATCCGCGAGCATACCGAACCAGCCTTCCTGGCCACCTGTTTCGCGCCCCCGTCGGCAGCAACCTGGCCTCCACGCACCCCCGCTCACCGCGCCATGAACCCGATGACAAGCGCGTTCACCAAATCGATGAAGAACCCGCAGACCAATGGAACCACGATAAAAGCCCGCGGTGCGGCGCCATGGTCCCGCGTCACCGCGCTCATGTTTGCAATCGCCGTCGCGGTCGACCCCAGCGCGATGCCCCCGAAGCCTGCACAGATCACGGCCGACTCGTAGTCGCGTCCCATGAACCGGTAGACCACGAAGACGGTGAAGGCAATCGCCAGCACCACCTGCAGCACGACTGCCGTCAGTACGAAGGTCGCGACGCCTTGCATCTGCCACAGCTGCAGGCCCATGAGCGCCATGGTCAGGAAGACGCCGAGGCAGATGTCCGACACCAGGGACACCCCGGCGCGCATGCGGTCCCAGTGCCACAGCTGGCCCTTCTGCTTGGTGAACAACGAGGTTACGTTGCGAACCAGGATGCCGGCGAGGAGGCTGCCGACAAAGGCTGGCAGCCTCAACCCGGTCAGCGCGATGAGGTCACTGATGCCGCGACCGAGGATCAACGCCACGTTGAGCCAGAGCAGCGCCATCAGCACGCTGTTGTAGTCGAGACGGGCCCGGTTCTCGTCCTCGAAATGGGCTCCGGCCTCCAGTACGGCCTCGGCCGACGAAACGAGGTGGTGCCGGCGCATCAGGTAGGCTGCGATGGGGCCGCCGATCGCGCAGGCCGCGATCAGCCCCGCCATGTTGCTGGACAGGCCGATGACCTCGGCATTGGTGATGCCCAGGTCGCGAACGAAGTGCGGCACCCACGCCAGGGTGGTGCCCACGCCACCCGTGAGGGAGATCGAGCCCGTCAGCAGCCCCGCGCGGCGGTCCAGTCCGAAGCCGGTCGCCACGGCCATGCCGACCAGGTTCTGCGCCACGATGAAGACCGCGGCGAGTGCCAGCAGGATTGCCAGCGGCCGTCCGCCCTGGCTCAAGGTCCGCACGTCCGAACCCAGCCCGATGGCTGCGAAGAAGTACAGCAGCAGGATGTCCCGAACGCCGAGTTGGAAGTCGACCTTCAGCCCCATGGTCAGATACAACACGCTGACGATCGCGATGCACACCAGCCCGCCCAGAACCGGCTCCGGAATGCTGTAGCGCCGCAGCAACTCGAAGCGGCGCGTGCAGGCCTTGCCGACGAAAAGCAGCAGCACGGCGAGGGTGAAGCTGACGTAGGCGTCGAGATGGAGGTCTTGGGGCAAGTGCGTGCTCCTATGAGGGGCGTGCGTCCGGCTGGACGGGCCAGGCGCTCATGATGGCAGATCAGTGAATTTTCACGAACCTCGTGCGCTATTGCCTCGCTCTGTCGGCCACTCTCATTTACATTGCCGCAATCTCCAATCAGTGCAGCACAGTGAATCCAATAGACAGAAGATCCCCCACCCAGCTTTGCGGCGGCATGCACCGATTCAGAAAAGCGCGTACGAAGGCCCATTCATGAAGAAGGTTCTTCGAGCGTGGACGTTCTGGATCCGGTCACATCTCAAGGAGGAATGCGGCGCCTATCTGGATCAATTCGTTTTGCCCGAATTGCGGCGACAGCCAGGAAACCTCCGTGCTGCGCCGCTGTTTCGGGATCTGACCGATGGCACCACGCAGGTGGTGGTGGCGTCGATCTGGGAATCGATGGAGCATATTCGCGCCTACGACGGAGGCAGTTCGGCGGGACCTACGCTCGACCCAGCCATTCGGGCGAAGATTCTCGACCGGGACACGATGGTGCGTCACTACGTCCTCGATTCGATCGATGATCCCGCCCTGGCGATGCTGGCGGCAGACGAGCTGAATGCAGGGTCCACGGGCAGCACGAACGCCTGAGCCCATCACTGCTCCATCGCCGCCCGCACTTCGCGCCCCAGTTCGATCACCGACATGGCGTAGTAGCTGCTCCAGTTGTAGCGAGTGATCACGTAGAAGTTCTGGGTGCCGGCGACGTAGGTGGGCGTCTCGCCGCCGTTCTGCAGTTCGATGAGCGCGAGCAGGCCCGTGTGTTTGAGCGCATCACCGCGCAGCACGGCGCCGCCGGCGACGAAGGCGTCGGCGCTGAAGGTCGGGACGATGTCGGGCGCCAGCAGCACGTTTTTCTTGAGCCGCGATTCGTCGAAGCTCACGGGAAAGGTCGGCGACATGCCGGGCTTCCAGCCGAAGGCCTTGAAGTAGTTTGCCACGGAGCCGATCACGTCGGCCGGGTTGTTGACCAGATCGATGCGGCCGTCGCCGTCGAAATCCACCGCGTACTTGGCGATGCTGCTCGGCATGAACTGGGGCATGCCCATGGCGCCGGCGTAGCTGCCGACGGGAGTCATCGGGTTTTCGGCGGTGCGGCTTTCGGTGCTGAGGAAGCTTTCGAGCTCGCCGCGGAAGAAAGCCCGGCGCTCGGCCGCGCGGGGATGGGCGTCGGGGAAGTCGAAAGACAGTGTGGCGAGCGCGTCGATGACGCGGAAATTGCCCATGTTTCGGCCGTAGATGGTCTCGACCCCGATGATGCCGACGATGATGTCGGCGGGCACACCGGTCTTCGCTTCGGCGCGCGCGAGCGTGTCGGCGTTGTTGCGCCAGAAGCGCACGCCGGCCTGGATGCGCACGGGGTCGATGAAGCGGCTGCGGTAGACGTACCAGTTCTTGGGCGTGCCGGTCGGCGCAGGGAGCATCAGGCGCGGCACGTTGGGCAGTTGCCGCGCGTTGCCGATGGTTTCCCGTACCCACGCGCGGTCGAGATTGCGGCGCGCGGCGACTTCATCGGCGAATTGCATCGCATCTTCGCGCGTGGCGTAGGGGATGGCACCGCGCACCGGGCCGTTGCGCTTTTCGGACTGAGTCTGCGCGGAAGCGGGCGCCGCCAGCAGGAAAGTGGTCGCCACGACGAGAGCCGTCGCGAGGGCGTGGGGGAGATGGCGTCGCATCGTGTTGATTGTGCCGCCCGCGTGGACGGCGTCTCCTGTGGACACAAGTGGTTTCAGCGGGGCCATGCCAGGCGGCGGAATTCGGCACGCAGCGCGGAGAGGGCATCGCCCGGCGCCTTGGCGTAGCGCTGGGCCTCGAGCCTGAGCAGCCAGTCGTACGCGGGCTGCGCGCTGGTGCCGAAGCGCTCGTCCAGCCGTGCGGCCATCTGGCGCGGCGGCGTTGCCTCGGGCACATCGATGCCCGCCTGCTTCAGCCGCGCCCGGGCCTGGCCCAGCAGGCGCAGCCAGGGGTCATGCTGGCTGCGCTCCCAGAGCGTCCAGGCAGCGCCGGCGAGGCTGGCGGTCACCATCAGCATGAGCAGCACGATCACGAGGTCCTGCAGGCTGGGTGTCTCGAAGCCGATGTTCTTGAGCAGGTCCAACTGACGGCTCTGCGTGTAGTTGAGCACCCACTGGTTCCAGCCGTTGTTGATGGCCTCCCAGGTGGCGCGCAGGGTCTGCGACAGCGTCGGGTTCATGGCCTCGATCGCGCCGGCGAACAGGCCCGGCTGTGCCGCGAGCCGGCGGAACTGGCCGACGCGATCGGGCGAGATCGCACCGGTGGGGTCGACGCGAACCCAGCCCGCGCCCTCTTGCCAGACCTCGGCCCACGCATGGGCGTCGCTGTTGCGCAGCACCCAGTAGGTGTCGACGTTGTTGAGTTCACCGCCCTGGTAGCCGGTGACGATGCGCGCCGGAATGTCGAGCGCACGCATCAGCACCACGAAGGCCGAGGCGATGTGCTCGCAGAACCCTGCCTTGATGTCGAACCAGAACTGGTCGGCGGTGTCGTCGCCGTAGAGCCCGGGTTCGAGCGTGTAGGCGTACCCGCCTGTGCGAAGCCGTTGCAGCGCGGCTTGGACGAAAGCCTGGGTGGACGCGCCCGCTAGCGCCGGGTCGCGACGCATTTGCGCCGCGAGCGCGACGGTGCGCGGGTTCGAGCCCGGCGGCAGTTCGACGTAAGGTTGCAGCGTGGACGTGCGACGCAGAGGGCCGCTTTGAAACTGCGTGAAGCTCTCCGCGCGGTAGCGGACGAGATCGCTGATGGGGCGGTTCGCGATCCATTGCAGTTCGGGCGTGCCGAAGATCTCGTAGCCCGGGACATCGGGCTTGGCCGGCGTGGCATCGAGCGTCAGCAGCCAGGCACGGTTGACGGGTTCGAGGGTGACTTCGTAGGCAGTCGCCTCGCCTCGCACACGGAGGTTTTGCGGCATGAAGCCGCGCGAGAACGGAGGTGGAGCGCTCCATTCGCGGCCGTCGAACCGCGACATCACGGGCCCGCGGAAGTACAAGGCCGAGCGCGGCGGGACGCGATTGCCATCGAACCGGATGCGCGCGGCGATGCCGTTGTCGAGCGCCAGCTCCGCAATGGTGCCCACGCGCATCGTGTTCGACAGGCCGGTGCGGCCGGCCATGGCGTCGCTGGGCGTGCCCCACAACGGTGCCATGCGGGGGAACAGCATGAACAGCACCAGCATGATCGGTGCGCCGAGCAGTGCCATCCATCCCGCGGTGCGCGCGGCCTGCGCCAGCGGCGGCTTGCCGACCGGCATGTGGGCATTGACCAGCGCGGTCAGCAGGCCCAGCAAGGCGAGCAGCATCGCGAGCGCCGTCATCAGCGATTGCGAATAGAAAAAGTTCGTGAGCATCGTGAAGAAGCCCAGGAAGAAGATCACGAAGGCGTCGCGGCGTGCGCGCAGCTCCAGCGTCTTGAGCGCGAGCAGTATCACGATCAGGGTGACGCCGGCATCGCGGCCGAGCAGCGTGCGATGGGTCGAATAGGTGGCGACCAGCGTGATCGCGAGGAGGGCGACTCGCCACCATTTGCTGGGCAAGGGCTTGGCCTGCACAGCCAGGGTGCCGCGCCACAGCAGGACGATGGCGGCGAGCATGCTGCACCACCAGGGCAGGTTGGGGACCTGCGGCAGGAGGATGAGACCGATGACCGCCAGGAGGAAGAGGGTGTCCCGGGCGTCCCTGGGCAAGCTTTGGAGACGGGGAATCAGCATGTCGCCAGCGCCTCCAGGCACCGCCGCTTGTGCGCTTCGCCCTGTGACGGCGCAACGACGCGTCCCGCGACGCGCAATCCGTAGTCGACGCCCAGTCGATCCGCCATCAGCACCCACGCGCAAAGCCGGGACAGGCGCGCCTCGGTGCCGGGCAGGCCCGTGCCGTGCGCATCCAGCCAGAACTCCTGGCGCTGTGCCTGTTGCGTATCCCTGCTGACCAGGTCCTCGGAACCCGCGGCCTGGGCTTGCGCAGCGCGTTTCCAGACGACCAGTTTGAGCGGATCACCGCGCCGGTAGGCACGAACGCCGTCGTATTCACCCGCCAAGTGGGTGCGCGCCGGGGCGGACGCAGCCTGCCCGGGCAGCGGTTCGCCAGCCGGCAGCGGCGGCGGATTCATTTCCGGCGCGGGATAAACGAGCATCTGTGACGCCGGCCGCCAGACCGTCCACACGCGGAAGGTCCCGAGCGGGAAGCGGGTCTCCGCCGTGAGCGTCGGTACGGGATGGAGGCCACGCCGTTCAGGCCTGAACGCCACCTCGACCGTGGCGCTCCCTTGCGCGGGCACGTCGCTCCACGACCATTGCCCGCTGTGGTGGACCGCCAGCCCGATGCCGTAGCGCGTCGTGCGCCGTGCGTTGGTCAACACCACGCGAAAGACGGCGGCTGCGCCCGCGTACTGGGCGTCGGGCGGAATCAGGCGCATCGCGAGGCCACGCAGCGTGCCGTGGCACACGTGCATGC
The DNA here is from genome assembly GCF_030317005.1 of Variovorax sp. J22R115. Classification (NCBI taxonomy): domain Bacteria; kingdom Pseudomonadati; phylum Pseudomonadota; class Betaproteobacteria; order Burkholderiales; family Comamonadaceae; genus Variovorax; species Variovorax sp. J22R115. Next base: position 397,355 of record NZ_JASZYM010000003.1, on the reverse strand, counting down.
CGACCGCGACGCTGCCCGCCAGGAGAAAGGTCAGCAAATAGCCGAGGTTGAGCTGGTAGTTGATCGACGCGACCAGCAGCAGGAGCAGGGTGGCCGCCAGCATCCAGCCTGCCTTGGTCGGCAGGATGTAGACATTGCGCTGGGTGAGTTCGAGCGTGTCCGAGGGCGGCCGACGCGAGAGGAACCAGCGGTCGATACGCGAACGCAGCGGCGCGAAGGGGCGCGCGATCCGCGCGCGTGCCAGCGCCGGCGCTTTCACGGCAGCGGCACCGCTGCGGTCATGGCGCGTACCTGTTCCACCGCGCCGCGGCCGGCGTCGCCGACGGGCGTGAGGCGATGCGCGATGGTTTGCGGCAGCACCGCTTGCACGTCGTCGGGCGCGACGTAGTCCCGGTTGGCGAGCAGCGCCTGCGCCTTGGCGGCTCGCAGCACGGCGATGCCGGCGCGCGGCGAGAGGCCCTGCAGGAACCAGCGGCCGGAACGCGTCGCGGCAATCAAGTCCTGCACATAGCTGAGCAGTGGCTCGGCGCAATGCACCTGCAGCACGCGCTGCTGGAGCGCGGTGAGTTCGCCGGCCGTCAGCAGGGCGGGCAGCGATGCGAGCATCTCGCGGCGATCGGCGCCGGCGAGCAGTTCGCGTTCGGCGGCGCGGTCCGGGTAGCCGAGCGAGATGCGCATCAGGAACCGGTCGAGCTGCGATTCCGGCAGCGCGAAGGTGCCCAACTGGTCGTGAGGGTTCTGCGTGGCGATCACGAAGAAGGGCGTGGGCAGTGGTCGCGTCTCGCCTTCGACGGTGACCTGCTTTTCTTCCATCGCCTCGAGCAGGGCGCTCTGGGTCTTGGGACTCGCGCGGTTGATTTCGTCCGCCAGCAGCACCTGGGCAAAGATGGGGCCAGGGTGGAACACGAAAGCCTGCTGGGCCCGGTCGTAGATCGCCACGCCCGAAAGATCGCCCGGCATCAGGTCGGCAGTGAACTGCACCCGTGAGAACTGCAGCCCGAAGGTGTGCGAGAGCGCATGCGCCAGGGTGGTCTTGCCGACCCCCGGAACGTCCTCGATCAGCAGGTGGCCGCCCGCCAGCAAACAGGCGACGCAGTCGCGTACCTGAGCCTCTTTGCCCACGATCACCGTGTTAAGCTGACCGAGCAAACTGGCGAGCTTCGCGGCGACGTCCATTTTTGTATCCATATGCAAACAATACCGTAACCCTTGCGGCCCCATGCCGCGTGAGGCTACGACGCGAGTCGATCCATGGGTAAAACTGGCTATTTCACACACCGCGATTGCTGGAAGCACGACATGGGGGCCGGCCATCCGGAGTGCCCCGCGAGGCTCGATGCGATCGAAGACAGATTGCTCGTCACTGGCGTCGGCGACGCATTGCAACGTGGTGAAGCGCCGCTCGCCACGCTCGCGCAGATCACCCGAGCGCACAGTGTTGCGCACATGGAGTATCTCGAAGCGCTGAGCCAGCGCCTGATCGAGGACGCACCGGCCGGCGGCCCGGACCACGCGCAGATCGATCCCGACACCGCGTTGACCCGCTTCACCGTGCTGGCCGCGCGCCGCGCCGCCGGTGCCGCGATCGCGGCGACCGACGCGGTGATGGCAGGCGAGATCGACAACGCCTTCTGCGCCGTGCGCCCGCCCGGTCACCATGCCTGCCGCGACAAGGCCATGGGCTTCTGCTTCTACAACAACGTTGCGATCGCCGCGCGCCATGCCATCGAAGAGCACGGGCTGGAACGCGTTGCCATCGTCGACTTCGACGTGCACCACGGCAACGGCACCGAAGACATCCTGAGCAACGATCCGCGCGTGCTGATGGTCGGCATCTTCCAGCACCCGTTCTATCCGTACAGCGGCACGGAGCACCCCGCGGCGAACATGCTCAACCTGCCGGTGCCGGCCTACACCCGAGGCATGGACGTGCGCGAGCTGATCGAGGCCTGCTGGATGCCGCGGCTCGAAGAGTTCAAGCCGCAGATGATTTTCGTGAGTGCCGGTTTCGATGCGCACCGCGACGACGACCTGGGCCAGCTCAAGCTCAACGAGCAAGACTTCGGCTGGATCACGAGCCGCATCGTCGATGTGGCGCGCCGGCATTCCAACGGGCGCATCGTGTCGATGCTCGAAGGGGGCTACAACCTCGACGCCTTGGCCCGCAGCGTCGAAGAGCATCTGCGGGTGCTGGCGGATCTCTAGCCCGGACCGATGGATTTCAGCGTCTTTACCCAAAGATTCAACGAGATCCATGCGCGCAGCGTGTGGATAGAAGTCGTCGTGTTGGTCGTTTGCGTCGGTGTTGCCTGGGCGGCATGCCGTTGGTTCGGGCGCGACCAGCCGAAGGATTCGATCTGGTTCGGCGAGCGGACCTTCGATGGCGTGCTGTTCCCGCTGGTGGCACTGGTGCTCACCGATCTGGCGCGACGTGGGACCTTGACCTTCCAGCCGGTGTTCGTGCTGCGCATCGCGGTGCCGGTGTTCCTCTCCCTCGCGGTGATTCGTTTCTTCGCGCTCGTATTGCGCGCCGTGTTTCCGGCTTCGGCCATGGCGCGGCTGGTGGAGCGGACCATCTGGTGGTTCGCGTGGATCGGGGCGGTGCTCTGGATCATCGGCTTGCTGCCGCCGGTGCTGGCGGAACTTGACGAGATCACGCTGGCCTTCGGGCGGACGCGGGTGAGCCTGCGCACCATCCTCAGCGGCTTGCTGTCGGCCGGGCTGGTGCTCGTGATCGCACTGTGGATCTCGTCGACCATCGAGAACCGCATCTTGCGGGAGGCGGTGCATGACCTGTCGATGCGCAAGGTGGCGTCGAATGCGGTCCGTGCGTTGCTGCTGCTGATCGGCCTGCTGTTCGCCTTGTCGGCGGTGGGTGTCGACCTGACGGCACTGTCCGTGCTGGGCGGCGCGCTGGGCGTGGGCCTGGGCTTCGGCTTGCAGAAGCTCGCGGCCAACTACGTCAGCGGGTTCGTGATCCTGCTCGAACGGTCGATCCGAATCGGCGACAACGTGCGGGTCGACGGTTTCGAAGGCCGCATCACGGACATCAAGACACGCTACACGCTGGTGCGCGCGGGCAACGGGCGCGAATCGATCGTGCCCAATGAATCGCTCATCACGAGCCGGGTCGAGAACCTTTCGCAGGCCGATCTCAAGTTCAACATCACGACCAACATCGTGGTGGGCTACGACAGCGACGTCGCGAAGGTGCAGGAGATCCTGTGTGCGGCTGCGGCGGCGCAGCCGCGCGTGATGACCGACCCGGCGCCGGTTGCCTTCCTCCTCAACTTTGTGCCGGACGGATTGGAGTTCAGCCTCAACTTGTGGGTGTCCGATCCGGACAAGGGCAGGGACAACCTCCGCTCGGCCATCAACATCGCGATTCTCCAGGGGTTGCGCGATGCCTGCATCGTCGTTGCCCACCCGCAGAGGGTGGTGCGCATCGATTCGTTACCGCCTATTGTGGTTCCAGCCGAGCAGGCTCGCCTATAATCGCAAAAAAGCACGATCGTTCGTTTTCCGGGCCACGACGTGCCACCCCGATTGAAATGGACAGTTCGCGCAGAGGCCGGCGCCTAAAATCTCCGGCTGCCCTGCACCCCCCGGTTTCGCAATTCAATGGAGTCAACCCAATGAAGATCCTGGTCCCCGTCAAGCGGGTCGTCGACTACAACGTCAAGGTGCGCGTCAAGTCCGACGGCACCGGTGTGGACATCGCCAACGTCAAGATGAGCATGAACCCCTTCGATGAGATCGCCGTCGAAGAGGCAGTGCGCTTGAAGGAGAAGGGCGTCGCCACGGAAATCATCGCCGTCTCGTGCGGTGATGCGAAGTGCCAGGAGACCCTGCGCACGGCCATGGCCATCGGTGCCGATCGCGGCATCCTGGTGGAGACCACCGAAGAGCTGCAACCCCTGGCTGTTGCCAAGCTGCTCAAGGCGCTGGTCGACAAGGAACAGCCCCAGCTCGTGATCCTGGGCAAGCAAGCCATCGACGACGACGCCAACCAGACCGGCCAGATGCTCGCAGCCTTGGCCGATCTGCCCCAAGCCACCTTCGCCTCCAAGGTCGAAGTGGCCGGCGACAAGGTCAACGTCACGCGCGAAGTCGACGGCGGCCTGGAAACCATCTCCTTGTCGCTGCCCGCGGTCATCACGACCGACCTGCGCCTGAACGAGCCGCGCTACGTGACCTTGCCCAACATCATGAAGGCCAAGAAGAAGCAGCTCGACACCTTCAAGCCCGAAGACCTCGGGGTGGACGTCACGCCGCGCCTGAAGACCCTGAAGGTCTCCGAGCCGCCCAAGCGTGGCGCCGGCATCAAGGTGCCCGACGTGGCCACCCTGGTGGACAAGCTGAAGAACGAAGCCAAGGTGATCTGAGGAAGAACGACATGACCGTACTTGTTATTGCCGAACACGACCACGCCACGCTCAAGCCGGCGACCCTGAACACCGTGACCGCAGGCATCGCTTGCGCGAGCGGCGATGTCCACGTGCTGGTCGCTGGCGCCAATGCCGCCGAAGCCGGCAAGGCTGCCGCCCAGGTGGCAGGCGTTGCCAAGGTGATCGTGGCCGACAGCCCGAGCCTGGCGGAGAACCTCGCCGAGAACGTTGCAGCTCAGGTTCTCGCGATCGCCAAGAACTACAGCCACATCCTGTTCCCGGCCACGGCCAACGGCAAGAACGTGGCGCCTCGCGTGGCTGCCAAGCTCGATGTCGCGCAGATCAGCGACATCACCAAGGTGGACAGCCCCGACACCTTCGAGCGCCCCATCTATGCGGGCAATGCGATTGCCATCGTGCAGAGCAGCGACCCGATCAAGGTCGCGACCGTGCGCACCACGGGCTTCGATGCGGCCGCAGCCACTGGCGGCAGCGCAGCGGTGGAAACCGTGGACGGCGTGGCCGACAGCGGCAAGAGCAGCTTCGTGGGCCGTGAAGTGACCAAGAGCGAACGCCCCGAACTGACGGCCGCCAAGATCATCGTCTCGGGCGGCCGGGCACTCGGCAGTGCCGAGAAGTTCACCGAAGTGATGGCACCGCTGGCGGACAAGCTCAACGCAGGCCTCGGTGCGAGCCGTGCGGCAGTGGACGCAGGCTACGCCCCGAACGACTGGCAAGTGGGACAGACGGGCAAGATCGTGGCGCCGCAGCTCTACATCGCAGCCGGCATCTCCGGCGCGATCCAGCATCTGGCGGGCATGAAGGACTCCAAGGTGATCGTGGCGATCAACAAGGACGAAGAAGCACCGATCTTCAGCGTGGCCGACTACGGCCTTGTGGCTGACCTGTTCACGGCCGTGCCGGAACTGGTCAAGGCACTTTGAGATAGACCCCCACTCGATGTTCGAGCCAAAGGGCATCGTTCGCGATGCCCTTTTTTTCGCATCGGTTCGCGTTCGGCCGAAGGGCCACAGGAGACAAAGATGAGCTACACCGCTCCCCTCAAGGACATGCTGTTCGACATCGAACACCTCGCGAACATCGCGCAGGTTTCGCAGATGCCGGGCCTCGAAGAAGCCGGCCTCGAAACCGCACAGGCCGTGCTCGAGGAATGCGCGCGCTTCAATCAGGACGTGGTTGCGCCGCTCAACGTGGCGGGCGATCGGGATCCTTCCTCGTTCAAGGACGGCAAGGTCACGACCACGCCGGGTTTCAAAGAAGCCTTTGCCCAGTACGTCGCGGGCGGCTGGCAGGGCCTGCAGCATCCGTCAGCCTTCGGTGGCCAAGGCCTGCCCAAGACGATCGGCGCTGCGTGCGTGGAGATGCTGAACTCGGCCAACCTGAGCTTCGCGTTGTGCCCGCTGCTGACCGACGGGGCGACCGAGGCGCTGCTCACGGCCGGCTCCGACGAACTGAAGGCCATCTATCTCGAGAAGCTCGTGAGCGGCGAGTGGACCGGCACGATGAACCTGACCGAGCCGCAGGCCGGCAGCGACCTCGCGATGGTGCGCAGCCGCGCCGAGCCGCAGCCCGATGGCACCTACAAGGTGTTCGGCACCAAGATCTTCATCACCTACGGTGAGCACGACATGGCCGAGAACATCGTGCATCTCGTGCTGGCGCGCGTGACCGGGGCGCCCGAAGGCGTGAAGGGCATCAGCCTGTTCGTGGTGCCCAAGTTCCTCGTGAATCAGGACGGCTCGCTGGGTGCGCGCAACGACGTCCATTGCGTCAGCATCGAGCACAAGCTGGGCATCAAGGCCTCGCCGACCGCAGTATTGCAATACGGCGACCATGGCGGCGCGGTGGGCTACCTCGTCGGCCAGGAAAACCGCGGCCTCGAATACATGTTCATCATGATGAACTCGGCCCGCTATGCGGTGGGCATGCAGGGTATCGCGGTCGCCGAGCGCGCCTACCAGCATGCGGTCGCCTATGCCAAGGACCGCGTGCAGAGTCGCCCGGTCGATGGCTCGATCAACGCCAGCGCACCGATCATTCATCACCCCGACGTGAAGCGCATGCTGATGACGATGCGCGCCTACACCGAAGGCTGCCGCGCCATGGCGAGCGTGGCAGCAGCTGCCTATGACGCGGCGCACCATCACGCCGACGCCGACACACGCAAGCAGAACCAGGCCTTCTACGAATACTTGGTGCCGCTGGTCAAGGGCTACAGCACCGAGATGAGTCTGGAAGTCGCCTCGCTCGGCGTCCAGGTTCACGGCGGCATGGGATTCATCGAGGAGACCGGTGCGGCGCAGTATCTGCGCGACGCCAAGATCCTGACGATCTACGAAGGCACGACGGCGATCCAGGCCAACGACCTTGTGGGTCGCAAGACCGCGCGTGACGGCGGCCAGACCGCCAAGGCGATCGCCGCGCAGATCGAGAAGACCGAAGCCGAACTCGCGAAGCGCGGCACGCCCGATGCATCGGCGATGGCCAAGCGCCTGAAGGCCGCACGCGAGGCCTTTGTCGACGTGGTCGAGTTCGTCGCCGGTCAGACCAAGGCATCGCCCAACGCCGTGTTCGCGGGCAGCGTGCCCTACCTGATGCTCGCGGGCAATGTGGTGGCGGGCTGGCAGCTTGCGCGTTCATTGCTGATCGCGGAAGACCTGGCAAAGGCCGGGACCGACGTGGCCTTCATGAAGGCGAAGGTCGCGACGGCACGCTTCTACGCCGAGCACATCCTGAACAAGGCGCCCGGCCTTCGCGACAGCATCGTCGAAGGTGCCGACAGCGTCATCGCCCTGGCGCTCGAATCGTTCTGACCGCACGCGCCGCGCCCTGTCACTCAACTGACGGGCGCGGGCCGCGCATGACCCTAAGCTTCACCCAACATTTCCCCGGAGACCCCATGTCCAAGTTGCCGCCTGTGCTCGCCAATCTGCCGTTGCCCATCATCGGTTCACCGCTGTTCATCATCAGCAATCCCAAGCTCGTGATTGCGCAGTGCAAGGCAGGCGTGGTGGGCGCGATGCCGGCGCTCAATGCGCGGCCCGCGTCGCAGCTCGAAGACTGGCTTGCCGAGATCACCGAGGAACTCGCGGCCTACAACAAGGCGAATCCGGACAAGCCGGCCGCGCCGTTCGCTATCAACCAGATCGTGCACAAGAGCAATGACCGGCTCGAGCACGACATGGAGATGGTCGTCAAGTACAAGGTGCCGATCGTGATCACCTCGCTCGGCGCGCGCACCGACGTCAATGACGCGGTCCATAGCTATGGCGGCGTGACCTTGCACGACATCATCAACAACAACTTCGCGAAGAAGGCGATCGAGAAGGGCGCCGACGGCATCATCGCCGTCGCTGCGGGCGCCGGCGGCCACGCGGGGGTGAAGAGCCCGTTCGCCCTGGTGCAGGAAATCCGCCAATGGTTCGACGGCCCCATCGCGCTGTCGGGCTCCATCGCCACCGGTGGTGCGGTGCTGGCGGCGCAGGCCATGGGCGCCGACTTCGCCTACATCGGCACGGCCTTCATCGCGACCGAAGAGGCGCGGGCGAGCGCCGAGTACAAGCAGGCCATCGTCGACGGCACGTCCGACGACATCGTCTATTCGAACCTGTTCACCGGCGTGCATGGCAACTATCTCGCGCCGAGCATCGTGGCGGCGGGCATGGATCCGACCAACCTGCCCGAGGGCGATCTGAAGACCATGAACTTCGGCGGTGGCGATGGCAGCAAGGCCAAGGCCTGGAAGGACATCTGGGGTTCGGGCCAAGGCATTGGCGCGGTCACCGAGGTCGCGAGCGCCGCGGCCTTCATCGAGAAACTCAAGCGCGAATACCAGGAAGCGCGTAGCCGCCTTGCAGTCTGAGCGCGTGACCATGGGCACTCCCGTGCCAGCTTCCCTGGGGCGCATGCCCCTTCTCGACGCGGTGAAGGGCATTGCTTGCGCCGTGATCGTCGCGCATCACCTCTCGCGCTACGGTCCCATGCCAGAGGGCGCGTCTACGCTCGCGCCAGCGTTGTTCGATTGGTTGGCGGAAGACGGACGGCTGGCCGTCCAGGTGTTCCTAGTGCTGGCCGGTTTCCTGGCTGCAGGGAGCCTCGCGCCCGACGGCGTCCTGCGCGTCGATCGGCCGCTGGTGCGTGTCTTCCAGCGCTACGGGCGGTTGGTCATGCCGTATCTCGTGGCGCTGATCTTGAGTGTGCTGGTCGCCGCCCTGGTCCGCCCGTGGCTCGATGACGAGGCCGTGCCCGCACCGCCGGGCATGGCGCAGTTGCTGGCGCACGGGTTGTTGCTGCAGGACCTCCTTGGCTACGACGCCTTGTCGACCGGCGTGTGGTACGTCGCCATCGACTTCCAGCTCTTCGTCCTCGCGCTCGCAGCGATCGCCTTGTCGGAGCTGATGCAGCGGCGCTGGTCCGTGCGGCCCGAGCGATCACGCTGGCTGGTCGCGGGGCTCGTGCTGGCGCTGGTCATCGCTTCGCTGGCAGTGTTCAACCGACACGAGGAGCTCGACACCACGGCGCTGTACTTCTTCGGCTCCTATGGACTGGGCATGCTGGTTTTCTGGATCGGCCGAGCGACTCGGACCAGCACCTGGGCCTTTTCCATCGTCTTGCTGGCATTGCTCGGTGCTGCGGCGTTGGCGCTCGATTGGCGCAGCCGCATCGCGACGGCGCTGGTCACTGCGCTCTGCGTCGCCATCGTCCAGCACCTCGACGGGCTGAAGCCTGCCGCCTGGCCGTCGATGGGCGAGCCGCTGGTGCGACTGGGGCGCATCTCGTATTCGCTGTTCCTCATTCACTTCCCGGTGCTCTTGCTGGTGAGTGCGGTGGTGAGCCGGTTGCTGCCCGCAACGCCGTGGATCGACTTGCTGGGACTTCTCGTCACCTTTGCGCTGTCGATCGCGGCGGCCTTGCTTCTGTACCGCTGCGTCGAATCGCGGCCTGCCACCTTGCGCGCGGTGCTGAGCCTGTTCGCGGGCCTGCTGGCCTGCGGGCTGGTGTTGGCGAGCTAGCGGGCGCGCAGGGCCCCGCCCTGGTCCCGGCCGGAGAGCGCCTTCGCGTAGTGTTCCGCGAATCGCAGCGCCACGGATTCCCAGTCGTAGCGCTTGGCTTTGCGTTGCGCGGCGCTCGACATCGCCTCGCAGCGCGCCGGGTCCAGGCTGGTGATCTCGCGCACCGTGGCGAGATCCTTCGGGCCGTTGTCGAAGTCGAGAAAGAAGCCGGTCTCTGACTTGTCGACGAAGCCGTTGATCGGCTCGATGTCGCGGCAAACCACGATCTTGCCTGCCGCCATTGCCTCGACGATGCCGATGCCGAAGCCTTCGTATTCGCTGCCCGTGATGAACACGGTGCGTTGCTGCAGTTCCTGCATCAGGGCCGCATCTTCGATGTACGGATGCATCCGGACCGAGTCGCCCAATTGGAGAGCGTCGATCCGGGCCCGCAGTGATTCACCCAGCTTGTCGAAATCGGGGCCGGCGATCAGCAGGTCGATCGCGATGCCGTTGTCCCTCGCCATGGCGACCGTGTCGATGACCGCATCGATGCGCTTGTTGCGCGACCACCGGCCCCAGTAGATCCAGCGGGTCGGGTCCGGCGTGCCGGTCGTGCGGCCGCTCTGGAACTTGCCGAAGTTGATGCCGGGTTCGTTCTTCGCGATGTTGTCCGAATAGCGGGCGAAGTAGATCATGTCCGAATCGCTGCCGGCCAGGACCTTGCGGTAGTGCCGCAACAGCCTGCGCATCAGGAAGCGCTCGTGGAGCCACTTGAATGCCTCGTGCTGCCTGGTGTGATGAAAGCCGCCATGCGTGCTCAAGACCGCCGGAACGTTTCGACACTGAAGGATGATGTTGGTCGTCAGCACCATCAGATGCGGGTCGTGCACGTGCAGCAGGTCGTAGCCGGCCGCCAGCCGGCCCAGCCCTCGTGCATAGCCCACGAGGCGGTTGCCGGTCACCGGCACGCGATACACCTTGAGGCCGTCCATCTCGCTCACCGAGAAGGCTGCATGGTTTGCCGAGACATGGGCAACGTCCACCTGCGTGCCGCCGCGCGAAATGCGCGTCGCGAGTTCACGCACGAAGGATTCGATACCCCCGATTTCCGGAAAGTAGGTCGGCGTGATGGAAAGGATCTTCAATTGGCGTTCTCCGTCGATCGACACTGGAGCTTAGCGGTTGCGTCATGGGGATTTGGCATTCTGGTGCGGGCTTTGCGGCGAAGATCGTCGGCGCAGCGCGACATCTCTTATGATTGCCGAGTTTTCAGTAAATACTGAAATTACACGAATTCAAAAAGTGAATCAACCCGCTTCGACTTCCGGCTTGCGCTCCCTCGACTCTCCCGGGCTGGGGAGCCTGGTTCAGGGCTTCGCGGCGCTGCTGTGGATACCGCAAGCGGCACTGCTGGCGTGGGCCGTGCAGCGGCTGGGTGAGGGAGAAGGCGTCGACGTGATCATCGTGCCCGCGGCAGGCATCCTACTGTTGGGGTTGCTGCGAGCAGTCTGCGAAGCCTGGGGCATGCGTCGCGTCTATGCGGCAGCTCGCTCGCAGTTGTCCGGTCTGCGTGCGGGCGTGGCCGCCGCGCTCGCCGCGCGCTCGCCACTCGATAGTGCGCGGCCCGCTTCGGGACTCGCCGCCAGCGTGATTGCCGAGCAGGCCGAGGCCGTTGTGCCCTACTTGGTGCGCTACGGCCCGGCCCGCTGGCGCGCCACGGTTGTTCCGCTGGTGATCGTGGTGGCCGTCGCGAGCCTGTCGTGGGTTGCAGCGCTGGTGTTGCTGATCGCGGCGCCGCTGATCCCGATCTTCATGGCGATCGTCGGCTGGCGAGCCAAGGCCGCGAGCGAGGCACAGCTGATCGAAGTGGGCGACATGAACGCATTCCTGCTCGACCGCCTTCGAGGGCTGGCGACGCTGCGCGCCCTCGGCGCCATCGACGCCACCGCCCGAAGACTGGGCGAGGCAGCGAAGAGCCTGCGCGAACGAACGATGGTGGTGCTTCGCATCGCTTTCTTGTCGTCCGCCGTGCTGGAGCTGTTCTCGGCGCTGGGTGTCGCCATGGTGGCGGCGTATGTCGGCTTCCATCTGCTGGGGACCTTCGAATTCGGCACCTGGGGCGTGCGCCTGAGCCTGGGCCAGGGCATGTTCATCCTACTGCTGGCGCCTGCATTCTTCGAGCCGCTGCGCGAGCTGTCGGCGGTGTGGCATGACCGCGCGGCCGGCGAGGCGGCGCTCGATTCGCTTGAAGGCCTTGCGCGCGATGGCGTGCCGCTGCCGGGTGCGCAAGCGACCGCGTCGCAGCAAGGCCTGGCCGTGGCAGGTGCGCCGTCGATCCGTATCCACGGATTGCGTTTCGCTCACGCCGGCGAGCATGCCTTCTTCGAAGGCTTCGACCTGCGTGTCGCTGCGGGCGAGCATGTTGCGTTGTTGGGCCCGAGCGGCTCGGGCAAGACGGCCCTGCTGAGCTTGATTGCCGGTCTGGTGCCCGTTCAGCAGGGCGAGATCGTGATCGGCGGCGTGCCGCTGTCGGACCGAACGGCCGTCGCGCTGCGCGGTCGCATGGCGTGGATGGGCCAGAAGCCGCACGTGTTCGCGGGCTCCGTTCAGGCCAACGTCGCGATGGGACGTGCAGGCGTCCACACGCCGCAGGTTGAAGTTGCGATGCAGTTTGCGGCCCTGGACGGCGTGGCCCAGGCGCACCCCAGCGGCGCGCTGGGGGAGGGCGGCACCGGACTTTCCGGCGGCGAGTCCGTGCGGCTGGCGCTGGCGCGCGTTGCCGCCCATCCCGATGCCGACCTTCTGCTGGTCGACGAGCCGACTGCCCACCTCGACACCGAAACCGCGGAGCGCGTGGCCGATGCACTGCTCGAACTCGCGCGCGGAAAGACCCTGATCGTGGCGACGCACGACCCCGTGCTCGCCGCGCGAATGCACCGCGTGATTCGCCTGGATGCAGTGCTCGAAGAGGAGGCCGCGTGAAGCTCTGGCGCGATCTTCGTCCGGTCATCGTTCCCTTCCTGGCCGCGGAGCCCGGCCGGCTCGCGCTGGGTGCTGCGATGGCTGCGCTGACCGTGTTGATGGGCATGGCGCTGCTGGGTCTCTCGGGATGGTTCATCACCGCCACGGCGCTCGCGGGTCTCAACGCCATGACGGCCATCCGCTTCGACGTGTTCATGCCATCGGCAGGCATTCGCTTGCTCGCTCTGGGACGCACGGCATCGCGCTACGGTGAGCGGCTCGTCACCCATGACGCCACCTTCGCCGTGCTCGCCGCACTGCGCGAGCGGCTCTTCCGCGGATGGGCGCGTCCCGATGCCGCGCGCCAATTGCTGGCACGTCCCGCGCGATTGCTGTTCCGCCTCACGGCCGACATCGATGCGCTCGAGTCGCTCTATCTGCGCATGCTCGTGCCGGGCGGCGCAGCGTTCGGCGCCGCATTGTTGGCGGGCATCGTGCTCGGCTTCATGAGCCCATGGATGGGCGTGGCGCTCGCGCTCTGGTTGATCGGCGCCGGCTGGGGCATCGCATTGGTGGCCGCGGCGCGTGCGCAGCCCGCCGCGGTCCGGCGTGCACAGGCGATGGAAGCCTTGCGCGCGCGCGCCGTGGATCTGGTGGCGGGCCAGACGGAACTGGTCATGGCCGGCAGGATCGATGCGCAGTGCGAAGCGCTCGCCGCGGCGGATCGCCATCTGGCCCAGGCCGACCTGGTGCTCAATCGGCTGGAGGCCGGAACAGGCATGGCCTACGGCATGGCGGGCACGCTGACATTGGCAGGGGTGCTGATCGCAGTGGGTTGGCTCGTCGGCGAGGGCTCGATCGGAGCGCCGGCCGCGGCGCTCGCGCTGTTGGTTGCGCTGACTGCCATCGAGCCCTTCGCCGCCTTGCGTCGCGGCGCGCTCGAAGCCGGTCGTTCCTGGTTGGCGGCCCGGCGCTTGGCGCCTCGCATGGCGCAGCAGGAGGCGCCCGCTCTGGCCGTGACCGGCATGCTCGGCGAAGGCTATGCACTGCAAATGACCGAAGCCACTGTGGCCCATCCCGGTAGTCGCACCGCCGCATTGCACAAGGTCTCATTGACTCTGTCCTCAGGAGAGCGTGTAGCGCTCATAGGCCCCAGCGGCGCCGGCAAGTCCACCTTGCTCGCGGCGCTGGCGGGCGAACTGCCGCTGCAATGCGGCAGCGTCCGTGTCCAGCCGCACTGCCTGCTGACCCAACGCACGGAGCTTTTCCAGGACAGCCTGCGCGACAACCTCAGGCTGGCCGACCCCAATGCGGACGACGCCCGAATCTGGCGCGCGCTGCAATTGGCCGGCCTCGCGCAGGAAGTGAAGGCGATGGCTTCGGGACTCGATACCCCGCTCGGCGAGGGCGGCCTGGGACTTTCCGGCGGCCAGTCGCGACGCTTGGCGCTGGCACGGCTGCTGCTGCGAAACGTACCCTTTTGGCTGATGGACGAGCCGACCGAAGCGTTGGACACTGCGACGGCGCACGATGTGCTGCAGCGCCTCGAAGTCCAAGCCGCAGGTCAAACGCTCCTGATCGCGACCCACCTGCGGCGCGAGGCCACCCTGGCAGATCGCCTGGTCTGCATGAAGGAAGGCCGCATCGCGGCGGACCTGAAGCGCGGCACCCCCGCCTTCGATGCCGCACTGAGCGCGCTGCGGCCAGACTGAGATACGAGCGATAGGCAAGAACACGAAAGGAACCCCATGGACTTCGACATCGTCGCCCTCTCACGATTGCAGTTCGCCCTCACGGCGCTGTATCACTTCCTGTTTGTCCCGCTGACCATTGGCCTCGCCGTGCTCCTCGCGATCATGGAGACGGTCTATGTCATGACCGGCCGCACCATCTGGCGCGACATGACCAAGTTCTGGGGCGTGCTCTTCGGCATCAACTTCGCGATGGGCGTTGCAACCGGCATCGTCATGGAGTTCCAGTTCGGCATGAACTGGAGCTACTACAGCCACTACGTGGGCGACGTCTTCGGGGCGCCGCTCGCGATCGAAGGGCTGATGGCCTTCTTCCTCGAAGCGAGCTTCGTCGGGCTGTTCTTCTTCGGCTGGGACAAGTTGTCGAAGGTGGCCCACCTGATCGTCACCTGGCTGGTGGCCATCGGCTCCAACTTTTCGGCGCTGTGGATCCTGATCGCCAATGGCTGGATGCAGAACCCCGTGGGCGCAGCCTTCAACCCGCAGACCCTGCGCATGGAGGTGACGGACTTCTTCGAGGTGCTGGTCAACCCGGTGGCGCAGGCCAAGTTCGTGCACACCGTATCGGCGGGCTACACGGTGGCGTCCATCTTCGTGCTCGGCGTGTCGGCCTGGTACGTGCTGAAGGGCCGCCATCTGCAGTTGGCGAAGCGCTCGATGACGGTGGCTGCCTCGTTCGGCCTCGCGGCCTCCCTCTCGGTGGTCCTGCTGGGCGACGAGAGCGGTTACCTCTCGACCGAACACCAGAAGATGAAGGTCGCCGCGCTGGAGGCGATGTGGAAGACCGAGCCCGCGCCAGCGGCCTTCACGGCCTTCGGATTCCCCGACCAGCGGACCCGCGAGACGCACTTTGCCGTTCATATCCCGATGCTGCTGGGTCTGATCGGCACGCGCTCTCTCACCACCGAGATTCCCGGCATCGACGACCTGGTGCATCGCGCCGAGTTGAACATCCGCGTCGGCATCTCGGCCTACGACGCCCTGCAGCAGATACGCGAAGCCGGCAGCACGGGCGCGGTACCGGAATCGGCCCGCAACATCTTCGAGCAGAACGGGCACGCGTTGGGCTACGCGCTGCTTCTCAAGCGCTACGTGGACGACCCGCGGAAGGCAACACCCGAACAGGTCGCGCAGGCGGCCCAGGACACCGTGCCCGCGGTGGCGCAGCTGTACTGGTCCTTCCGCATCATGGTCGGGCTCGGCATGTTCTTCATCGTGCTCACGGCCACCTTCTTCGTGCTCTCGGCACGGCGCAAGCTCGACGCCTACCCCTGGCTCCTCAAGGTGGCGGTCTTCGCCATTCCCTTGCCGTGGCTGGCCGCCGAGCTGGGCTGGATCGTGGCCGAGGTCGGACGCCAGCCGTGGGTGATCGAAGGCGTGCTTCCGACCGCGGTCGCCGTGTCGAATCTGGGCGCCACCACGCTGCTGATCACCATCCTCGGCTTCGCGCTCGTCTACACGATCCTCATCGTCATCGAGATGAAGCTCATGCTCAAGGCGATCCGCAAGGGCCCGAAGGAACATCCCGTGCCGGCGCCCTCGGTCTACCGCGCCGAAGCCGACCCCGAGCTGACCGCACTTCGGTCCACGCCCCTTTCCGCCGACTGAACCCGGAGCACGACCATGATCCTGCACACACTGCTTTCCTACGAATTCCTGCGTGTCGTCTGGTGGCTGCTGCTCGGCGTGCTGCTGATCGGCTTTGCCGTGACCGATGGCTTCGACCTGGGGACCGGCATGCTGCTGCCGTTTGCCGGCCGCAACGACCTCGAGCGTCGCGTGATCATCAACAGCGTCGGCCCGATCTGGGAGGGCAACCAGGTCTGGCTGATCCTCGGCGGAGGCGCGATCTTCGCGGCGTGGCCGCAGCTCTATGCCGTCTCGTTCTCAGGCTTCTACCTCGCGATGTTCGCGATCCTCGTCGCACTCATATTGCGACCCGTGGCCTTCAAGTTCCGGGGCAAGCGCGACGATGCGAAATGGAAGGCGCGCTGGGATGTGGCCCTGTTCGTCGGTGGCTTCGTGCCTTCGCTGATCTTCGGCGTGGCGATGGGCAACGTGCTCAAGGGCGTGCCCTTCCGTTTCGGGCCGGACATGCACATCTTCTACGACGGCTCCTTCTTCGGCTTGCTGAATCCGTTCGCCTTGCTGTGCGGACTGGTGTCCGTCGCCATGCTCGTGATGCACGGCAGCGCGTGGCTTCAATTGAAGACACAGGGCCTCGTCGCCCAGCGCGCACGGGCCTACGGAAGCGTCGCTGCGGTAGCCACCGTCGTTCTCTATGCGCTGGCCGGGTTCATGCTGTGGTCCTTCGTGGACGGCTTTCGCGTCACGAGCTCGCTGCCGCCGGACGGTCCTTCGAATCCCTTGCTGAAGACCGTCGAAGTGCACGCGAGCGCGTGGTTCACCAACTATGCGGCGTATCCGTGGCTGTATGTCGTTCCGGCGCTGGGCCTTGGTGGCGCGTTGGTCGCGTTGCTCGGGCTGCGCATGCGCGCGGAGATGCTGACACTGATGGCGAGCGGCTTGAGCATCGCAGGCATCATCCTCAGCGTTGGCGTCTCGATGTTCCCGTTCATCCTGCCGTCGTCGATCGATCCGCGCGCCAGCCTCACCGTGTTCGACTCGTCGTCCAGCCACCTCACGCTCTTCATCATGCTGGTCGTGACCGCGATCTTCATTCCCATCATCGTGGCCTACACGAGCTGGGTCTACTACGTGCTCCGAGGCAAGGTGGACGCCGACGCGATCCGCGAAGACCGCGGGCACGCCTACTGATCCGCCCTTCAAGAATCAAACAAGGAACTCACTCATGTGGTACTTCGCCTGGATCCTGGGGCTGCCCCTTGCCGCGACCTTCGCGGTGCTCAATGCGATGTGGTACGAGCTGATGGACGACGAGGCCATCCGCCGAGACAAACTGAACAAGCCATAGGCGCTACGAAGCCGGCTTCTTTTCCTTGGCGCCGGTCAACCTGTCCTTGAGCCCGAGGACCCGGGTCACGGTGGCGCCCATACCCATGAGCTGCATGGCGGTCTCGGGGGCGAGGCGCTGCACGTCGTCGAACCACTTCATGAGCCGGTCGATGAGATCGTGCATTTCGCGCATGCGCTGCTGCGCATGGCGTTCCTCGTCGGAAGAGGGCTCTTCGAGCAGCGCCATCCGCAGCATCGACAGCGTGGGCTCGATCTCGCGGCGACGCCGTTCCTCGGCCAGGACGCGGAAGATCTCCCACACGTCGGAAGGCGCCTCGAAGTACTCGCGCCGGTCGCCCGGGTGATGGCGCAGGCGCACCAGCCGCCATGCCTGCAGTTCCTTCAGGCCCATGCTCACGTTGGAGCGCGAGAACTCCAGCAACTCGGCAATCTCGTCCGCATTGAGCGCCCGTTCGGAGATGAAGATCAGCGCATAGATCTGGCCGACGGTGCGGTTAATGCCCCACTTGCTGCCCATTTCTCCGAAGTGGGCGACGAACTGACGGTTGAGCGGGGGGAGCGACTGGGTAGGCATCAAGCGATTTTCAGTCCGAATTCCCTGAAGCTTCAAGAAAGACTGAAGAGTCTCTTCCCGTCGGGCCTGAAGGATCTGACTATTTCCACGGCGTGGGCGGCGGGACCTCGCAGGCAGGTTCGACGTCGACGCTCTTGAAGTCGGCCGGCGAGACGATCTCCAGATACTCCATGTCGGGCGAGTAGTCGAAGAGAAAGTGCCGGATGCCGGGTCGCTGGTGCACGACATCACCGGCCTCGACGAGCGTTTCCTTGTCTTCGTACATGAAGCGGGCCCAGCCCTTCACCATGATGACGATCTGGAAGTCCGCCTCGTGCCGGTGCCAGCCGGTGCCCGTTTCCGGTGCCATGTTGGCCTTGACGAGGTGCGCGATCACCTTGCCATGGGTGGCCTCTGCGATGCCAAGGTCGCGGTACAGGAAGAAGTCGCGCAACCCGCCCGAGACGAACTCGGTGTCGCCGGGCTTGACGTGGGAGAACTTCGTGTCGGTACGGTCCAGCATGTGCGCTCCTCGGAGGTTTTGAAGGTAGGGATGCTGCGCCGCAGCACGCATAAACCATTCCAGAAATTGCCTTGACATCGGTTCGTCGCGCTTTGAAACTCAACCGTATGGTTCACTCTGACGACGGCACTCTCGATGCCATCTTTGCCGCGCTCTCCGATTCGACGCGCCGGTCGGTGCTCGAACGACTCGGGGAGGGTGGCGGCCTCACCGTGACCGAACTTGCACAGCCGCACGGCATGTCGCTCACCGGCTTCATGAAGCACCTGCGGGTGCTCGAGAACGCCGGACTGGTGTCCCGCACGAAGGAGGGCCGCATCGTGCGATGCGAGCTGTCCCCTCAGCCGATGCAGGAGGCCGCCGTGTGGTTGTCTCGCTATGAAAAGTTCTGGGCCGGACGCCTCGACGCGCTGGCCCGCTTCCTGTATCACCAAGAGGAGACCGCATGGCGAGCCCAGCCACCCGCGACGAAGAGCGCCCCTCGCTCACCCTCCGACGCCACTTCGACGCCTCCCCCGACAAAGTCTGGCGGGCGTGGACCGAGCCACAAGCGCTGAAGCAGTGGTTCGGACCTGAGGAGATCGTTGCGGTGCCCGTCGCCGAGGTCGACCTGCGCATCGGCGGCGGATTTCGCGTCGTGATGGTTGCTGCCGACGGCGAGCGCCATGAGGTCAGCGGCCTCTACCGCGAGATCGTGCCCGACCGAAAGCTCGTGTTCAGCTGGTCCTGGGTCACCACGCCAGAGCGCGTGTCGCGTGTCACGGTGTCGATCGAGCCCGCCGGTCGTGGCACCGAGTTGACGCTGAGGCACGAGGACTTCTTCGACGAGGCCGCGCGCGATGGGCACAACCACGGCTGGACCGGCTCCCTGGTGAAGCTGCAAGTCTTGCTCGGCCGCGCGAGAGCCGACGGATGAACCCGCGGCCGGTCGCGTCGGATGGCGTGCGCGAAACGGTGGACGCGGTGTACCGCGACGAATCGCGCCGCATCTTTGCCACGCTGGTCCGGCTACTGGGCGATTTCGATCTGGCCGAGGAAGCGTTGCACGACGGCTTCCGCGCCGCTCTCGAACAGTGGCCGACGGAGGGTGTACCGGCGCATCCACGGGCTTGGCTGGTGTCGGCGGGGCGCTTCAAGGCCATCGATGCCATCCGCCGCCGTGCGCGCTTCGAAGCCTGGGATGACGCGGCGGATGCCGTCGAGACGGCCATCGATGCCGCTCCCGCATGGGACGACGACGCGGAATTGCTCGAGGACGATCGCCTTCGTCTGGTCTTCACCTGCTGCAACCCCGCGCTGACACCGGACGCGCAGGTAGCGCTCACGCTGCGCGAGGTATGCGGTCTCGCGACGGAAGACATCGCCAACGCCTTTCTGGTGCCGGCGCCCACGATGGCCCAGCGCATCGTTCGCGCCAAGGCGAGGATCCGCGACGAGGGCATTCCGTACCAGGTGCCTTCGGCGGCCGACCTGCCGGACCGACTGGATGCCGTGCTGCGCGTCGTCTACCTGGTGTTCAGCGAAGGCTATGCCGCATCCTCGGGCGAGACGCTGACGCGACCCGATCTGTCCGCCGAGGCGATCCGGCTGGGGCGGCTCTTGCTCGACCTGCTTCCGGAGCCCGAGGCCATGGGCCTGCTGGCGCTCATGCTGCTGCACGAATCGCGACGTGCCGCGCGCACGTCCGCCTCCGGCGATGTGGTGCTGCTCGACGAGCAGGACCGCAGCCTCTGGAACCGGGAGCTGATCGCGGAAGGGATGGCGTTGGTGGCGCACGCCTTGTCGTCGCGCCGCTTCGGTCCGTACACGCTGCAGGCTGCGATTGCAGCCGTGCATGCCGAGGCGGCCGACGCGGCCGCGACCGATTGGGCACAGATCGTCGGTCTCTACGAGGTTCTGTCGAGAGCCGAGCCCTCACCGGTGGTGGAACTCAACCGTGCCGTCGCGATCGCGATGCGCGACGGACCGGCGGCAGGCCTGGCATTGATCGACGGCATCCTCGCGCGTGGCGAACTTGGGGACTACCACCTTGCCCACGCAGCGCGCGCGGACCTCTGCCGCCGCCTCGGTCGCACGGCGCAGGCTCGCGCGGCCTACGAACGTGCGCTGACGCTCGCCCGGCAGGCGCCGGAGCGGAAGTTCCTGGAAAGACGATTGGCGTCATTGCCGGCTTAGGCTTGCAGGGCAGGGCAGGCGATGCATGCCGATACAAATTTTCGAGCGCGTATCGATCGACGAATGTCGATTCAGGGGCCTGCCAATCGACCAGTGGGTGTCCTATCACTCGAAGCTCTGGAGATGCCCATGAAATACCTGTGCCTGGTCTACTTCGACGAAGCGCTGCTCGATGCGTTTTCCGACAGCTCGAGCGCTGCGCTCGCCGCCGAATCGATCGCCTACGACGAAGAACTCAAGTCGCGTGGTCAGCTGGTCGTTGCGGATGCGTTGCAGCGCGTGAAGAACGCCAAGGTCGTGCAAGTGCGGCGAGGAAGGACCTCGCAGACGGACGGGCCCTTCGTCGAGACCAAAGAGCAGCTCGGCGGCTTCATCCTCGTCGAAGCCAAAGACCTCAACGCGGCGATCCAGATCGCAGCGAAGATTCCGCTGGCGCGCATGGGCAGCATCGAAGTGCGGCCCATCGCCAAGGTCGAGCGCCTGCAAGGGAGCGCGTCATGAGATACCTCTGCATGATCTTCGCGACCAACGCGCAGATGAACGCGATCCCGCCCGACGAGCTGCCGGCCTTCGTGAATGCGCACCTCGACTACGACGACCGGTTGAGCGCAAGCGGGAACCTGATCGCCTCCGAAGGGTTGGAGTCATCCGACAAGGCCGTGGTCGTCCGCATGCGCAACGGCAAGTTGTCCGTGACGGATGGTCCTTTCGCCGAAACCAATGAGCAGCTCGGCGGCTTCTACCTCGTCGAGGCTGCGAGCGACGAGGAGGCCGTGCGCATGGCGGCAGGCATTCCATCGGCGTGCGTGGGCAGCATTGAGGTGCGGCCCGTGTCCGCGCCGCGTGGCGATGCCCAGGGAGACGCGCGATGAACTCCGCCAAAGCAAACCCCAAGGCCGCGGCGCGCGAATGGATCGGCCTTGCCGTCATCGCACTGCCGTGCCTGCTCTATTCGATGGACCTGACGGTCCTCAACCTGGCGGTGCCCCACCTGAGCGCGGCGCTGCGCCCCACCAGCGCGCAGATGTTGTGGATCGTGGACATCTACGGCTTCATGCTCGCGGGATCGCTGATCACGATGGGCACGCTCGGTGACCGCATCGGGCGGCGCAAGCTGCTGCTGATCGGCGCGGCCTGCTTCGGCATCGCATCGGTGCTCGCCGCCTTCTCGACCAGTTCGGAGATGTTGATCGCCACGAGGGCGCTGCTGGGCATAGCGGGCGCCACGCTCGCGCCGTCGACGCTCTCGCTGATCCGCAACATGTTTCTCGATGCGGAAGAACGCACCGTCGCGATCGACATCTGGGTGGCGAGCTTTGCGGTCGGCGGCGCCATCGGCCCGTTGGTCGGCGGCTTGCTGCTGGAGCACTACTGGTGGGGCTCGGTGTTCCTGGTGGGCGTGCCGGTCATGGCGCTGCTGCTCGTGCTCGGTCCCTTGCTCCTGCCCGAGTACCGCGACGAAAAGTCCGGCCGGCTCGATCTGCCGAGCGCGGCACTGTCCCTTGTCGCCGTGCTGGCTGTCATCTACGGACTCAAGCGCATCGCCGAGGCGGGAATGGGCGCGCTCCCGGTCGGGGTGATGGCCGCGGGAGTCGCGATCGGCTTCGCTTTCATTCGGCGCCAGGGGAGGCTGGCCGACCCGTTGATCGACCTGCGGCTTTTCCGCGCGCCAGCCTTCAGTGCGGCGCTGCTCATCAACACACTGGGCTTCTTCGTCGGCTTTGCTGCCTTTCTTCTGATTGCGCAGTACCTGCAGCTCGTGCTCGGGTTGTCGCCGCTCAAGGCGGGCCTGTGGTCGGTGTCGTCGAGCCTGGCCTTCATCGTGGGGTCCAACCTCGTTCCGCGCATCGTGCGGCGGGTACGTCCGGGCTTCGTCGTGGCGGGAGGGCTGGTGCTTGCCGCTGCCGGCTGCGGGCTCTTGGCGGGGCTGGATCGGGAGAACGGCTTGCCGATGCTCATCGTCGGCTACGTGATCCTGTCGCTGGGGCTGTCCTTCGTCTTCACGCTGGCGGTCGACATGCTGGTGGGAACCGCGCCGCCGGAGCGCGCCGGTGCGGCGTCGGCGATCTCCGAGACCAGTTCGGAACTCGGCGGCGCGCTTGGCATCGCCGTGCTGGGAAGCGTGATCGTCGGCGTCTACAGGCATGCGCTGTCGGAGTCCTCGCTGGCCGGCGTGCCGCCCGCGGCAGCCGAAGCCGCACGTTCCAGCCTGGGTGCGGCGGCGGACGTGGCGGCAGGGCTGGCCGGAGCGGCGGGCGACCGGTTGATGGAGGCATCCCGCGAGGCGTTCGCGCAGGCCTTCGAGACGACGGCGTCCATCAGCGCAGCAGTGGCGCTGGCGGCCGCACTGCTGGCCGCGATCATGCTGCGCGGGGTCGGAACGCCGCCCGCGCCAGCCTCGACGCAAGGGCAAGCGACTTTGTTGGGATAATCCCCGCATGAGCGGCAATACCTTCGGCACCCTTTTCGCGGTGACCAACTTCGGCGAATCCCACGGACCCGCGATCGGATGCGTCATCGACGGCTGCCCGCCCGGCATGGCGCTCACCGAGGCCGACATCCAGGGCGACCTCGACCGCCGCCGCCCCGGCACCAGCCGCCACGTGACGCAGCGCAACGAACCCGATGCGGTGCAGATCCTCAGCGGCGTCTATGAAGGCAAAACCACCGGCACGCCGATCGCGCTGCTGATCCAGAACACCGACCAGCGCAGCAAGGACTACGGCCAGATCGCGCAGCAGTTCCGCCCCGGCCATGCCGACTTCACCTACTTCAAGAAATACGGCATTCGCGATCCGCGCGGCGGCGGTCGGTCTTCGGCGCGCCTGACGGCGCCGATGGTGGCTGCCGGTGCAGTCGCCAAGAAGTGGCTGTTCGAAAAGTACGGCACCGTATTCCGCGGGTGCATGGCGCAGATCGGTGACATCGTGATTCCCTTCGAAAGCTGGGACCACGTGCCGAACAACCCCTTCTTCGCGCCCGTCGCCGACGTCTCGCAGCTCGAGGCCTACATGGACGCGCTGCGCAAGGCCGGCGACTCCTGCGGCGCGCGCATCCGCGTGACCGCCTCGAAGGTGCCCGTCGGCCTCGGCGAGCCGCTCTTCGACAAGATGGATTCCGACATCGCCTGGGCCATGATGGGCATCAACGCCGTCAAGGGCGTCGAGATCGGCGCCGGCTTTGCCAGCGTCACGCAGCGCGGCACCACGCATGGCGACTCGATCACGCCCGAGGGCTTCGTGACCAACAACGCGGGCGGCGTGCTCGGCGGCATCAGCACGGGGCAGGACCTCGAAGTGAGCATCGCGATCAAGCCGACCAGCTCGATCATCAGCCCACGCCAGTCCGTCGACGTCAACAATCAGCCGGTCGAGGTCGTGACCAAGGGCCGTCATGACCCCTGCGTCGGCATCCGCGCGACGCCGATCGCCGAGGCGATGCTCGCCCTGGTCGTGATGGAGCACGCTTTGCGCAATCGCGCGCAGTGCGGCGAAGTGAACATGCAGCAGGACCCGACGTCGCCCGGCGCCGAGTCCCCGTCGCCCCAGGCGTCCTTCCTCTAGTGTCCGCCCCGCAAGTCGCGGGTGGCCGCGGCCACCTGCTGGCCTTTGCGGCGCTTTCGGCGAGCTATTTCGCTCACATCGGTTTCTTCAACCCGTACCTTCCGCTGTGGCTGAAGGAACTGGGCTTGCCGATTTTCGTCATCAGCCTGCTGACGTCGGTGCAGTCGGTCACGCGTGTCTTCGCGCCCTACGCGTGGGGCGCGCTCAGCGATCACACGGGCGAACGCGTGAAGCTGCTGCGCTTTAGCGCGGCTGTGGCGCTGGTGTCGTCCTTCGGCCTGTGGTGGAACGGTGGGGCATGGTGGCTGGGGCTGGTGCTGCTCGTGATGTTCACGCACACGAGTTCGATGATGTCCCTGACCGAGGCGGCGATGGCGCATCTGGTCGCCGGGGACTGGGGCCGCTACGGGCGTATCCGCCTGTGGGGCTCGGCCGGCTTCCTGGTCACCGTGTTCTTCGCCGGCGAATGGTTCGAGCGCTTCGGCATGCGCCACTTTCCGGCATGGGCCGGCGGCACGCTCGCCATCGTGTTGATCGCGACATGGCGGCTGCCCGACGTTCGCGAGCCGGTGACAGCCCACGCTCAGGCCAAGGAGCCAGTCGGGCCTGTGCTGCGAGTGCCGGCAGTGCGTTGGTTCTTCGTCTCGCTGTTCTTTCACGTGATGGCGCACTTCGCGGTCTACGGCTTCCTGTCGCTATACCTCGATTCGCTCGGCTACGGCAAAGGCACGATCGGCTTGTTGTGGGCGCTGTCGGTCGTCGCCGAGATCGCGTGGTTCTTCCTGCAAGGGCGGCTCTTGGGCCTGATGGCGATGCCGCGCTGGCTCCTTCTGTGCGGCATTGCAGCCGTTGTGCGCATGGCCATCACCGCGGCCTGCGGGCAGTGGATCTGGGCGCTCGTGGTGGCGCAGGCGTTGCACGCGCTCTCGTTCGCGGCCCATCACACCGCCTGCATCGCCATGGTGTCGCGCCACTTCCCGGGACGACTGCGAGGGCGCGGGCAGGCGCTGTTCACCGTGATCGGGTATGGCTTCGGCGGCGTGCTTGGTGTGCTGGCGGGCGGCGCTATTGCGCAGCGGTTTGGCTACGTGGTCATGTTCTCGGTCGCGACGGTGCTGGCTGCGGTGGCGAGCATGTGTGCGTGGCGAGCGCAAAGAGTGGACGCCCAGGCCTGACCCTGGGCCAGGCCCTCAGTCCAACTCAGCCCGCCGCGGCATGTCCGCGCCGCGTCGCGAGCAGGTGATCGCTGCAGCGCGTGCCGCAAAGCGAAGCAGGGCGTCGAGCGATCCGCTGTCGAGCGCCGACAGCGCTTCGGGCGTGAGCGCGTCATGCTCGTCGAGCCAGGTCAGGAGGGCCGCCTGGAAGGTATCGCCCGCGCCGACGGTGTCGACCACTTTCGTCTCGGGTGACGCAGCGGCAGCCTGCGCAGCCCGCGTCCACGCACTCGCGCCATGCCTACCGCGCGTCACCGCCACCAGCGCGGCGCCTTGCGCGAGCCAGCGGGCGGCGACCTGCTCCGGCGTCTCCGCCGGGTAGAGCAGGCCCAGGTCCTCGTCGCTCACCTTCACCAGGTGCGCAATCGACACCATGGACTCGACCACCGCCCGCCAGTGCGTGAGGTCGGGCTCGACATTGAGTCGCACGTTCGGGTCGTAGGCGATCAGCCGCCGATCGCGCTCGCGTGCTGCCAGCGCGCGCAGGGCGCTGCCCACCGGCTCGACCGCCAGGGCATAGGAGCCGAACTGCAGCACCCGCGTGGCCGGCGGCAGAGCGGGCAGCGTGTCGTGCGTGATCTGCCGGTCCGCCGCGCCGTTGCCGTGGAAGGCGTAGCGCGGAACGCCGCTGGCATCCACGCTCACCACGCTCAGCGTGCTCGGTGCCTCGCTGCGCAGGATCAGCGAGGTGTCGACGCCCTCGGACCGGAGCGACGCGAGCAGCCGCTCGCCGAGCGCATCGGTCGACAGCCCGGTCAGGAAGGCTACCGGCCGCGCCAGCCGCGCGAGCCCCTGCGCCACATTGAGCGGTGAACCGCCGATGCGCGCGTCCAGCGTCATGCCGGTGGACGTGGCCTCACCCATGTAGACATCCATCAGCGCTTCGCCGCAAACCACGAACATGGCGGATCTCCTGCTCAGCGGGGTGCTTGCCAGCCCTTGTAGTCCTTGACGTTGGCGCGCGTGATCAGCGTCGACGGCAGCAGGGTCATCTGTTCAGCCGGCTTCTTTCCGTTGAGGATGTCGCGCCCGATCTCCACCGCCTTCTGCGCAATCATGAACGGGTCCTGGCTGGCCGATGCCTGCACCTGGGTGTCGGCCTTGAGCGCGGTCTCGATGTCCGGTGCGCCGTCGACCGAGGTGATGATGATGTTCTTGCGGTTGAGTTGCTTGGCCGCGAGGTCGGTGCCGACGGCTTGCGGATCGTTGATGGCAAAGACGGCGTCGATCTTCGGAAAACGCGTCAGGTGGTTCTGCATCACGTTGAGTCCACCTTCGCGCGAGCCCTTCGCGTCCTGGTCATCCGAAAGCACCTTGATGTCGGGGCTCTTCTTGAGCACCGTCTTGCAGCCGTTGACGCGGTCGATCACGGCCGAGACCTGTGGCCCGTTCTGGATGATCACGTTGCCCTTGCCGCCGAGCTTCTCGACGATGAACTGGCAGGCGATCTCGCCGGCCTGCACGTTGTTGGTCTGCACCGTCGCGTCCGAACCGTTGGCCGCCACGTCGACGCCGACCACCACGATGCCGGCCTTTTTCGCCTTCATCAGCGCGGGTTCGATCGCCTTGGCGTCCACCGCGTTGACGAGGATCAGGTCCGACCCGGCGGAGATGAAGCCGTCGATCTGCGAGAACTGCTTGTTCAGGTCGTAGTCGGCCGACAGCGCCGTGACCTTGGCGTTGGGGTTGTACTGCTTGGCCTTCGCTTCCGCACCCTTGGCGAGCGAGACGAAGAAGGGGTTTCCCATCGAGCCGAGCGTGATGCCCACGTTCTTGAATTCCTTCTGCTGGGCGTGCGCCACGGGCAGGGCGAAGGCAGCGGCAATGGCGGCGAGAGCGAAGAGTTGCTTGGTACGCATGAGTGAGTCTCCGTGTGGTTGAGTTGAGTGAGTGAATGAGGTCAGGTCCTTGCGGAATCCTTGCGGCGATAGCGATCGAGGGCGACGGCGCCGATGATCACGAGGCCCTTGACGATGTACTGCCAGATGTCCGAGACACCCATCAGGATCAGGCCGTTGGTGAGCACCGCGATGATCAGCGCGCCGATCAGCGTGCCGAGGATCGAGCCGGTGCCGCCGACGAAGCTGGTGCCGCCAAGAATCACGGCCGCGATCGCGTCGAGTTCATAGGAAGCGCCGAGCTGCAGCCCGTTGGCCGCATAGAGCCGTGCCGAGGCCATGACGCCGCCCAGTCCCGACAGCAGCCCCGAGGTGCAGTACACGAACAGCAGGACCGCCCAGACCTTGATCCCCGCGAGCCGAGCGGCCTCCGGGTTGCCGCCGACCGAGTAGATGTTCAGGCCCAGCACCGTGCGCCGCAGGATGAACCACGACAGCGCCACCACCGCGAAGGCGATGATCACGAGCCAGGGCACGCCCAGCACCTCGCCATTTCCGATGAAGGCAAAGGGCAGTTGCGGGTTGAACACCGTCGTGTCGTTGCCGATCAGCCGTGCGATGCCGCGCACCGCGGTCAACGAACCCAGCGTGACGATGAAGGGCGGCAGCTTGACGAATGCGATCAGCACGCCGTTGATCAGCCCGAACAGCAGCCCGCAGGCGAGCCCCGCGGCGATGCCGAGCATGCCGAACTGTGGAAAGTTCGACACCAGCATCGCCACCACGGCCGACGCGGCGAGGATGGAGCCGACCGACAGGTCGATGCCACCCGTGAGGATCACGAAAGTCATCCCGGCCGCGAGCACGATGTTGATCGACGCCTGCTGCGTCATGATCGACAGGTTCTGCAAGCTGAAGAAGTTGTCGCTCGAGAAGCTGAAGCCGATGCACAGCAGGATGAGCACCGGCAGCATGCCGAGTGCGCGAATGATTTCCTTGCCCGTGGCGCCGCGCAACGCGGAGGGCAGGGCGGGGTTCTCCGTCGCCGCGATGGCGGGCGATGCTTGCTTGTTCATTGCGTGTCTCCAGTGGGCCGTCTCAGTGAAGCGTCGGTGTGTGGGTGGGAACCGCGCCGGTGGCGAGCGCGACGATGTTTTCCTGGGTGATGGGCTGTCCGCTGCCGCCGCCGACCTCGCCGACGAGGTGGCCTTCACGCATCACGATCACGCGGTCGCAAATGCCGACCACCTCGGCCAACTCGCTCGAGATCACCAGCACCGCGACGCCGCGCCGTGCCAACTCGTCGATGAGCCGGTAGATCTCGCTCTTGGCGCCGATGTCGACGCCCCGGGTCGGCTCGTCCAGGATGAGCACGCGCGGCGCGAGTTCGAGCAGGCGCGCGAGCAGCACCTTCTGCTGGTTGCCGCCCGAGAGGGAGCCGACGTTGACCCGGGCCGACGCCACACGGATGGACAGCTGCGAGATCGCGTCGCGCGCTCGTTGCGCCGCGCGCTTGCCGTCCATGACGCCGCCCGCATTCGCGTCGCGCGGGCACACCATCACGTTGATGTTGTCGCGCACCGAGAGATCCAGGAACAGGCCTTGCCCCTTGCGGTCCTCGGTGAGATAGAGGATGCCGGAGCGGATCGCATCGATCGGCTTGTGGATGTTGAGCACCGCGCCGGCGCCGTTCAGCGAAACCTCGCCGCCGGTGCGCGGATCGGCGCCGAAAATCAGGCGCGCCAGTTCGGTGCGGCCTGCGCCCACCAGCCCTGCCAGGCCCAGAACCTCGCCCGAGTGCAGCTCGAAGCTGCAGCCGTGCACTCGCCGGCCATCGCTGAGTCCGCGCACCGTGAGCGCCTTGGCGCCGGTGTGCTGGCCGTGGTGTTCCTTGCGGTAGAAGCCCGACAGGTCGCGGCCCACCATCATCTTCACCAGCTTGTCTCGCGAGAGTTCGGCGCGATCCAGCGTGCCGACGTAGGTGCCGTCGCGCAGCACCGTGACCTCGTCCGCCAGCTCGTCGATCTCGTCCATGCGGTGGCTGATGTAGAGGATCGCGAGGCCTTCGTCGCGCAGGCGGCGAATCAGCGCGAAGAGACGATCGGTCTCGTGGGTCGAGAGAGGCGTGGTGGGTTCGTCCATCACCAGGATGCGGCAGTCGAAATGCACTGCGCGGGCGATTTCGACCAGTTGGCGTTGCGCGATCGATAGCGTCGCCACACGCGTTGCCGCGACGAAATCCGCGCCGAGGCGCTGCAGGGTGGCCTCGCAGGCGCTGGCCATGCCGGCGCGATCCACCAGGCCGCCGCGGCGCAAGGGGCGGCCCATGTAGATGTTCTCTGCCACGGTCAGGTTGGGTGCGAGGCTGAGTTCCTGGTAGATCACCGAGACGCCGAGGTTCTTGGCCGCGAGCGGGCCGTCGATGTGGACCGGCTTGCCGTCGATCAGGATCTCCGCTCCGGGGTCGGGCATGTAGGCGCCCGACAGCACCTTCATCAGCGTCGACTTGCCGGCGCCGTTTTCGCCCATCAGCGCGTGCACGTGGCCGGCGCGAGCGCTGAGGCGAACATCCTGCAGCGCCTTGACGCCCGGGAACGTTTTCGAGATCTTGCGCAGTTCGAGCAGCGCAGTGGGGGAGTCAGGCATTGGCGGTCTCCTGGTTGGCGGGGTGCGGACGGCCGCGCAGCACATCGGCGCGCGGTGAGAAGTTGAAGAACATGGGCAGGCTCGCGGCGCCGATGGCACCGGCGTCCGCGCGGAAGGTGCCGCGCAGGATGCGAGGCGTCTGCCGCGCCTCGGGCGCGATCAGCCGCAAGCCGGCATCGACGCGCTTCATCAGTTCGCTGACGATGCCGCTGTCGATGTCGCAGTCGATCACCACCGCCGGCAGGTCGAGCACGGCGAGCGATGCGCGGATCGAGGGCACCAGCGCATCCACGCAGTCGTCGAGCCATTCGCGCACTTCGGCGCTGTCCGACTGCACGCAGGCTTCCAGGTCCGCATGGCCGTGCACCGTGACGCCGCTATGCCGCAGATGGCGCGCCAGCGAATTGAGTGATGCGCGCGAGAGCAGGATGTCCCAGCGCCGGTCCGACGCCGGCGCTGAAGCCAGGCGACTGGGCGGCACCGGCATCAGCCCGAGGTCGGCCGCGTTGCCGCTGCTGCCACGCAGGCTCTCGCCGCCGATCACCGCGCCTGCGCCCAGGGCCGCACCGATGAAGACGTAGAGGAAGTCGCTTTCCTCGCGCCCGACGCCGAAGAACATCTCGGCGATCGCTGCCGCGTTGCCGTCGTTTTCCTTGAAGACAGGCTGTTCCACTGCCTGCGCGAGCAGGGTGCCGAAGTCCACTTCGTCCCAGATGCGGAAGTCCGCCTTGAGGTCGAGTTCGCGCAGCCAGCTGCCGAGGTTGTACGGCTGGGCGAGGCCGACACCCATGAGGCGGCGGCGCTGCGCCGTGTCGAGGACGGTCAGCATCCGGCCGACGTCCTTGCGGACCAGCGCGAGCGCCTGGTCGGGGTGGGGGAGCAGCAGGTCGTGCGCCTCGCGCGCCAGGATCTTGCCGCCGAGATCGATCAGCACCGTTTCGATGCTCGTGCGGTCCAGCCGCACGCCGATGCCGTAGGCGCCTTCGGGGTTGATGCGGTAGAGCCCCGCGGGTTGGCCGCGCTGGCCTTCCTGCCGCCGGCCGGCCGGCTCGATCAGCCGCGACTCTTCCAGCGATTGCACGATGCTGCCGACTGCCGTGTTCGTCAGTTGTGCCCAGCGGGCCAGGTCCGCCTTCGACGCCTCGCCGGCACGGCGCAGACGCTGTAGCAGCGTGCGCTCGTTGTAGAGGCGGAGGTTGACCGAATTCGTGCCTCGACCGGGACCGACTGATTTCACTGGCTGTCTCCTGCCGCCGCGGCTGCTGAGCCGTGCGTCATTAATTAATTCAAGTTGAATAAATAGTAGGAGCGAGCGGTTTCATGGCCTTGGGGGTTAACCCGAGAAAATGCAAGAAAGTATGTATTCGGGGCCGCCACGGCGTCCGAGCGGCGCCTAGGCGTCATCACGGTATCGGTGCTCACTTTGTGATGCACGGAAGGGCTACCGGCGTTAGCTCGCGGCGCGCATACTGTCGCGCGACCACTCTGTCGCCAGACCGGTCACGTCGAAAACCTCTGGAGGAGCCTGTCATGCTCGAATCTCTGAGAACCGACCCCACCTTCCATCCCTCGCCGCGCCTCGCGATGGAAGCCGAGCCCGAGCGCATCGCCTACACGGCGCTACTCTCGCCGGACGCCTCCCGTCCCGATGCCTTGGCGGTCGTTGACGTCGACCCATCCTCCAAGACCTACGGCACGGTGCTGCACCGGCTCGACATGCCGAACCGCGGCGACGAGTTCCACCACTTCGGCTGGAACGCGTGCAGCTCGGCGCTGTCGCCGATGTCGGGCCATGCCTTCCTGAAGCGTCGCTATCTGATCATCCCGGGCATACGCTCATCGCGGGTCTACGTCGTCGACACGCAGCCCGATCCGGCGCGCCCCACGATCGTGCGGGTGATCGAGCCCGAGGAGGTTGTTCGCAAGACGGGCTACTCGCGTCCGCACACGGTGCATTGCGGACCAGAAGGTCTCTACATCAGCACGCTCGGCGGGGCCGGCGCGGACGGGACGGAGGGGCCGCCCGGCGTGTTCCTGATGGACTGCGAAAGCTTCGAGATCCTCGGCAAATGGGAGATCGACCGCGGCCCGCAGAAACTGCACTACGACTTCTGGTGGAACCTGCCGCGCGACTACATGGTGTCGAGTGAATGGGGCCTGCCGCCGCAGTTCGAGAACGGCATCGTCGCCGAGGACCTGCTGGGCAATCGCTACGGCCATCAGCTTCATTTCTGGGACCTGCGGGCGCGTCGGCATGCGCAGACCATCGACCTGGGCGCCAACCACCAGATGGCGCTGGAAATCCGGCCTGCGCACGATCCGACACGCGAGTACGGCTTCGTCGGCGTGGTGGTCGACACCACCAACCTCGAAGGCTCGATCTGGACATGGTGGCGCGAAGGCGGCGAGTTCCATGCGAAGAAGACGGCGGTCATTCCGCCGGAGCCCGCCGATGCGTCGCTGTTGCCGGAACTGCTCAAGGGATTCGGCGCCGTGCCGCCGCTGATCAGCGATATCGACCTCTCGCTGGACGATCGATTCCTCTACGTCGCGTGCTGGGGCACGGGCGAGTTGCGCCAGTACGAGGTGACCGATCCGATGAATCCGCGCCTGGCCGGCAGCGTGCGCATCGGTGGCATCGCGGAGCACACCCCGCATCCGAACGGCTCGGCCTTCGGCGGCGGGCCGCAGATGACCGAGATCAGCCGCGATGGCAAGCGCGTGTACTTCACCAATTCGCTCTACAGCAAGTGGGACACGCAGTTCTATCCCGACGGCATACCGGGTCGGCAGGTCATGTGCAACGTCGGCAAGGACGGCGGCATCGAGCTGGACAAGAAGTTCGTCGTCGATTTCGGCGCGGACTACGGCGCGCACCAGATCCGCCTGCAGGGCGGCGACTGCTCGACCGATTCGTTCTGCTATCCGTCGGCCTGAGGCGGATCGAGCCGATGCCGGGTCCATCGTGAGCGTTGCGGCAACGGCGTCCCTCTGGGCCGGCGTGGTGGCGATAGGGATCTACCACGGCCTGAACCCCGCCATGGGCTGGCCGCTCGCGGTGGCCAATGGCCTGGGCGAAAAGCGCAATACCGCGGTGTTCGCCACCTGGGTGCCGCTGGGCGTCGGGCACCTGCTCGCAACGGCGCTCGTGCTCGTGCCTTTCGCGATGCTCGCGTGGATGCTGCAATGGGGGCAGGAGATCCGCATCGGCGTCGGCGCAGGGGTCATGCTGTTCGGCGTCTCGCGACTGGTGCTGCCGCATCGTCATCGATGGTCAGGACGCATCCGGCCCACTCAACTGGCGCTGTGGTCCTTCCTCATGGCGACGGCGCACGGCGCCGCGCTGATGCTGCTGCCGATCCTCCTCGGGCTGTGCGAGCCGCTTCCAGCGGGCAAGGTGGAGGCCGCAATGGCCTTCAGCAACTTCGACCATGAATCCATGATGTCGCTGATGCGTTCGAGCGTGGGGATCGCGATCACGGTTTCGCTCGTCCACAGCATCGCGATGATCGCCTCGGGCCTGGGAATCGCCTGGGTGGTCTACCGCTATCTCGGCTTGCGCGCGCTGCGGACTGCATGGCTCGATTTCGATACGGTCTGGGCGCTGGCGCTGATCGCCTCGGGTGCCGCTGCGGTTGTGGCTGCCGTCTGGGCTTGATCGGGCTCGGGCTCAGGCGCCGAGGGGCGCCGAATTCCTGGTACAAACCCTGACTCTGCGCGAACAGTGAACAACCGCGTTCGATGATCGATCAGCGGACGTCTCGGCAGCGTTGTGAATAAGCGCCCGCCGCTTCACAGTCGCGACCTTCAGTTCATTCATCGACTGAAATCCCGTCCCGATTGTTTACAGACCCATCGAATTCACCCCCTATCGGAGAGACAAATGAGCATCGCCACGGATCATGAGCCGCAAGGCCGACACCAGTCCAGGAAGGCAGCCGCCAGCGGCTGGATCGGTTCCGCGCTGGAGTACTACGACTTCTTCATTTACGCCACCGCGGCGTCGCTGATTTTTCCGCAGATCTTCTTCCCGTCGGGCAATCCGAAGATCGCCATCATCGCGTCGCTGGCGACCTACGGCGTGGGCTACATCGCACGGCCCATCGGCGCCTTCGTCCTGGGCCACTGGGGGGACACCCGCGGCCGCAAGCACGTGCTGATCGTGTGCATGTTCCTGATGGGGTTCTCGACCATCGCCGTCGGCCTGCTGCCGACCTACAGCCAGGTGGGCCTGCTCGCCCCGGCGCTCCTCGTCGCATTGCGCCTGGTCCAGGGCTTTGCCGTCGCCGGCGAAATCTCCGGCGCGAGTTCGATGATCCTCGAGCACGCACCCTTCGGCCGCCGCGGCTTCTTCGCCAGCTTCAGCCTGCAGGGCGTGCAGGCCGGCCAGATCCTGGCCGCCGCGGTGTTCCTGCCACTCGCGCACTACATGCCCCAGGATGCGTTCCTCTCGTGGGGTTGGCGCATTCCGTTCCTGCTGAGCTTCGTGGTGATCATCGCGGGCTACATCATTCGCCGCGAAGTGGATGAAACCCCTGCCTTCGCAGAGGAAGTCCGCCAGGGCGAGGTGCAGAAGGCGCCGGTCGTCGAGGCGCTGACGAACAACTGGCGCGACATGCTCCGCGTCATCTGCGCGTCGTTGATGAACGTCATCCCGGTGGTCGCGACCGTCTTCGGCGCTGCCTACGCGGTCCAGCCCGCCTATGGGATCGGCTTCGAGAAGGACATCTATCTCTGGATTCCGGTGCTCGGCAACATCCTCGCGGTCCTCGTCATCCCGTACATCGGCAACCTCTCCGACAAGGTCGGACGCAAGCCGCCCATCATCATCGGTGCGCTGGGTGCGGGGCTGTTGTCTTTCGGCTATCTCTATGCGATCAGCATCCACAACGTGCCGATGGCGATCGTCATGTCGCTGCTCATGTGGGGCATCGTGTACCAGGGCTACAACGCCGTGTTCCCGAGCTTTTATCCGGAGTTGTTCCCCACGCGCACGCGGGTTTCGGCCATGGCCATCTCGCAGAACCTCGGCACTGCCGCCACAGCCCTGTTGCCCGCTCTCTTCGTCGCCGTGGCGCCTCCCGGCGCGACCAACATTCCGCTGACGATCGGCGCGCTCACCTTCGGCATCACGATCATCTCGGCGCTGGCCGTCCTGAGTGCACGCGAAACCTATCGCGTCCACATGAAGGACCTGGGCAACCCGAACGCGGTACCGGTGCCCAAGCAGGACTACGAGCGCCTGCGCGAGAAGACCCTGGCCGAGGCGAGGCTGAGCAAGGCGGTTGCGTAAGCTAGATCAAGCTCCTCATGGCCTGCGCGGTTTCGCGCAAAACTGGCAAGACGCGGGCAACCGCGTCTTCGCTGCTTTCATGACCCATCGGCATGGTCACATTGAGCGCACCCACCAGGTCGCCGCGACGGTCTCGCAGCGGCACCGCGATGCCGCGAGAGTTCAAGTCGAGTTGCTGCTCGGACAGCGCCCAGCCCTGGGCCTGGATGCGCGCGAGTTCCAGCTTCATGCGCTCCTTGCTCGAAATGGTGTGTGGCGTGAAGACGGCCAGTTCCCGCGCCGCGAGCCACGCGCTGCGCTCCTCGTCGCTGCGCATCGCGAGCATCAGCATGCCGGCAGCCGTTACCTGCGCCGGCACGCGCGCGCCCAGCACATAGCCGGTGCTCATGCTGCGGTTCGGGCCGTTGCGCGCGATGTAGACCACTTCGTCGCCATCCATCACGCTGAGATAGGCGATCTCGTGCGTGCCAGCCGCGACACGCTGCAGGAAGGGCTGCACGATGCGCGGCAGCCGGGCCGATTCCAGATACGACTGCCCCAGGCGCAGCACGCGCGGCGTGAGCCAGAAGAGCTTGCCGTCGCTCGCCACATAGCCCATGTGCTGCAAGGTGAGCAGATAGCGGCGCGCGGCGGTGCGTGTCATGCCCGTGCGCTGGCCCGCCTCGCTGGCGGTCATGCGGGGATGTTCGTCATCGAAGGCTTCGATGATCGATACGCCGCGCTCCAGTCCGGCGATCCAGTCGCGCTTGTCGAGGCCCAACGGGGCAGGGGACAGGTCTGTGGTCATGCGTGCTTCGGGAGAAACCCTGAAATCGTTCGATTGTCGAACAAATAGGAGCGATGATCGCATTTCTGATGCCCTGTAGGGGTGTTGGCTAGACTCTCCGGCTACTACATTAGCGACGTTTCTTCCGGAATCGCGCGATAGTCGAACAGAACTTCAAGCGAGGCACCATCCCATGTTTCCTTCCATCGTCGGCAGCACCGCTCTCTACCTGCTCCCTGGTGACCCGGTGAAAAACGTGCGCCTGCCGCGCATGTTCAATGCCGTCTTCGAGCGCTTCGGCATCGACGCCGTGATGGCGCCTGTGCAGGTGCCGCGCCGTGATCTGGCGGTGTTCGTCAAGGCGGCCTTTCTCGGGAAGAACGTGCGCGGCATGGCGATCGCGCCGCCGCACAAGCCGCTGCTGGTCGACCTTCTCGACGGCTGCGGCCTCTTCGGCCGCGTGGCCGGCTCGGTCAACGTGGTGCGCCGCATCGACAACGGCGAACTCGAGGGCGACCTGTTCGACGGCGAGGGCCTGATCGGCGCGCTGGACCGCTACAACATTCCGTTTCGAGGCAAGCGCGTGCTCATCCTCGGTGCCGGTGTCAGCGCGGCAGCCATCGGCGTGGCGCTGGCTGAAGGCGGCACGGTCAACGGCGCCGATCACATCGCCTTCTACGACACGGCGGCGGGCAAGGCGGCGGGTGTCGCGGCCAAGCTCGATTCATTCTTCGATGCGAACACGGTGGCCGTGGACAGCAACGACCCCGCAGGCTACGACCTGGTCGTCAACGCGACGTCGCTGGGCTTGTCGCCGGACGACGTGCTGCCCGTCGACGTGTCTCGCATGGAGCCGCATGCCGCACTGTTCGACATCCTCCTGCGAAACCAGCCCACGCCGCTGGTGCGCGCCGCGCGGGCGCGTGGCCTCAATGCGCAGGCCGGCTTCGAGATGCTGATCCAGCAGATGCCGCACTACCTCGATTTCTTCGGCCACAAGGATGCGGCGAATGGCGTGCGCCATGACGCGAACTTCCTGCGCGAACTCATCTACCCGCCGGCGATGGCCGATGAAATCCAACACCCGCTGCGTTATCACTCCGCCAGCGTGGCCTGACGCTCCCCTGCGCGCCTTCAAGTTAGAGAACACCTCATGGCCATTGCCCTCGATCGCTTCGGCTTCAACACCGTCACCATGGGGGGAGAACTCAGCCACAAGCTCGAGTGCATGAAGGCGGCCGGCTTCGCTGGTGTCGAGTTGTGGGCGCGGGACCTGATCAAACATCCGGCCGGCGTCGAGAAGGCTGCGCAGTTGGTGAAGGACAGCGGCCTGAAGGTCACCGACTTCCAGCCGCTGCGCGACTTCGAGTGCGCGCCCGACGCCATGCGCCCGCACCGGCTCGAAATGGCGCGTGAGCAGTTGCGGCAGATGTCGCTGGTCGACACCGACATGCTGCTGTGCTGCTCGACCACCTCGCCGCTCGCGATCGATGACCCCGATCGCGCAGCCGAAGACCTGCGCACCCTGGCCACTCTGGCCACGCCGCTCGGCATCCGCATCTGCTACGAAGCGCTCTCCTGGGGCCGCCACACCAAGCGCTGGCACCAGGCGTGGGACATCGTGCGCCGCTGCGATCGGGAGAACGTCGGCCTCAACCTCGACTTCTTCCACATGTCGGTGCATGGCGACGACACCGCCGAAACGCTCGAGCAACTGGCCGAAGTACCGGTGGAGAAGATCTTCCTCGTGCAACTGGCCGATTACTTCTTCGAGTACAGCGACCGCCAAGCCGACATGATCGAGCTCGCCCGACACCAGCGCCTGTTCCCGGGCGAAGGCCTGCACGACGTGCGCGACATGGTGCAGTTGCTCGAGGACAAGGGCTATCGTGGCCACTACACCTTCGAGGTGTTCAATGACGACTACGTGAATTCCGACCCCGTGGTCATCGGCCAGCGTGCGATGAAGAGCGCGCGCTGGATCAGCGAATCGCATGTTGCCGGCGGTGTGTCGGCGTATGCCAACCAAGGAACATCATGATCTCCGGCAAGACCACCCTCATCGCCCACCTCGGGTACCCCACGGAGAGCTTCAAGGCTCCCATGATCTACAACCCCTGGTTCGACAAGCAGGGCATCGACGCGGTCGTCATGCCGATGGGCGTCAAGGCCGAGGACTACCCCGAGGTGCTGGCCTCGGTGTTCCGCCTCACCAACATCCGCGGGGCGCTGGTGACCATGCCGCACAAGATCACGACCATGTCGCTGGTCGACGAGGTTACGCCCACCGCGAAGATCGCCGGTGCGTGCAATGCGATCCTGAAGCGGCCCGATGGCACTTTGCTGGGTGACCAGTTCGATGGCGCGGGCTTCGTGCGCGGCGTGCTGCGCAAGGGCCGTGCGCTCGATGGTGCGCGTGTGCTGGTGTCGGGCAGCGGCGGTGTGGGCTCGGCCATCGCTGCGTCGCTGGCTGCGGCAGGCGTCGCCGAGATGGGGCTTTACGATTTCAACGCTGCGTCGTCGGAAGCGCTCGCAGGTCGGCTGCGCACGCACTACCCCAAGTTGAAGGTCACCACCGGTTCCAGCGATCCGGCCGGCTACGACGTGATCGTCAATGCGACGCCGCTGGGCATGAAGGAGGGCGATCCGCTGCCCTTCGATGTCAGCCGCATTGCGCCGACCACCTTCGTCGGCGAGGTTGTGATGAAGAGCGAATACACGCCGCTGCTGCGCGCCGCTCGCGACAAAGGCTGCATCGTCCAGGTCGGCACCGACATGCTGTTCGAGATGATCCCGGCCTATCTTGAATTCTTCGGCTATGGCACCGCCACGCCGGAAGACCTGCGGGCCGTGGCAACGCTGGCCTACTGAGCACTTCCATGAGCATCTTTGAAGGTTTTCTCTCGACGTCCGAAACCCTGGCCGCATTCAGCGACCGCAATTTCGTCGACGCCATGCTGCGCTTCGAGGCCGCGCTCGCGCGCGCGCAGGCGCAGGTCGGGCTGATTCCCGAATCGGCCGCGCATTCGATCGTCGGCAGCTGCAAGGTCGAGCTGTTCGACGTTGCCAAGATCGTGCGCGACAGCGGCCGCGCGGGCAGTGTCGCGATCCCGCTGGTCAAGAGCCTGAAGGAAGCCGTGGGCCTCTTCAATGCCGAGGCGGTGCGCTTCGTGCATTTCGGCAGCACCAGCCAGGACGTGATCGACACGGCGATGGCCCTCGTCACGCGCGAGGCGGTGGCGCTGGTCGAGGAAGATCTCTCCAAGGCGGCGCAGGCGCTGCTGCAGCACGCGCAGCGCTATGCCACCGCACCCATCCTGGCGCGCACGCTGATGCAGCCTGCGTCGGTGACCAGCTTCGGGTTCAAGTGTGTCGGCTGGGCGGCGCCGCTGGTGCGCAGCAAGGCTCGCCTTGCCGAAGCGGCCGGGCGGGCGCTGAATGTGCAGCTGGGCGGTGCCGTCGGCACGCTCTCGCAAATGAAAGGGCAGGGGCCTGAAGTTCGCCGCCACATGGCCCAGGCGCTGGGCCTGGGCGATCCCGGCGCGACCTGGCACACGCAGCGTGACGAATGGATCGCGCTCGGCTGCGAACTGGGGCTCATGGTCGGCAGCCTCGGAAAGATCGCGAAGGACATCGCGCTGATGGGCCAGTACGAGGTCGGCGAACTCGCCGAGCCCAGCGAGCCGGGGCGCGGCGGATCGTCGGCGATGCCACACAAGCGCAACCCGGTGGCTTCGATGGTCGCGCTCGCCGCCGCGCAACGGGCGCCACAGCGCGTGGCAGCGCTCTTGAGCGCGATGCCGCAGGAGCACGAACGCGCTCTCGGCGCCTGGCAGGCCGAACTGGCCGAGTGGCCGCAACTGTTGATGTCCGCGCATGGCAGCGTGCGCGCGCTCGCGGGGGCATTGCCCGGGCTGCAAGTGGACGTCGAGCGGATGCGTTCCAATATCGACCGCCTGCGCGCCGAATTGCCGCGCGACGCCGCGGACGAATGGTTCGATGCCGCATTGGCCGAGCCGGCCGGCGCGATCGCGCTGGCACAGGCCTTGGCGCTTCAGGCTCAACTCAACACACCGGACACCGCACGATGACTTCCCCCGAAACACCGGCCAACGCCTCCCTGGATTCGTACGAAAGCGGCCTCGTCAACCGCCGCCGCGTGCTCGGCGACGCCTGGGTCGACAAGTCGCTCGCCAACCGCAACGCCTTCAACAGCGAGTTCCAGGAACTCATCACGCGCCACGCGTGGAACGACATCTGGGGCCGCGCCGCGCTGGGCGACAAGACGCGCCGCTACATGGTGCTGTCGATGATGCTCGGCATCCACGCCTATGAAGAGTTCGCGATGCATGTGCGCGCGGCGCTCGACGGTCCACCCGAATCGCGGCTCACGCCCGACGACATCAAGGAAGTGATCATGATGGCCGCGATCTATTGCGGCGTGCCCGTTGCCAATCATGCCTTCGGCATCGCGACGGGCATCCTGCGTGAAAAGGGCCTGCTCGCGGACGCACCGAAGTGACCGGGGCTGCCGCGCGCAGCGGCATCTCCTTCGCGTTGCTCTTGCCGCTGCTGCTCGCCGCCCAGCCGGTGGCGACCGACAGCTATCTCCCGGCGCTGCCGGCCATTGCGCAGGATCTCGGTTCCGCCAGCGCCAGCCTCACTGTTTTCGTTCTCGCCTTCGGCTTCGGGCAGTTGCCTTGCGGTCCGCTGTCGGACCGCTTCGGTCGGCGCCCGGTGCTGCTGACCGGTCTCGCCATCTATGCGCTGGCAGCGCTCGGCTGCGCGGTGGCGCCGAGCATTCCCATGCTCGTGGCTTGCCGTGCGTTGCAAGGCTTTTCGATGGCGGCGATTCTGGTTTGTGCGCGCGCGGCGGTGCGTGATCTCTACCCGGCGCACGAAGGGCCTCATGTCATGGCGCGCGGCCTGACGGGGCTCGGCGTGGTGGCACTCATCGCGCCAGTGCTGGGCGCGTACGCGGTGCAGGCGACGGGCTGGCGCTGGGTCCTCGGTGGCATGGCGGTGTATGCGCTCGTGTTGTGGGCGTTGTGCTTGCGCGGCTTTGCCGAGACCCGGGTCAGGTCGTCCGATCCGTCCGCGCCGAAGGGCAGCGTTCGCGAGGTTTTCGCGAGCCAGAGCTTTCGCGCCTGGGCCTCCGTCTCCGCCGTGACCTACGGCGGCCTGTTTTGCTTCCTGCTGTTTTCGCCGATGGTCTACATCAGCTTTCTCGGGCTTTCGCCAGGCTGGTACGGCTGGATTCCGGCGGGCGGATCGCTGGTCTACATCTTCAGCACCACGATGTGCCGGCGTCTGCTGACGCGCCATGGCGCCGTACGCACGGTGCAGATGGGCTCGCTGCTGAGTCTTGCCGGCCCGCTGGTGCAGGCGCTGGGATGCTGGATGTTGCCGATGTCGGCTTGGCCGCTGCTGCTGGGCCACGCGATCTACTGCGTTGGCCACGGCATTCACCAGCCTTGTGGGCAGGCCGGCGCCGTCGGAGAACTGCCGCACCTGGCGGGGCGCGCCGTATCGTGGTCAGGTTTTGCGATGATGGCGGTCGCGTTCGTCGTCGGGCAGATCGCCGCGAGTTTCGTCAATCCCCAGTTCAGCAACGGCGCCTGGCCGATGGTGGTGCCGATGGCGCTGGCCGGCGTCACGCTGGTGCTGATCGCCTACTTGTGGCTGCCACGTCTGCAACTCTCCCATTCACGAAAGGAAACTCCATGACCCGTTTGAACGTTGTGCGCGAGGGCAATGGCCCGATCGTCGTGCTGAGCCACGCGCTGGGCTGCGACCTCCACATGTGGGACGGCGTCGCAGCCTTGCTGGCGCGCGCCCATACGGTTGTGCGCTACGACCACCGCAATCACGGTGCTTCCGAAGTCATCGCCGGACCGCTCACGCTGCAGACGCTGGCCGACGATGCGGCCGAGGTGATCGAGCGCGAGGCGCAAGGCGAGCCGGTGCATTTCGTCGGCTTGTCGATGGGCGGCATGACCGCGCAGGCGCTTGCGCCGAAGCATCCGAAGCTGCTCAGGAGCGTCGTCATCGCGAACTCGTCGGCGCACTATCCCGATGCTGCGCCCTGGCGCACGCGCGTGGAGACGGTGCAGGCGCAAGGCGTGGCTGCCATCGCCCCAGGTGCCGTGGCACGCTGGCTCACGCCGGAATACGTCTCGACGCCGGAAGGCGCCGCAGCCGCGGTGACGCTGCACGACGCCCTGGTGGGTACCGATGCGGTCGGCTACATCGCGAGCTGCAATGCCGTCGCGGCCATCGACTTTCGCGAGAGCAACCGTCGCATCTCGGTGCCGACGCTGGTGATCGCCGGCACGCGCGACGAGGCCACGCCGCCCTCGATGTCCGAGGCGATGGTGGCGGCGATCCGGGGGTCGCGTCTCGCCACCATCGAGGCCGCGCATCTGAGCGCGGTCGAGCGGCCGGTGGAGTTCACCCAGTTGCTCGTGGATTTCTGGCGCAGCCTGTGATGCGCTGCAGCCGCGGCGCTCAACTGCCGCGGTAGGTCGAGCAACTCCACGGCGTGCACAGCATCGGCACGTGGTAGTGCTGTTGCGTGTCGAAGATCGCGAAGCGCACCGGCACCGTGTCGAGGAAGGGCGTGTCGTTCCCTCCCGGCTGGCGCCGGAAGTAGTCACCGACGTGGAAGAGCAGTTCGTATTGCCCGGTGCGGGCCGCGTCGGGCGCCAGCACCGGCTGGTCGGTGCGGCCGTCGGCGTTGGTGGTGATGCTCTTCACCAGTTTCCAGCGGTCGCCTTCGCGCACTGAGAAGTCGATGCGCATGCCGGCGCCGGGACGCCCGGTGCCGCTGTTGAGTACATGGGTGGATATGCCGGCCATGGTCCTTGTCTCCTTATGCTGGTTATGAGCCGCGGTAGTACGAGTAGCCCCACGGCGTGAAGAGGATCGCGAGGTGGATGCGTTCCGCCGGATTGGCGATCAGGAATCGCACCGGCACCTGCGCGAGGAAGTTCGGCTTGGGCAGCGCCGTGCCGCGCGCCGCGAAATAGTCCTCGACCTGCAGCAGCAATTCGTAGCGGCCGGGCTGGTAGCTTTGGTCGACCAGCAGCGGCTCGTCGGTGCGTCCGCCGCGGTTGGTTTCGAAGCGGCGCAGCACGCGGTAGTCGTTGCCGTCGTGCATCGAGAGCTGCACCTTCATGCCGGCGCCAGGGCTGCCGTTGTGGGTGTCGATCGCATGCATCGTGAGGCGCGGGCTCAGATTGATCTGCGAGACCGGTGCCGTCGTCAGGCCGGCTGGCGCGTTCTGCGCAGCCGCAGTGCCCGCGGCCAGGCTACCGAGCGCGAGGCCTGCCGGCAGGAAGGCGCGGCGGGTGAGGGTGGGGGAAGCCATGGTGTCTTGTCTCCTGTCTCTTTGTTCCGCGCTGCTACATCACGGGCGACGCCAGCAGCCGGCCGAGCCGCAGCCGCGTAATGATCGCGATCTGCTCCAGCGCGGCTTCGAGTTCGGTATTGGTGTCGCGGGCAGTGCGCGTGCGCAGCGCCTCGAAGATCTGCGCCCGGGTGTTGGCGAGCACGGCGATCACGAAGGGAAAGCCGTGCTTCGCCGCATACGCGGCGTTGAGCGCGCGCAGCGTCTGCAACTGGTCGCGGCTGAGCGCGTTGAGGCCGGCCTGCTCCGTGGTCGAATGGCCGGTCATGGTGCCGGCCTGGGCCTCCTTGCCCGCCAGTTCCGGATGCATGCGCAGGAAATCGATGCGCACTTCGCGGGACGTTGTGCGCACCACGCCCATCATCGTGCGGTGCAGGTGGTCGATGCTTGCGAAGGGGCGCTCGGCCCACGCACTGGTCGCGACCCACGGCGAGTGTTCGAACACACCGCCCAGCGCGGCGACGAAGCGCACGCGGTCGAGCTGGTTGATGTCGGCCAGCGTCAATGCCGGCGTTTCGAAAGCGAGTACGGCGCTCATCGGGCCACCGCCTTCTTCACGAAGCGCGGCACGAACGCGATGATGAGGATCGCGGCGCAGATTTCGACGGCAGCCACGATGAAGAGACCCGG
Organism: Variovorax sp. J22R115; assembly: GCF_030317005.1. Lineage (NCBI taxonomy): Bacteria > Pseudomonadati > Pseudomonadota > Betaproteobacteria > Burkholderiales > Comamonadaceae > Variovorax > Variovorax sp. J22R115. The sequence goes on along the minus strand of NZ_JASZYM010000003.1, from coordinate 353,694 downwards.
CGAGAGCAGGCCGGTCGACGCCTTGATGGCGCCCAGCATGGAGGGCGCGCCGAAGCCCGCGAGATTGGCGATCGAGTTGATCAGCGCCACGCCGCCCGCTGCAGCGGCGCCGGCGAGGAAACGGCCCGGCAGCTGCCAGAAGACGGGGATCGCACTCATGGTGCCGACGATGGCAAGGGTCTGTGCGGCCAGCGCGAGCATCGGGCTCTGCTTCATGAAGAGCGCGGTGAGTGCCAGGCCGACTGCGCCGAGCGCCGCCGCGAAAGCGCAGTGCAGTCGGCTCTCCTGATGGCGATCGGAGTGCAGGCCGTTGTAGATCATGCCGACCGCGCCGCAGAGGTACGAGAAAGCCATGATCCAGCCGACGGTCGCGGGATTGGTGAAGCCCACTTCCTTGACCACCGACGGGCCGAAGAAGGTCAGCGACGAGTTGGCCGCGATGATGCAGAAGAAGATCAGGATCAGCAGCCACATGCGGCGGTCCTTCAGCGATGCGATGAGGCTCTCTTCGCGATGGCCGAGCGCCTTGCCGTCGCGCGCCAGGTCCTCGTGCACCAGGCGGCGCTGTTCGGCCGAGAGCCACTTGGCCTGCTCGGGGCGGTCGGTCAGGTAGAACCAGGTCACGAAGCCTGCGATGACCGAGGGCACGCCTTCGATCAGGAACACCCACTGCCAGCCCGACCAGCCGTTCAGGCCATGCAGGTTGTTCATGATGCTGCCGGCCAGCGGGCCGCCGAGCACGCCGGCAATCGCCGATGCCGACATGAAGATGCCGAAGGCCTTGGCGCGCCGCTCGCTCGGGTACCAGTAAGTCAGGTACAGGATGATCCCGGGATAGAAGCCGGCTTCGAACACGCCCATGAGGAAGCGCAGGAAATAGAACATTGCCGGCGTCTTCACGAACATGGTCGCGACGCAGACGATGCCCCAGCCGATGGTGATGCGCATGATCGTCTTGCGCGCGCCGATCTTCTGAAGCAGCAGGTTCGACGGCACCTCGAAGAAGAAGTAGCCCAGGAAGAAGATGCCGGCGCCGAGGCCGTAGACCGCTTCGCTCCAGCCCAGTTCGTCGAGCATGGTGAGCTTGACGAAGCCGACGTTGACGCGGTCGATCCAGGCCAGCACCCAGAGCGCGAAGATGAAGGGAATGATGCGCCAGGTGATGCGGCTGTATGCCGCGTCGAGCGCGCTGGGCGCAGCGGTGGGCGCTGCGCGTTGCGGGATTTCCAGGGTGGCCATGAACAAACTCCTTGGCGGGTCAATGAGGGTCTCGAAGGGGTCTGGGGATTGGGCCAGCCGACACCCCGACCTGTCGATACCGCCGCGGCATGCGAATCGCTATAGACTGCATCGGACATATCGATAGACAGCGACTACGGGAAAACACCATGCAACGCGGCGTTGATCTGCTCGACGGTCATCTGCTGCGCGTGCTCGCCACGGTGGTGGAAGAGCGCAGCGTGTCGCGTGCCGCTGCACGTCTGCGACAGACGCAGCCAGCGGTGAGCGGCTCGCTCAAGCGCTTGCGCGAGATCTTCGGAGACGCGCTCCTGGTGCGCGACGGCACGACCATGGTGCCGACCGCCCGTGCAGCGGGACTTGCGAGTCAGGCGCGACGGGCGTTGGGCGAGCTGGAGGCACTGCTGGTCGAGCCCGATGAGTTCGTGCCGGCCCACGCGGAGCAGCGCTTCCGCATCGCATCGCCCGACTACATCGCGCCTTCGTGGATCGCGCGCCTCGCGCAGCACGTGGGCATCGAGGCGCCTCATTGCCGCATCGAGCTTCGTGCGCTCGGCCCCACCTTCGACTTCGAACGGGCGCTCGGCGATGACGAGCTCGACCTCGTCATCGGCAACTGGCCTTCGCCACCCGAGCACCTGCACATCTCCTTGTTGCTGGAAGACGAGTTGGTCTGCCTGATGGCGCGTGACCATCCGTTGGCGCAGGGCGCGATGCAGGTCAGCGAGGCGGACTATCTGACTGCGGGGCACGTCGTGCCGGTCCCGTATGCGATGGCGCAGCGCGGCGTGGTCGAGACCTACCTCGGCGAGCGGCGTCTCGGGCGCGATGCGCGCGTGCAGGTGCCTTACTTCGGACTGGCTCCGTCGATCGCGGCGAGCACGCAGCTCATCTTCACGACGGCGCGCCATTTCGCCGAGTACCACGCGCACCTGTTGCCGCTGGCGTTGCTAAAGGCGCCGGACGGTTTTCCGCGCATGCGCTTCTATCAACTCTGGCACGACCGTGTGCACCATTCGCCCGCGCACCGTTGGCTGCGCGGCCTGGTGGCGCAGTTCGGTCGGGAACTGGTCGATCGCGAAGGCGCAAAGCCTGTGGGGTGATCGCCGCCGCGACGGTTGAAAGTTGGACCGGCGGCCTCATCATTCGTCCCATGCCTACCCAACTTCAAATCGATTTCGTATCCGACGTGTCCTGCCCGTGGTGTGCCGTCGGCCTTGGTGCGCTCGAAGCCGCTCTCAGGAGCGTTGCGCCGGACGTGACTGCCGAACTGCGCTTTCAGCCTTTCGAGCTGAACCCGCAAATGCCCCGCGAAGGCCAGGACGCCTTCGAGCATCTGAACCAGAAGTACGGCTCCAGCCGCGAGCAGCAGGCGCAGGCGCGTGAAGCGATCCGTGCGCGAGGCGCGGCCGTCGGCTTCGAGTTCAGGCGTGAAGGGCGCTCGCGTGTCTACAACACTTTCGACGCGCACCGACTGCTGCACTGGGCCGAATTGGAGGATGTGGCGAAGCAGGTCGCATTGAAGAAGGCGCTGCTCAAGGCATGCCATACCGATGGCGAGAATCCGTCAGACCCTGCGGTGCTGGTGCGCCTCGCGAGTGAGTCTGGGCTTGACCCGCAAAGGGCGCGAGCAATCCTCGATAGCGATGAGTTCGCAGGCGAGACTCGTGAGCGCGAGCGGCTCTACACGGATGCCGGGATTCATTCGGTGCCGGCCATCATCATCAACAACCAGCATCTGATCTCCGGTGGCCAGCCGGTAGAGGTCTTTGAACGCGCCTTGCGCCAGATTGCTGGCGCTGCCCCTTCTAATCTCGCTGTCGCTTGATTGGGTAGTTCTTCAGGCGGTGTGCCCTGTGCCGGCCGACGACGCTGAGACGTTGGGGTTGAGCCAAGAGTCAGTCCGGCAACAGCAGAGAACGCTGCCCCTCCACAGTCTCCCGCAAGAAATCCCAAGTCGCCTTCATCCGTGCCAAGTGCCGAGTCTCGGCAGGCACCGACATCCAGAACGTACGCGTGAAGTTCGCCTCATTCGGCAGCACCCGACGCAATGACTTGTCGCGTTCGGCAATGAATGCCGGCAACACCGCGATCCCCGCACCCGCCACCGTGGCCTGGTGCTGTGCCAGGATGCTCGTGCTGCGCAGCGCAAACGAATCCGGCCTGTAGAGCTCGTCGAGGTACTGCAGCTCCTTGCTGAAGAGCAGATCGTCCACATAGCTGATGAAGGTGTGCCCGCGCAAATCGTCGCGCGTGCGAATCGCTCCGTGTTTCGCCAGATAGGGCTTCGATGCGTACAGGCGCAGCACATAGTCCGTGAGCTTGGTCACCACCACCGGTCCGCGCGCTGGCCGTTCGAGCGAGATCACGATGTCCGCTTCGCGCCGCGACAGATGCACCAGCCGAGGCATTGCCAGCAGATCGATCACCAGCTTCGGATGCTGCTGGGCGAACAGCGCGAGATGCGGCGCCAACACGATCGTGCCGAAGCCTTCCGTCGCGCCGATCCGCACCAACCCCGACAACCCTTCGTCCGACGTAGGCGTCGCGCTCTCGACCGTGAGAAACGCACTCTCCATCGCCTCCACCTGCGGCTGCAGCCGGCGGCCCGCTTCCGTCAGCCGATGCCCATCCGCCTCGCGCGAAAAGAGGGCCGTGCCCACCTGCTTCTCCAGCGCCTGGATGCGCCGCGCCACCGTCGTGTGGTCGACCGCCAGCCGCCGCGCAGCGCCGACCAGCGTGCCCGAGCGCGCAAGCTCCAGAAAGTAGCGCAGGTTGTCCCAATCCATGATGTGCAATTATGCAGATCGCGGGTGCGTATTTGTCTATTGCTAATGCAAAAGTGCAAAGCTAGCATCCCCCTCCTGCACCCCCCAATCAGGAGACAAAGTACATGGACGCCACCACCACGCCCGCGACCAAAATCGCCACCGTCAAGCTGCTCATCGGCGGCAAGTTCGTCGAATCTAAAACCACCGAGTGGCGCGACATCGTCAATCCGGCCACGCAGGAAGTGCTCGCCAAAGTGCCCTTCGCCACGCAGGCCGAAGTCGACGCCGCCGTGGACTCCGCCAAGGAAGCCTTCAAGACCTGGCGCAAGACCCCCATCGGCGCGCGCGCCCGCATCTTCCTGAAGTACCAGCAGCTCATCCGCGAGAACATGGCCGAGCTGGCCGCGATCCTCACGGCCGAACAGGGCAAGACCTTGCCCGATGCCGAGGGCGACGTTTTCCGCGGCCTCGAAGTGGTCGAGCATGCATCGGCCATCGGCAACCTCCAACTCGGCGAGATGGCCAATAACGTCGCCAACGGTGTCGACACGTACACGCTGCTGCAGCCGCTCGGCGTCTGCGCAGGCATCACGCCTTTCAACTTCCCCGCGATGATCCCGCTGTGGATGTTCCCAATGGCGATCGTCACCGGCAACACCTTCGTGCTCAAGCCCTCCGAGCAGGACCCGATGGTCACGATGCGCCTGTGCGAACTCGCGCTCGAAGCCGGTATCCCGGCCGGCGTGCTCAACGTCGTGCATGGCGGGGAGGCCGTGGTCAATGCGATCTGCGACCACAAGGACATCAAGGCGATCTCGTTCGTCGGTTCGACCAAGGTCGGCACGCACGTCTACAACCGCGCCACGGTCGCCGGCAAGCGCGTGCAATGCATGATGGGCGCGAAGAACCACGCCATCGTGATGCCCGACGCCAACAAGGAGCAGACGCTCAATGCGCTGGCCGGTGCGAGCTTCGGCGCCGCGGGTCAGCGCTGCATGGCCGTGTCGGTCGCGGTGCTGGTGGGCGATGCGCAGAAGTGGGTGCCGGATCTGGTCGCGAAGGCGAAGACGCTGAAGATTGGCGCCGGTACCGAGAAGGGCGTGGACGTCGGCCCGCTGGTGTCCTGCGCGGCGTACGACCGCGTCAACGGCCTGATCGAACGCGGCTTGGCCGATGGCGCGACGCTGGCACTCGATGGCCGCAAGCCCACCGTCCCCGGCTACGAGAAGGGCAACTTCGTCGGCCCGACGGTGTTCGCCGACGTCAAGCCCGGCATGACCATCTATGACCAGGAAATCTTCGGCCCTGTACTGTGCCTGGCGAACGCCGACAGCATCGACGAAGCGATCGAGTTGATCAACGCCAACCCGAACGGCAACGGCACCGCGATCTTCACGCAGTCGGGCGCGGCGGCGCGTCGCTTCCAGGAAGACATCGACGTGGGGCAGGTCGGCATCAACGTGCCGATCCCGGTGCCGGTGCCGATGTTCTCGTTCACCGGTTCGCGCGCATCGAAGCTTGGCGACCTGGGTCCGTACGGCAAGCAGGTCATCATGTTCTACACGCAGACCAAGACGGTGACCTCGCGCTGGTTCGACGACAGCACGGCGCACGGGCTCAACACGACGATCAGCCTCAAGTAAGCTCGTCCGCATGGACTTCGAGCTAACTGAAGAGCAGCGGGCCTTTGCGCACACGGCGCGCGAATTCGCCCAGGCCGAATTCGCGCCGCATGCCGCCCAGTGGGACGCGGAAGCGATCTTCCCCAAGGACGCGATCGCGAAGGCCGGCGAGTTGGGTTTCTGCGGGCTCTATGCGCCAGAAAGCATCGACGGCCTGGCGTTGCCGCGCCTCGATGCGACGCTGGTGTTCGAGGAGATGGCGGCGGTCGATCCGTCGACCACCGCCTTCATCACGATCCACAACATGGCGACGTGGATGCTTGGCACATGGGGCGGTCCCGCGGTGCGCGAGCGCTGGGGCGCGGACCTGACCAGCGGTCGCAAGCTGGCCTCGTACTGCCTCACCGAACCGGGCGCCGGATCCGACGCCGGTTCGCTCAAGACGCGCGCCGAGCTGCAAGGCGGTGAGTACGCCATCAACGGTGGCAAGGCCTTCATCTCGGGCGCGGGTTCGACCGACGTGCTGGTGCTCATGGCGCGAACGGGCGGTGGCGGCGCGAACGGCATCTCCGCCTTCGCGGTGCCGGCGGACGCGCCGGGCATCAGCTACGGCAAGAAGGAACACAAGATGGGCTGGAACAGCCAGCCCACCCGCACCATCAATTTCGACAACGTGCGCGTGCCGGCGGAGAACCTGCTGGGCAGCGAAGGCGAGGGCTTCCGCATCGCGATGAAAGGCCTCGATGGCGGGCGGATCAACATCGCGACATGTTCGGTCGGCGCCGCGCAGGGGGCGCTCGATGCGGCCCGCCGCTACCTGCACGAGCGTCAGCAGTTCGGCAAGCCCCTGGCGAGCTTCCAGGCGCTGCAGTTCAAGCTCGCCGACATGGCGACCGAACTGGTCGCCGCACGCCAGATGGTGCGGCTCGCCGCGAGCAAGCTCGACGCGGGCCATGCCGACGCGAGCACCTATTGCGCGATGGCCAAGCGCTTCGCCACCGATGCCGGCTTCAACGTGTGCAACGATGCACTGCAACTGCACGGCGGCTACGGCTACCTGAGCGAATTCCCGCTGGAGCGGCTGGTGCGCGACGCGCGCGTGCACCAGATCCTCGAAGGCACCAACGAAATCATGCGCGTCATCGTCGCCCGCAAGCTCCTCGAGGGCGACAGCGACATTCGATGAACCTGCCAAGAAACATGACCGACCCCGTCGTCCTCTTCAAAGAAATCAAGGCATCCAACGGCAAGCGCTTCGGCGTCGCCACCCTCAACGCGCCAGCTTCGCTCAATGCGCTGTCGGTGGAAATGGTGCGGCTCCTCATTCCCCAGCTGCGCGAATGGGCGCAGGACGAAGGCGTCGTCGGCGTGCTGTTGGACGCCAGTGGCGAGAAGGCCTTCTGCGCCGGCGGCGACCTGCGCCAGCTCTACCAGACGCTGCTCGAATGTGGGCCTGCGCGCAACACCTACGCCGAGAGCTTCTTCAGCGAGGAGTACGAACTCGACCACATGATCCACACCTTTCCGAAGCCCTTCCTGTGCTGGGGCCACGGCATCGTGATGGGGGGCGGCGTCGGCCTCATGGCGGGCGCCTCGCACCGCGTCGTGACCTTGCAGAGCCGCATCGCGATGCCCGAGATCAGCATCGGCCTGTACCCCGATGTGGGCGGCAGCTGGTTCCTGCGTCGCACGCCGGGCCGGGTCGGGCTGTTCCTCGCGCTCACGGCGGCGCCGCTCAACGCGGCGGATGCGATCTTCTGCGGCCTGGCCGACATCGTGGTGCCGCAGGAGCGCAAGTCGCAGTTGCTGGAGGCCATCTCCGCCCATGCGTGGAAGGGCGAAGCCAAGGTCGACCGGGCCGCACTGTCGCGCCTTCTCGCGCAGGCCGGTGAAGGCGCAGAGAGGCAGCCTTCCAAGGTGCGCGAGCATTTCGACACCATCAACGAACTCATGGCCGGCGACGACCTGCTCGACATTGCGAGGCGCCTGCACGAACTGAAGTCCGACGATCCTTGGCTGCAGAACGCCGCCAAGACCTTCGCCAAGGGCGCGCCCAGCTCGGCCGCCCTGTCCTTCGAACTCTGGCAGCGTGTGCCGCGCATGTCCTTGGCCGAAGTGTTCCGGCTGGAGTACTGGGCCTCGCTCGGCTTCTGCGCCCACAAGGATTTCGCGGAAGGTATCCGCGCAGTGCTGATCGACAAGGACCGCACTCCGCGCTGGAGTCCGGCGACGCTCGAAGAGATCACGCCGGAGTTCATCGAAGACCACTTGCGCGTGCGCGCCGAAGGCCTGCACCCGCTCGCCGCGCTCGTCTGAGCCGACCTTACAAAACCAACGGAGACACTCACATGAAGATCGCATTCATCGGACTGGGCAACATGGGCGGCCCGATGGCATTGAACCTGCATAAGGCCGGACATGCGGTCAGCGCCTTCGACCTGTCGGCGGACGCATGCAAGAAGCTCGGCACGGACGGCGTAGCCATCGCCAAGTCCGCGGCCGACACGCTCACGGGTGCCGAGGTGGTGATCAGCATGCTGCCCGCGAGCCAGCACGTCGAGGCGCTCTACCTCGGCAGCGACGGCAAGCCGGGGCTGCTCGAAAGCATTCCCGCCGGTACGCTGGTGATCGACAGCAGCACCATCGCCGCCGCGACCTCCCGCAAGGTGGCCGAGGCAGGCGCGAAGCGCGGCGTGGCCGTGATCGATGCGCCCGTGTCGGGCGGCACCGGCGGTGCCATCGCCGGCACGCTGACCTTCATGGTCGGTGGTTCGGAAGCCGACCTCGAACGCGCCCGGCCCGTGCTCGAGAAGATGGGGGCCAACATCTTCCACGCCGGTGGTGCAGGCGCAGGCCAGACGGCGAAAATCTGCAACAACATGCTGCTCGGCATTCTGATGATCGGCACGTCCGAGGCCATCGCGTTGGGCGTTGCCAACGGGCTTGATCCCAAGGTTCTGTCCGAGATCATGCGGCGGAGTTCGGGCGGCAACTGGGCCCTCGAGAAGTACAACCCGCTGCCCGGCGTGATGGAGGCTGCTCCGGCCTCCAAGGGCTATGCCGGCGGCTTTGGCACCGACCTGATGCTCAAGGATCTGGGGCTCGCCCAGGAGAACGCCGCCGCAGTGCGCGCCGCCACGCCGCTGGGCGGACTGGCGCGCAATCTCTATGCCGCGCACAGCCTGGCCGGACATGGCGCGCTCGATTTCTCGAGCGTCATCAAGCTTGTGCAGCCCAAGTCAACTTGATGCGCGGGGTTGCAGGGAGCGACTAGGCGTCACCTCGCCCGGCGCGAATTGAACACTGCAGTGAGCAAGGTCTGCCAGTCAGCACCCTCGGGCCTGCGCGCCAACACCGGGTTCAGTCGACCGTCGATCAACAACATGGCAAAGCCGTGCACCAGCGACCACGCCGCGACCATCGTCGCGCTTTGATCGGGAGTGACCGGCGCACCCGCTTCCTGCGACAAACCAAGGCGCTCCGCAGCGGCACCGGCCAGCGCCTGTTGGGCCAGCTCGATCGCCTCTCGCAAGGCGGGCCGCTCCATGTCGAGTCGCTCGCTGCGAAACATCAGCAAGAACATCGCCGGATGCTCGCGCGCGAAGGCGACATAGGCGTGGCCGATGGATTCGAATCGCTCAGGCGAGGCGACGGCATGGCCAGCAGCCGCCAGCTGCAGCGCATCGGCGAACTGGCGAAAGCCTACTGCCGCCAGCTCGCTCAACAAGCCGGTCAGGTCATCGAAGTGATTCTTGGGCGCCGCGTGCGAGACACCGGCCGCACGCGCGGCAGCGCGCAACGTCAGACCTTCCAGCCCCTGGCTTTCAAGGATGTCCTGTGCCGCTGCGAGCAGGGCGGCATGCAGCGCGCCGTGGTGATAGGGGGCAGCAAGGGGCTTGGGCCGCCCGCGAGATGCAGATGCGGGTTCGCGCCGGGTCTTCGTGGCGGGGGCGGGCATGGCGGGCGTAAGAGGGCGACGGTGCGCGTTGATGTTGACGGCGTCAATTTTACTTGACTTCGCTTCTGTATAGTTTTCCAATTCGAGTGTTGACAGCGTCAATATCAACTCCAAGGAACCTGCAATGACCCAGGAAACCCCTCCCCGGCGCGTGAACGGCGCCCCGATCACCTTCGAGGCCGAAGCCGCCTTCTTGCCAATCGTGGGCCAACTGCCCGCCGGCCTGAACGGCACGCTGTACCGAAACGGCCCGAATCCCCAGTTCCCGAGCGCCGATGCACACCTGTTCGGCGGCGACGGCATGTTGCATGCCTTCGAACTGGCGAACGGGCGCGCGAGCTATCGCAACCGCTGGGTCCGCACTGCCCACTGGAAGGCCGAGCACCAGGCCGGCCGCCGTCTGTTCGACGGCTTCGGGCGACCCAAAGAGGGTGATGGCGCTGCTGCGGGAGTAGCGGACGAGGGCGTCGCCAACACACATGTCGCATGGCACGCGGGTCGGCTGCTCGCATTGGAAGAAGCGCACCTGCCGATCGAGATCGATCCCGTCACGCTCGCCACGCGTGGGCCGTTCGACTTCGGTGGTGGCTTGAATGGCCCCTTTACCGCACACCCCAAGACCGATCCGGTCACCGGCGAGATGCTCTTCTTCGGCTACGGCACCACCGGGCCGCTGTCCAGCGGCATGACCTACGGTGCCATGGATCCGGCAGGCCATGTCACGCGATTCGATCGCTTCGAGGCGCCCTACGCGAGCATGGTGCACGACTTCGCCATGACCGAGGGCCACGTGCTGTTCCCCGTGCTGCCGCTGTCGGCCAGCATGGCCCGCGCGCAGCGGGGCCTGCCGCCTTTCGCGTGGGAGCCTGAACTCGGCGCTCGCGTCGGCGTGATGCCGCGCGACGGGCGCGTCGAGGACATCCGCTGGTTCGAAGGCGATGCTGGCTATGTCTTCCACGTGATGAATGCATGGGAGGAGCAGGACGACAAGGGCGCCCACCGCATCGTGGCCGATGTGATGCGCTACGACGAACCGCCGCTGTTTCCTTATCCCGATGGTCGGCCGACCGATCCGCAGCGCAGCGTGGCACGACTGTGCCGTTGGACTTTCGATCTCTCGGCACCTGGCAACCGATTCGAACAGCAGCCGCTGGACGACCTCGCGGGCGAGTTTCCGCGCATCGACGAACGCCGAGCCGGATTGCCTTACCGCCACGGCTGGTACGCCTGCCAGCGTGAGGCTCGCTACGGCGCGGGCAACGAAGGCCTGGCGCACTACGACGCAGTGACGGGCCATCGCACGCTGCACTACCTGCCGCCGGGCGATCGCGTGTCCGAGCCCGTGTTCGTCCCGCGAGCGCCGGATGCGCCAGAAGGCGAGGGCTGGTTGCTGGCGACCGTCTACCGCGCGGCCGAATGCCGCAGCGACCTGGTGGTCTTCAATGCGCAGGCGCTGGTCGATGGTCCGATCGCCACCGTTCAGCTTTCACACCGGGTGCCCTCCGGCTTTCACGGAAGCTGGCTGCCTGCCCGTGGCTGATGCCGGCTTCGGCGGCGGTTCAGAAGGCCAGTGTCGGATTGCGCCGTGCTTCGTCTCGCCGACGCTCCTCTCGCACGAGGTCGCACCGCGGGTGCCTCGTGTATTCCGGCTTGTCGCAATGCGCGGCTTCGCAACGGGCGGCAAAGATGAAATTGAGAGTCTCGCATCCGGCCCTGGGATCGAGTGCCATTGCGCGAGCGGGCGGGGCGGCGCGCGGCGGCTGCCTCCGCTCGGGCGAAGGGGGCGGCGGAGCGGACACGACCGGAGGGTGCACCGGCGCCGCGGCCGGACCTGGTGGAACCTCGACTTCTCCCGCGGCCAATGAGGTGCCGAGCGGCACGGGCTCCAGAGGCTTGGCCGGCTCCCGCACCTTTGGCGCCGCCGTGACAGTTGCCGTTGGCGGGCCGGACGGGGCAACAGGCGCTGCGCGCAGAACCTTCGCCGTTTCCGGTGCATGCAAGGGTACTTTGCGTGTCACATAGGCAAACCAGCCGAGGAAGCCGAGCGCAATAGCGAGTATCAGCACGCCGATGCGAATCCAGAACCTGCGCATTTCGGCAGACATCATGATGCGGCCCGGGCCGTCTGCAGCGTCCGCAGCGTCGGCAGCGAACGACTCGCCACCCGCCTGCCTCAGCTTCATCGAATCCAGCAAAGAAGGTCCAGTGGCCGCGAAGGTAGGCAACTTGCGCGCGCAGCCATGGCAGAACATCGCGGCGTCGCGGTTTTCGGTATTGCAGACAGCGCAAATCACCGGCATTAGTTGCTCTCCAGAAGCGTGAAAACGCAATCCTTCGAATTTGCGCATTCCGGCGGTGCGATGTCTGCCAGCGGCCGCCTACTTTTTTACCCATGGTCGCGGTCAGGTCGGTCATCGTGAATTCGACAGATGCGTAGACTCTACGCACATTCTCCGAATCCGGATCCCGTATGAATCGCGTCAGCCCGACTTGCCGCGGGCGACCTTCTTTTCGGCGCGTGGAGCGTCCGCGCTGCCGGGGCCACCGGCGCTGTGCAACTGGTCGAGACCCAGCAAGGCATCGACATACGACATGAACCGGCTCAGGTACTCCGGCGACACGTCACGCATCAACCGGAGCGATCGGTGCACGAGATGGTGCGAGTTGAGCGGGCCGGCATTCTGCGGCACCGTCGCCTGGGATTGAGTCAGCCGTCGTTCGGCGCTGAGCCGCGACCAGGTGCTTCTGAACTGCGTGAGCGTCTTCAGTTCATCCCTTGTCGCCGGATCGTCACCCAGCGGCGAAGCATGTTGGCCGATGTGATCGACGAGCGCTCCGAGCGCGCCGCGCTGGCGCTGCACCTTCGCGTTCTGCTTCGCGGTGCCACCGTCGGAGGGCGGGGCCTTTTCGAGATCCCCGGCATACGCCGCAAGCAGTCTGGCGACCTTGTCGTCGAGGATCCGCCGCGCTTCACCACGGTGCGTGGCGGACCGCTTGGCCAGGGCCTCGATGAAACGAAAGCGGACGGGGTCGAGGCGATGATCGCCACGGCGGCGCCGTGCGTCGATCATCGCGAGGGCGTCGCTCGCTTCGTCGCTACTCACGGGAATTCACGTGGGAGTTGGAAGGCCTCGGCGTCGGCGCCATCTCGACTCGCCGATTCTTCGACCGACCTTCGGCATCGGCATTCGACGCCACTGCCTGCTCGGAGCCGAACGCTGCGGCAAAGACCGAGGACGATGGGATGCCTTCTTCGATCAGCGACCGCGTCACCGTCAGGGCGCGTTGTGCGGACAATTCCCAGTTGTCGGCGAACTGGCGGTTGCCTCCGCGCACCTGCCGGTCGTCGGTGAAGCCGCTCACCATCAGGATTTCGTCGCGGGCCTGCAGGTATGCGGCCAGCGGCCCGGTCAGGCTCCTCAGCAGTTGACGGCCTTCGGGCTGAAGCTCGGCGGAGTTGACCGCGAACAGCACGCTTCCGCTGATGCCGATGCGCCCGTTGTTCAATGTCACCCGGCCTGCCGCCAAAGGCCCGGCCAGTGCTTTTTCGAGTGCCTGCAGGCGCTGCGCCGCCTCTTGCCGCTGCTTGACCTCGGCCTCCAGCTTGGTCGAGAGATCCAGTTGCATGCCGACCACGCACACCAGGATCAGCACGAAGGCCCCCAGCAGCCCCGACATCAGGTCGCCGAAAACGGCCCATACGGGCACGGTCGGCTCCACGCCGGCGTCGAGCTCCTCTGTCATCACGCTTCGCTGCCTGCCGTTGAACGGTTGCTGGCGAGTTGCTGCAGGTCCTCGACGATCTGCTTTTGCGACATGATGCTCAGGTCGATGACTTCACGCGCCTGCGCCACGTAGTAGTCCAGTTGCTCGTCACTGCGCGCGATGGACTTGCTGAGCGCACCTTCGATGCGCTGCAGATGCGTCACCAGCTTGTCGTTCGAATCGCTGAACAACTGCACGCCGAAGCCGAATGCCTCCCCGAGGCTCGCCACTTCGACGGCGCTGCCGGTGATCTGCGCGGCGACCTCGGTCATCTTCCCGGTTTCCGCCTCGACCTTGTCGTTGAAGCGCGTGCCGACACGGTCCATCAGTTCCGCCGACGCGCCGACCAGCGCATCGATGGCCGAGCGCTGTTCGGTGGAGGCATGGTTCACGGCGCTGAGCAGAGTCTCCAGCGTTTCGAGAATGCGGCTGCGCTCCTCCAGCATCGCGTTGTCGCGCGCCATGCTGTCGGACAGCTTCTGGCGCAGTTCGGCGATGACTTCGGCGGCGGCGCGAGGCGCTTCCGAAGCGGCTTGCATGAGCTGGGCGATTTCGGCGATCGTGTTTTTCGCGTGCGCCTCGGATTGCGTGGAGATGTCGCGCGCGGTCTCGGCCAGCGTCCTGCAGATTTCGTGCTGCTGGCTCTCGGTGCGCGCGCCCGCCTGCTGCCATTCCTGCTGGAGCGATGCGGCCATGGCCGCAAGCGCCTGGGTCCAGGCGCCCAGGCGTTGCGCGTCGCGCGACGCCATCTCCGTCTGGAGGCTCGCGTGCGCCTCGTCGACCGTGCGCAGAAGCGAAGTCGAATGCTGCTCGAAGGTCGCCGCAGCCGCTGCCAGGGCGCCTTGCGTGCCCTTCGACAGGTTCTCGCTCACGCGCTCTTGCTGCGCCAGGGCGTTGCCCCAGGTGTCTGACACGCTGCCGACCGCGGTCTCCAGGCGGGCAGAGACGCCGTCCACGAGCGATGCCGAGCGCTGTTCAAAAGTCTCGGCGAAGCGGTCGAGCGAGGTGCGCAAATCCCTGGACAGCGCTTCGCTCGTGCTCTGATGCCCCGCGAGCGCCGTCTTCCAGAGGTCCGCCACCGTGGCGGTGCTGGCCTCGAAGCGGCTCGACAGGCCATCCAGTTGCCGTTGCACGCCGTGCTCGACGGTGTGGTGCAGCGAGGTAGCTTCGCGCGCGATGCTCGCCATCGTCGCTTCGACGACCGGCTGGATCGTCGCGCTCGCGGCCCGGGCGCTTTCGGTCAGGCTCTCCTTCAGTGACTGGTCGACGGAGGAGGCAAGGGTGGCGTATGCGGCCTCGGCCTTGTCGTGGAACGTGTCCTGGTTGGCGATCAGTCGTTCGTTCAGCGCCTGGGTCTGCCTCTCCATCTTCGCCATCATGGCCTGCAGCCGGTCGATCAGTGCGGGCATCAGCTGGCCCTGCTGCTGCAGCAGCTTGAAGGATTCCTCGCGCTGGTGGGCCTGTGAGAAGACGCGCAAGGTGCTCGCGATCCGCGTGTCGAGCAACTGCGCGGTCTGGATTCTGTCGCGCCGGCACAGGGCGGAGACAAGGCCCAGCATCGCAGACGCGGCCACGCCGGCCAGCGAGGTGCCGAACGCCACGCCCAAGCCCTTGACGGGTGCAGCCAGGGAGGCGCGCATGCCTTGCAGATCCGATGCGTTTTCGAGAGCCGTCCCGGTGCCGTTCAGCGTGACGACCATGCCGACGAAGGTGCCCAGCATCCCGAGCAGCACCAGCAGCCCTGCAAGGTAAGGCGTCAGGGCCGGGCCCGGCAGGCCGACGCGCTCACCTTCGACGCGAAGGCGCACTGCGTTCCGCAAGGAGGGATGCAGCTGGTCGAGCCATGGGCCCAGGCTCGCCGGGGGAGCGTTCAGGTCCGCGACGGCATGCGTCAAGCCGGACGTGGCTTGGTGGAAACGATGCAGCTCCAGCGCGCCCATCAGGTAGAAGGCACCGATGAGCACGGTGATCGCCAGCGCCAGCGGGTTCGAGCCGATGTAGCCGACGCCGACCCAGCAGACGGCGGCCAGGCCGACGAAGAAGGCGGTGAAATGAAGAAATCTGGTCATGAAGGCCTGGTTAACTCACGCGAAGGGCTTCGAGCAGCCCTTCGACCGGTTGAAATCGAATGTCCAATTCAGCGAGCAACACGCCTTGCATGTCCTTGCGGAACACATCCAGCCACGCGCCGGGGTGAACCCCGCCGACGGACTCGGCCGCGGTGACTGCGGCGACCTGCGCTGTCTCGTCGGCCTTGCGCAAGCGCTTGAAGTGCTTTTCGAGCAATGAGGGCACGGTCGACAGCAAGCGGTGCTCATGCACACCCAGCGCCTGCTCCATGACGGCGTCCACCGCGGCCAGACGGGCCATTGCCGGCGATCCGGCCGCCAGCCTGGCTCGCAGGCGCTCGCGCAGGGGGCCGACGCTCGCCTCCATCGCCTGTTGCCGGGAGAGGTAGCGCTGGCGGTAAGGCGAGAAGTCCGCCGCCGCTTCCATCGGCGCGGCGATGGCGTGCACCAGGGTGGCGCGCGCGCGGGTGCATTCGCTTTCTTCGGCGCTCAGGGGAACTCGTGCGCCGGAGGGCGCCGTCGCGGGACCGCCATCCAACGCCCCGGCCAGGGAGATGGCGTCGGTCCAGCTGACCCACTGACTCAATCGATCCGCGAAGGCTTGTTTGGGTTCGGGGACGCCGGTGTCGGCCAGCCGAGCGAGCAAGCGAATGAGCGCCGAGCCGGTGAAACCTGTGCGCCGTGACACTTGCACCATGCTGCCAAATTGGATAAACCCGGCAGTCTACACTGCCCGGCTCGCCGCACGACTTGTTACCGCCTGCAGATGCCGAGCACCAGTTCCTGCTCGGTGCAGGGGCGGGCAGGCGCTGGCGCCCTGGTCGAAGTCGGCGTGCCAAAGCCGCTCTGGCCGGCAATGCACGCACGCAAGCGCTTTTCCATCGGGCCGTAGTAGCGCCACCCCTGGCTCAGCGCAGGGAGCTCGAGCTTCACCTGCTTCCACTTGGGATGCCCGTTGGCCTGGAGCTTGTCGAAGTTGGTGCACAGCGACTCGGCAAACCGGGCGAGATTGCCGACGGTCGACTGCAGACCGTAGTCATAGGTGACCAGGTAAGCCTTCACCGTGAGGGTCGGGGTATCGGCCGTGAGCCATGTGGGGTAACTCGTGGCGCGGATGGCCGCGGGAAAGTAGGTCTTCTTCGCGCGCGCCGATTCAGGTGCCGACTCGTCCAGCTTCAGGATCTTGATGAACTTGCGCGCCTCGGGCTTCATGTCCGCGAACAGCTTGGCCGGCTGTCCGGCCACGATGATGGCGACGTCGATCGTCTTGTCCACGGTGAGCTTGACCAGCGCATCCTCGTTCGTCAGGTACTGCGCGTTCGCAGCCGATATCGGCTCCTCGAACATCAACTGATAGAGCGTTCTCGCCGTGAGTGCCGTGCCGCTGCCCAACGGGCCGACGCTGATCTTCTTGTTCTTGATCTCGTGGATGGATTCCAGCGGCGAGTCCGCGCGGGCGACGAAGTAGATCTCCTCGTCATAGAGCGGCATGATCAGACGCAGCGGTCGAATGATGTTGCCGGCATCGGCGTTGCCCGCCTTCGCTTCGTCCAGGAAGGCCTGGTACACGTCGGACTGCACCAGCGCCAGCTTCACCCCCGGTTCGAAGCGCATGCGCTGCACGTTCTCCGCCGAGCCCTTGGACTCCAGGACTTCCAGGTCGATGCCCGCAGGATCGGCCACCCACTTGGCAAGGTCGTTGCCGATCTGGATGTAGGTGCCGGTCTTCGAAGCGGTGACGATCTTGTACTCCGCCCTCGGCGCAGCGGCTGCGGACGACAGGAAGATCATCCCCATCAGCACCGTCAGTAGGGTTGTGATTCGCATGCTGGCTCCATCGAAGGTTGGTAGTCGCGCCAGGCGATGCCTGGCCCCTTGCTGCTGCTCGCTGTCTGATCACTTCTGGCACAGGGCCAGCGCCGCAAGCGCTTCATTGCACTCTTTTTCCTTCGGATCCGCTACGCCAATTGCGGGCGCAGGGACTGCGGGCTTCGGCGCTTCCTTCGCGGCAGGGGCAATCGGGGCGGCCGATTCCACCAGTCCGATTGCATTGGACGCCTTCACTGCGGCGTTTCGAAGCTGGTCACGGCGGGCGGCCTGCGCCAGGATTCGCTGATCGAAGGTCTCCCTCAACTCCAGCACGCCGGGGTCATCCGCGTGGTCGACGTCCAAAGTATCGAGCACGCGTTCCGCCGCTGCCAGGTCGCCACGGCTCAAGGCGCTCTGGACCCGCGCGATATTCGCCTTGAACTCTCGCTGCCTGCCGGCATCGCTTTCATTGTCGAGATAGAAGTGATCGAACATCAGCGCGATCACGAGGACTGCCAGCGTCGCCACGATGGCGATCACGAGGCGGAGCGACACGACGGAGTTGCTTGCCCAGTTCCTGGACCCGCGGCCCCCGCCCGCTACTTCCTGCTGCCAGACGGCGCCAGGGCGGACCTGCCCGATCTCGGGGTTCGTTTCGTCATTGGTTGCGCGGGTCAAGACGAGACTGCCTACAGGCTCTTCCTCTGGCTGCACCGTGTCCGCAAAATCCACCTGAATGGGTGCCAGGGCCCGGCCTCTGGCCGACCTTGCGCCAGCAGTGTGAGCCGCGGCACTCTGGATTGTCTGATCAGTACCGCAGAACCGGCAAAACCGGTCCCCTTCCTGCAACAGAGCAGCGCAATGCTTGCAGGACATCGGCGTAGACGAGGGCTGATCGGCCAGGCTCTCCATGACTCGGAACAAGGTTGATGCTCGCAATGGAGCGATGCCAGTCTCATTCTGGACCCGTGTGGCGTCAATCGGCCATCCGTCGGAGCCCCAGTCAAACTTACCTTTTCGGCTATTTTTTCTTCGGGAAATTCCCTGCAAAAATCCGTCGTTCTCGCGACTCAAGTGTTGCGAGGATGCCAAAGTACATGGCACTCGCGGGCTACCATGGCCCATGGACTGCACGACCTATATCGAGGCCGAACTGGACCTCTATTTCGCTTGGCTCACCCAGTTCGAAGCCAGTATTCCCCGCGCGCACGACGTCGTCTCGAACTGGTACACGAGCCAGGTGCTTCAGGCCTACACGCGCTACTCGTGGTTCAAGCCTTCCACGCCGGGAGCGCCTGCCCTGTGCCTGGCCAACATCACCTTGGCCGACAGCGCCAGGGGCCAAGGCTACTTCGCCAGGTTCGTCGAGCGCTTCACCCATGGAGGCGATGGCTTGCAGGCGCGAGTGCTGTATCTGGAGAACATCGCCAGCCCCCGGTTCGAGGACAAGCTCCTCCGAATGGGATTCCAACGCTGCAATTACGGGACAGGCGAGTTCTCGGCCTACTACCTGGTGCGATAGCGCGATCGCGATCGCGACGTTGCCGGATCGCTCAGATTTCCCTGTCCAGCCCCTGCGCGCGCAGGACGGCCTTCAAGCGCCGCACTTCGTGCTCCAGATCGAGGATCAGCGCGGCGGCCTCGAGGCCCACGCCGAAGTCGCGCTCCAGCCGTCGCGCATCGAGCGCGCATTGCAGGTCGCTGCTGTGAAAGCGCCAGTCGTCCGGCCGCTGGGCCGGCGTGCGCGACGCGATGATGCCGACCTCGACCAGCTGAACCACCCACTCGATCTCCGCCCCGCAGGCGTGAGCGAGTTCGCCGGCGGCGAGCGGATGCGAAGCGCTCAGGGTGGTGCTCGTGACGGAAATGGTAGCCATGGTCATCACACTCCGAGGTGGCGGCGCGGATCGAAGGGCGCCGCCTGTGCGAGTTGCTCATAAGCCTTGCGCGCGGCCTCGGTGTCGGCCGGCGGCAACGCAATTTCGAGGAGCAGGTAGAGGTGGCCTGGCGGCTTGCCCGGCAATCCACGCTCCTTGAGCCGCAGTTTCAATCCGTTGCGCGCATTGGGCGGCACCGTGACCTCGACCACGCCGCCGTCGGGCGTCGGCACTTGCACCTGTGCGCCTAGCGCGCCTTCGGTTGGCGTGATCGGCAGCGTCATGTAGAGGTCGCGATCCTCGATGCGATAGCGCTTGTGTGGCGCGATGCGCACTTCGAGGTAGAGGTCGCCGGCCGGCTCGCCGCCATGGCCTGGCATGCCTTGCCCGGCCAGGCGGATGTATTGGCCAGGATGCACGCCGGGCGGAATCTTCACGCTCAGCGTGCGGGTTTTCCACTCGGGCCGGCCCTGGGCGTCGATCTCCTGTGAACGCAGCGTGATCTCGCGCTCGGCGCCCTTGAGCGCGTCTTCCAGCGCGATCTCGATCGCCGCATGGTGGTCCTCCCCACGGGCACGGTAGTTCCTGCGCTCGGCGCCGCGTCGCTCGGCGGCGCCGAACAGTGACGAGAAGAATTCGCTGAATTCCGCATGGTCGGCCGGTCCCTGGTGCGGGCCGCGATGGAACTCGAAGCCTTCGTCCCATCCCGGCGGCGGCTGGAATCCTCCATCCGGGCTGCCGCCGCGCGCCACGTGATCGGCCAACTGGTCGTAGGCGGCACGCTTTTCCTTGTCGCGCAACACGTCGTTCGCCTCGTTGAGGTCGCGCATGCGCAGTTCGGCGTCCGGCTCCTTGCTGACGTCCGGGTGGTACTTGCGCGCCAGCTTGCGGTAAGCCTTGCGCACCTCGTCCTCGGAGGCGCCGCGTTCGAGCCCGAGGATCTTGTAGTAGTCCTTGAAGTCCATGCCGATGAATCCGTGGGGGGGTGGGCTAGGCCAAGGCTGCGCCGCCGTCCACGGCCTGCAGGAGCGGCTTCACGCGCCATGCAGAGCCGCTTCGTTCGAAGCGCAAGGGTTGCGCGTTGCCGAGCACGCTCATGTCGATCGGCACGCCGAGCAGCGCCGCGAGCACATAGAGCGATCCGCCGTGCGCCACGATCAGCACGGGCGCCGGGTGCGTCAGGGCTTGTTCGAGCGCGATCCGCTTGCGTGCGACGAACTCGGGCAGCGTCTCGCCGCCTTCGGGCTCGCAGGCCCAATCGATGTCGGCGGACGAAGTGCCGATCAGCGCGCCGAAGTTGCGCTCGCGCAGGCCCTCGAACACCACCGGCGCCATGCCATGCGGAGCCGACACCGTGTGCGCCGTGGTCAATGCGCGATTCACGTTGCTGCTCGCGATGCTGCGGATCGGCTCGCCGGCGAGCAGTTCGGCCGCGCGAGCGGCTTGCTGCAGACCCAGCGCGCTCAATGGCTCCTCGGTCGTCTGGAAGATCCGGCGCGCGTTGCATTCGGTCTGTCCGTGGCGCAGGAAGTAGAAGTGGTCGCAAGCAGGTGTCAGCGGCTGTGCGGCTGCCAGCTTGACGAGTTGTCGAAGGCCGTCGTTCATCAGGTCAATCAAAAGAGGGCATGTGGGGCATCCACCCTACAGCATCCATTCGATGGGCAGGATCTCCAGGAAGTTGATCCAGCCACGCTTGAGCGCGCCCGAGCCCGGCTCGGTCGTGTAGATCGTCTCGCCTTGCGGTGTGCGGTCGATCCATTCCATGCTGCCATCCGGCTTGAGCCGAACCTGGTAAGCCGCCTTGGGGATCGCGGTGTCGAGCTGCTGCGCGAGACGGCCCGCCAGCACCGGGCTGTCGATGATCACGCCCATTTCCGTGTTGAGGTGCGCCGAGCGCGGGTCGAGGTTGAATGAACCGACGAAGATCCGGTTGCGATCCACCGCGAAGGTCTTTGCATGCAGGCTCGCGGCCGAACTTGCGCGGCTGCCGCTTCCGGGCAGACCTCTGGTTTTGTCGGCGTCCTTCTCGGGCGGTGGCACGCCGATGCCTGGCTTCAATTCGTAGAGCGTGACGCCGGACTGCAGCAGTTCCTGGCGGTACTTGGAGTAGCCGGCGTGGACCGGGCTGACGTCGGTCGCCGACATCGAGTTGGTCAGCACTCGTACCTTGATGCCGTTCCGCGCCAGCGTGGTCAGGGACTTCGTGCCGCCCTTGCCGGGTACGAAGTAGGGCGATACCAGGTCGAGTTCGTTCTGCGGATTGCCGAATGCCTCTGTCAGCAGCGGCAGCATCTGCAAGTCCTTGCGATCGGTCGTGTCGAGCACCTTGGCCGGGTTGTCGTGAATCACGCGCGCCGTCGTCCATTCGAAGCTGAGCTGGTTGTCAGTCAGTTGGCGCAAGAGCGGGGTCCGCCGCACGGCCTCGACGTAGCGCTGGGCCTCCGGGCTCTTGTGGACCTGCTCCCATTTCTGGAGCAGGCGCGCTGCGCCGTCGGATTCCGCGGGCGGCAACAAGCTCGCGGCGGGATAGGCGGAGGCGCTGTTCCAGAACAGGTCGAATTCCTTGGAGACTTCGCGCACGACGGGCCCGACCGCCATCACGTCGAGATCCTGGAAGCCGACTTCCATGTTGGCGCCGTAGTACTCGTCGCCAACGTTGCGGCCGCCCACGATGGACACCTGGTTGTCCGCGGTGAAAGACTTGTTGTGCATTCGCCGGTTGACGCGCGAGAAATCCATGGCGAAGTCGCCGACCCTGAAGCCGCGGTTCGCGAAGGGATTGAAGAGGCGGATCTCGATGTTGGGGTGTGCGTCGAGCGCTGCAAGGGTCGGGTCGAGGCCGCCGGTGTTGGCATCGTCGAGCAGCAGGCGAATGCGCACACCGCGTTCCGCCGCCTTCCAGATGGCTTCCCACAACAACTGTCCGGTCGTGTCGCCATGCCAGATGTAGTACTGGAGGTCGAGGCTTCGATCGGCGTATTGCGTGAGCAAGATCCGGGCGGCGAAGGCGTCCTCGGCGACGGGGAGCGGATGGATGCCGGACTTGCCCGGGTTGGCCGATGTGAGCGTTCGGACCGACTTGCCCAGTCGGGTGTCATTCGTGTTCGTGAATGCGGCGGACTCTGCGCGCTCGACGTGCCCAGGCAGGCTGGCACAGCCCGAGATCAACAGCCCAAGAAGGAAGGCAACCAGTACACGCGATGAAATCATGGATTGGGCCTGACTCGGCGACGACTATGTGCGCATTCTAGGCACGCCCCCTGGTTTGCTACAGCTTGGGAATGCGCAGGGTCTTGCTGATCATCAGCGTGCCCGACAGCGCAAAGAGCAGCGACAGCGGATGAAGCACCCACGGCCCGAGCAACCACTCACCGCCCCAGATGGCATCGCCGATGCGGCCCTGCCATGCGGCCAGCGCGAGCACGCCCACGAGCACCACGCTGGTCGGGATGGGAGTGCCTTCGAAGTACTTGACCTTGTCGGCGCCTTCGGAAAGCGCTTCGGCCGTGACGTTGTAGCGCGCGAGCCGGCTCACGCCGCAGCACACGAAGTAGATGAGCAGCACGCAGTCCCAGCCGCCGTCGAGTCCCGCGGCAAAGGCGAGGGAGGCGGGCATGACGCCGAAGGAGATGACGTCGGCGAGCGAGTCGAGTTCGCGCCCGAGGGCCGAATGGGTTTGTCGCCAGCGAGCGATGCGGCCGTCGAACACGTCGAAGATGAAGGCCGCGGGCGCCAGTGCGGCTGCCCAGAGGAAGTGGGTGAGCGAATGGCTGGCCATATACGCCATCGCGAGGAAGACGGCGCCGACGCCGCATGCCGCGTTGCCCAGGGTGAACACGTCGGCCAGGTGGAAGCCGCGGATCATCGAGAAGTGCTTTCGGACGGGGGCCGATGCGGGAGATGAAGGGGGCATGGGTGCTTTCGTTTGGAAAGTTGCGGGACACATTAGCGCAAGGGCGTTCCGGGCGGTGTAGTCGCATTCTGATGTCGCGTGCGCCGCGCGGGGGCTCAGGCGCCGCCGGGTCGCGCCGCGGCGTCGTGCGCTTCGGCGATATGGGCGAAGCGTTCGAGCAGGCAGGCCGCAGTCGCCGTGCCTGCGACCCGGTCGCGCAACGCCGCGGGATCGACGCCCTCGGCGCGCAAGGATTGCGCGAGCTGCTCGACGTAGCCGCGCATGATGTCGGCGTCGAACTCGGGGTGAAACTGAACGCCCCACGCGTTCTCGCCGATGCGGAAGGCTTGCGTGCGCTCGAAGTCGTTCCCGGCGAGGCGCACGGCGCCCTCGGGAAGCCGCAGCGCGCTCTGGCGGTGCACCACGTGCGCGTCGAAACGAGATGGCAGGTCATGCATGAGCGGATCGTCGGCGGCCTCGGGCGTGAGTTCGACCTGGACCGTGCCGATCTCCATGCCGCCCGGATGGTCCCCGGCCTCGCCGCCGAGGGCACGGGCCAGCAACTGGTGACCGAAGCAGATGCCGAGCACGGGGGTGTGGCTGGCGACGAGTTGCGAGAGCCACGCGCCGGTGGCCTCGCTCCAGGGTTCGCGATGCGAGACCATCGCGTGAGACCCGCTCACGATGGCACCGGAGATTTCCGCGGGCGAGGGCAGGGTGTCGCCGCGTCGCGGGTCGAGCACCACAACCGGCAGACGGGTGTCGCCGAGGCCTGCGGCCATCCAGTGCTCGAAGTCGCCGCGGCGTTCGCGCAGCGCATCGAAGGTGTCGCCGAGCTTGATGATCGCGAGGGGACGAGGGGAGAGGTCTTCCATGCGCGTGATCATGCCGCACTCATGCGGGAACACGCTGCTCGACGACCTCGATGGCGCCTGCGACCCGTTGCGCCACCTGCGCCACGAGATCCTGCCTTTGAGGCGCCTCGCGCCAGCGCAGGCGTGTGCCGGACTCCCAGTCCGAATGGCTGCGGGCCGGTTGCGCGGCGCGAATTACATCGGCGATCGTGCGATGGGCCGCGTCTGTTGCGCTCGTTGCGCCGGCACCTGCGTCGATCCGGTCGACGGCCGCGTGACCGCGCTGCTCCAGCGCTCGCAGCAGGCGGAGTTGCCAGCTCAGGAGCACGAACAGCACCCGGTCTTCCACGGTGAGTTCGTGCACATCGCGCAGCTTGTTGGCGAGCTTGCGGCCCAGTGGGCCCCACCCCTGCGACACTGCACCACCGATGGCGCCGCCGAGCGCCGCGCCCGCGCCGAGCGAGAGGCCTGCAAGTGCGAGGTCCGCGACGACGCCCACCGCAGCGCCGACCGCAACGCCCTTGCCGAGCAGGATGCCTGCGTCCTTCAAGGCCTCGGGATGGAAGAAGTCCATGGTCCATCGACCTTCCACCAGCGGCAGAGCGGCTTCGTCCGCATCGCCTTCGCGAAAGCCGTAGAGCGCGAGCAAATCGTCGGCGCAGCGCTGCGCCTTTTCGAACAGGTCTTTCTGCAATCCGTTGACCAGGCGCCGGCGGCCCTCGGCGTCGGCGAACTCCGTGGCGGAGGCCGTGCGGCGCATGGCGGTCGCGTCGATCAGCAACTCTGCGATACGCGTGCTCGCAGCCTGCCGACGCTGCCTGAACTCGGCGTCGAGAAATGCCGCGACGCCATCCAGCGTGCTGCGTCGGTCGCGTAGCAAGGTCGACAGATCGCGATAGAGATCGCGCTCGGCGCCGACAAAGGGTGCCGCTGCATCGAAGCGCACCACCACGTGCAACCCATAGGCCGAAAGCAGCTCTTTCCAGGCGGCCTCTCGGCTCGTGGCACGGCCCACGAAGTTCAGCACGGGTAGGACGGGGCGTGCGCAGGCGCTCAGCAGTTCGATCTCCGCGCGGAACTTGGGCAGCACGGGTTCGCGCGCATCGATGACGAGGAACGCGGCATCGACATCGAGCAGGGCGCGGAGCACTTTGGCCTCCTGTTCGAAGGCGCCATGCGCTTCGGGGCCTTGCAGGAACTGTCGGATGCGGTCGGGCGGCGTCAGGCTTCTGTCGAAGGCTTCGAGATGCTCGCGCAGTGCGACGGCATCCTCCAGTCCGGGTGTGTCGAAGAAGCGCACGGCGGGCGCACCATCGACCACCAGATCGACCGACTCGACATGGCGTGTGGTGCCGGGCCGCTCCGACACTTCACCGAAATTCACGCGCCGCGTGAGCGTGCGCAGCAACGAGGTCTTGCCGGCGTTGGTGTGGCCGACCACGGCGATGCGGATGGCGTTGGAGGGCTTGTTCATGCTCCGGTCCAGCCGTGAAGCATGGGTTCGAGCGCATCGCCAGCGTGCAGGCCGTCGAGTCCGGCATCGGCCAGCCAGGCGTGCCAGCGCTGGCGGGCGGTGTCGTCGGGCGCAGTGCCGAACAGCCACAGCCGGCATTCGCCACTCAAGGACATGACCTCACGCAGGAAGCGTTCGGTGCCGCGGTCCGGACTGGATGCTGCATGGCAGCCGACCAGCACGCGTCGGGGGCGCACGCGGGCCAGCGTGTCGAGCAGTTCGCGCCGGGCGTTGGCGCTGCCGTCGATGCGCATGGCCTGCGCGCCACGCATGTCGAGCGCGGCCGGCGGCCACGGGAGTTCATCGGGCAGTTCGAAGCCGACGGCCATCAGCGAGTCGGTGGTGTCGCCTGCTGCCAGAGCATGCGTTGCAAGGTGCGGCAGCTGGCCGGGATCGGCGTCGACGATGTGCGGTGGCGCGAGCGCGTCCAGGCGCGCGAGCAGCTTGCGGTAGTAGGCCTGAGACAAATCGGGCCGAAGTGCCTTCTTGCGCACCTGCCACACGGCCGCGCAGAGCAGCGCGAAGACCACGCGTGGCAGCAAGCCATAGACCACGATGCAGCCGGTGAGCCATAGCGCCCAGGCGCGCTGGCCCGAGGCGGCCGCCAGGGGCGAGCGCACCGCCTGCGCATCGGGCACCGGGAAACCCAGCCACTCGGGCGCGCGCCCGAGAAATTCCACGCTGCGCACGAAGAAGTCCGGTTCGAGAATCGTGGTCTGCCAACTCAGCGTGTAGTTGCGAAACGCGAGTGCGAAGAGCATGGCCGCGAGCACCACGGCGAAAGAGAGCGTCCAGATCGCATGGCTCACGAAGCCCAGCGCCCAGGGTAGCAATCGCGCACGGTTCAGCAGTCGCGTGATGGCGCGCAGCAGCACCGGCGCCTGGCCGCGCTGGCCGCCTGCCACGCGTGCCGTGAGCGTCAGCCAGAGCCAGCCGAAAGACGCGTTGAACGATCCCAGCGGAACGACCAGACCGACCAGCCACGCCACCAGCGTGATCAGGTGCAGACCCAGCAGACTTGCCAGCGCGACGACGACGTTGATCTGCCCGGTCCCGCCGAGCACGTTGCCCGCGAGCGTCAGGCCTGCGATGACGATGACCGCCACCAGCCCCAGCAGGACCCATGGAGACCAGGCCCGCGCCCGGGCCCATTCGTCCTGCAGTCCGATACGCTGCCCGAGAATCCGCGCGCGCTCGACGATTCGGCGGCCGGGGTCTTGCTGAAGGCGCATCGCCTCTCGCAGGGCTTGCGCGTCGTCGAGCGGGCCGGCTTCCTCGACCAGTTGCACCGCCTCGGTGATCGTCGCGTCCTGGAACGGAGAGGGGTGCGCCACGGGATTCAACGGCTTCCTTTACAACACAGAGCAATGCCGGCGCACCGGAGGGGAGCGCGAAATTATGCCCGTGCCAAGTTGGCCGATCGCCCATGAAAAACGGGGCCGCTCGGCGGCCCCGTCAACCCCGTGGCCGGGGATACGAAAGAGGAAACGGGTGTTCTCAGCGGAGGCCGAAGAACGAAAGCACGGCGACGACGACCACAACCAGACCGACGATGTAAATGATGGAATTCACGGTGGAAACTCCTCTTTGTTGAAGACGAAGCCAGAATGCCCGCCGACCGGGGGCGACGATGTCGGCGGGCGTCACCGCGCCCTGTAGGACTTGCAAGTCAGACCGTCGAGGGCTCCGCGACCGCGTAGTCTTCTTCGTCGCTGCCGTCCCCCAGAAAGCCGCCGCTCTGGTGGGCCCACAGGCGCGCGTACAGGCCGCCTTTCGCCAGCAGCGTCTTGTGATCGCCTTCCTCGACCACTCGGCCTTCGTCGAGCACGATCAGCCGGTCCATCGCCGCGATCGTCGACAGGCGGTGCGCGATCGCGATCACCGTCTTGCCCTCCATCAGGCGATAAAGACTGGCCTGGATCGCGGCCTCCACCTCGGAGTCGAGTGCGCTCGTGGCCTCGTCGAGCAGCAGGATCGGCGCGTCCTTCAGCATCACCCGCGCGATGGCCACGCGCTGGCGTTGCCCGCCGGAGAGCTTGACGCCGCGCTCGCCCACGTGGGCCTCGTAGCCGCGGCGCCCGTTCGGGTCGCCGAGCGTCTCGATGAATTCGTGCGCCTCGGCGCGGGCGGCGGCCGCGCGGATGGCCCCGTCGCTCGCGTCGGGCTTGCCGTAAGCGATGTTGTCGGCGACCGAGCGGTGCATGAGCGAGGTGTCCTGCGTGACCATGCCGATGTGGGCGCGCAGGCTGTCCTGCGTGACGTGAGCGATGTCCTGTCCGTCGATGAGGATGCGGCCGCTGTCCAGGTCATGGAAGCGCAGCAGCAGGTTCACCAGCGTCGACTTGCCCGCGCCGGAACGGCCCACGAGGCCGATCTTTTCGCCGGGCGCGACGGCGAGCGTCAGGTCGTCGATCACGCGCCTGGCTCCTTCGCCGTAGCGGAAGCTCGCATGCTCGAAGCGCACCTCGCCGCGCGGCACATCCAGCGTGCGCGCATCCGGCGCATCGAGCACGGTGCGCGGGCGCGACAGCGTCTTCATGCCGTCCTGCACCGTGCCGATGTTCTCGAACAGGCTGGTCATCTCCCACATGATCCAGTGCGACATGCCTTGCAGGCGCAACGCCATGGCCGTGGCCGCGGCCACTGCGCCGACGCCGACCGAGCCCTGCGACCAGAGCCACAACGCCATGCCCGCCATGCCGGCGGTGAGGCCCATGCTCAGCGTGTGGTTCACGATCTCGAAGGCGCTCACCAGTCGCATCTGGCCGTAGCCGGTGTGCATGAATTCCTTCATCGCCGCGCGTGCGAAGCCGGCCTCGCGCTGCGTGTGCGAGAAGAGCTTGACGGTGGCGATGTTGGTGTAGGCGTCGGTCACGCGGCCCGTCATTGACGCACGTGCATCGGCCTGGGCCTTGCCGACCTTGCCGAGGCGCGGCACGAAGAACACCAGCGAACCAATGTAGAGCGCGAGCCAGATCAGGAAGGGCAGCATCAACTGCCGGTCGAGCACTGCGGCGAGCACGATCATGGTCGCGACATAGACGCCCATTGCCACGAGCACATCGGCCAGCACGAAGATCGTGTCGCGCACTGCCAGGGCGGTCTGCATGACCTTGGCGGTGATGCGGCCAGCGAACTCGTCCTGGTAGAAGGCCATGCTCTGGCCCAGCATGAGCCGGTGGAAGTTCCAGCGCAGCCGCATCGGCAGGTTGATCGCCAGCGTCTGGTGCTTGACGATGGTCTGCAGCGCGACCACGCCGATGCTCGCGAGCAGGGCGATGCCGAGCCACATCAGCGTGGTGCCGCGGTCTTCCCACAAGCGCGCTGGCACCTGATCGCCCAGCCAGTCGACGATGCGGCCCATCATGGCGAACAGCAGCGCCTCGAAAGCCGACATCACAGCCGTGAGAACGGCCATGGTGGCGATCGTGCCCCGCAGCCCGCGGGTGCATGCCCAGAGAAAGGCGAAGAGCCCGTGCGGCGGCAGCGTGGGCTCGGCAGGCGGGTAGGGGTGAAGCAGTTTTTCGAAGAAACGGAACAAGGCGGGCTGTCTCCAGTGAGGCGCCACTGTACCGGCGGGCGAGGTGTTTCGCGCGGAAAGGGCTATGGCGGCGCCGCGTACTCGGGCGCCAGGCACGAGGCGGCCTTGAAATCTCTAGACTGACGGTCAAGGAGCATTCCATGAGCACCACACGACTCTCGACCCTTCCCACCTATTTCATTTCCCATGGCGGCGGACCCTGGCCGTGGATGAAGAAGGAAATGGGTCACGCCTACGACCAACTCGAAGCCGCCCTGGCGGACATGCCGCGCCAGGTCGGCCGCACGCCGGCCGCGATCCTGATGATCTCGGCGCACTGGGAAGAATCCGCCTTCACGGTGATGGGCAACCCGCGTCCGCCGATGATCTACGACTACGGCGGCTTTCCCGAGCACACCTATAGCGTGCGCTACGACGCACCCGGCTCGCCCGAACTCGCGCGCCGCGTGCAGGCGCTGATCGAGGCGGCGGGGTTGCCCGCGCGGGTGGATGCCGAGCGTGGCTTCGACCACGGCACCTTCTCTCCCATGGCCGCGATTTATCCGAAGGCCGAAGTGCCGGTGGTGCAACTGTCGCTGCGACGCGGGCTCGATCCGGCCGAGCACATCGCGCTGGGCCGTGCCATCGCACCCCTGCGCGACGAAAACGTGCTGATCGTGGGCAGTGGGCTGAGCTATCACAACCTGCGCGCGTTCGGCCCGCAGGCGCGCGATGTGTCCAAGGCCTTCGACGATTGGCTGGACGATGCGGTGGTCGCCGCCACGCCACAGCAGCGGGTCGAACGATTGCTGCAGTGGTCGACGGCGCCAGCGGCCCGCGTCGCCCATCCGCGTGAGGAGCATCTGATTCCGCTGATGGTCGCAGTGGGCGCCGCTGAAGGCGACGCCGGGGAGCGCATCTATCACGAAGATGCCTTCATGGGCGGCATCGCTGTGTCGAGTTTCCGCTTCGGGGAAGCGGCCGCCTGATCGCCGGTGCGCGGCACAATGCACCGGTGCCTTATTTCTCGACCTTCGATCCCCAGGCGGAAGCCGACGCGCTCCGCCTGATCGCGCGCATCGACGCGCTCTCCACCCATCACGATGCCGAGCATGGCGGCGTGCGCGTACGCTGGCGCCGCTTCGGCGATGACGACACGCACCCGCCGCTGGTGCTGCTCCACGGTGGCCACGGCAGCTGGATGCACTGGCTGCGTAACGTCGAGGCGCTCTCGGCCACGCACACGCTGTGGCTGCCCGACATGCCGGGCTTTCACGATTCCGACACGCCGCCCAAACCGGCGTCCGGCCAGGCGGCGGTCGATCCGCTGCTCGACGCCCTCTCCGGAACGCTCGACAGCCTGATCGGCGCGCAGACCGAGATCAATCTCGGCGGCTTCTCCTTCGGTGGCCTGGTGGCCGCGAAGTTCGGCGCACGGCGTGGCGGCATCCGTCGGATTGCCTTGCTGGGCAGCGGCGGCCACGGCACGCTGCGCCGCATGACAGTGGAGATGATCAACTGGCGCGCCGCCGAGGATCGCGACCAGGAGCGCGCGGCGCTGCTGCACAACCTCGCCGCGCTGATGCTGCACGACAAGGCGGCCATCGATGCGCTGGCTTTCGCCGTCCACGACATGTCCTGCCATGGCACGCGTTTCCGCAGCAAGGAAATTTCGCTCGCGGGAGGGTTGCAGGCGGCGCTGGAGGCCATCGGCGGGCCGCAACTCCTGCTCTGGGGTGAACACGACGTGACCGCCGATTCGCGCCCGCTCGTCGCGCAACTCGCAGCCGGCCACCCGCAGCGCGAAGGCGTGGTGATCGACGGCGCCGGGCACTGGGTGCAGTTCGAGCGCGAGGACGAGGTCAACGCGCAGTTGCTGCGGTTTCTCGCCTAGCCCGGCAGCGAAACATCCTTGCGGCGCCAGAACGCCGCATCCGGCACAGGGCCCGCGCCGGCCGCTGCGTTGTCCGCCATGTGCTCGGGCCGGCTCGTTCCGGGAATCGTGCAGGTCACGGCAGGATGGCTCAGCACGAACTTGATCAGCACCTGCGCCCAGGTCGTGGCGCCGATCTCGGCGGCCCAGCCGGGCAGGGGCTTGTCGCGCAGCCGGCGCAGCAGCCCGCCGCCGCCGAAGGGCATGTTGACGATGACCGCAACGCCGCGTTCCGCCGCCAGCGGCAGCAGGCGCTGCGCCGCTTCGCGCTCGTCGAACGAATAGTTGATCTGCAGGAAATCGAGCTTCTCGGCACGCAGCACGGCCTCGACCTCGGCATAGGCCGACGCGGTGTAGTGCGTGATGCCGATGTAGCGCACGCGGCCCTTGTCCTTCCAGCCGCGCAAGGTCTTGAGGTGCGTGCGCCAGTCGACGAGGTTGTGCACCTGCATCAAGTCGATGCGATCGGTGCGCAGGCGCTCGAAGGACTGTTCCATCTGCGCGATGCCGGCATCGCGGCCGCTGGTCCACACCTTGGTGGCGAGAAAGGCCTTGGCTCGCTGGTTCGACGCGGCCAGGAGATCGCCGGTGACGGCTTCGGCGCGGCCATACATCGGCGAACTGTCGATCACCTTGCCGCCCGCGGCGAACAACGCATCGAGTACGCCCGGCAGGCGCTGGTACTCGGCGCTCCCGGCCGCGACGTCGAAGCCGATCCAGGTGCCGCAGCCGACCACGGGCAGCGCTTCGCGGGTGGAGGGGATGGGGCGGGTGTTCATGCGGAGAGGTCCTGATGTCTGGGCCGACGCGAATGGCAGTGATGCGCCGAGGGACAGGCCAGCTCCGAGGCGCAGGAAGTGCGATCGACGAATCGGATGAGGGTTCATGATTCCGAATGATCGTCTCGGGAATGCAAAAAGAAAAACCCGGCATCCCAAAATACTGTATAAAAATACAGTTACTCGATCCATCATGGGCCTCCCTTCCCTCGACTCTTTTTCACCCTCCGCGCGGCACAAGGTCTGGCGCGGGGATGAGCTGGGCATGGCCGATGCGCAGGTCATCGCCACCGGCCATGCCCCGCTCGATGCGCAGTTGCCCGGTGGCGGCTGGCCGGTCGGGGCGATGACCGAACTCTTGCAGTCCGCGCCCGAGGCGCATTCGTGGCAACTGCTATTGCCGGCGCTGGCGCATGCGGTGCGGGGCGGCACGGGGCCGGTGGCGCTGATCGGTGCGCCCCATGAACCTTTCGGCCCCTCGCTGGCGGCGCACGGCTTGCCGATCGAGTCCTTGCTGTGGATTCGCAGCGAGGCGGCCGCCGCACGGCTCTGGGCGTGCGAACAGGCGCTTCGCTGCGCCGACGTGGCCGCCGTGCTGGCGTGGCTGCCGCAGGCGCGCATGGGCGATCTGCGGCGGCTGCAGCTCGCGGCGGCGCAGCACGAATCCCTGCTGTTCGTGCTCCGGCCCGCGGCGTCGGCGTCTTCCACGTCGCCGGCCCGTTTGCGCCTGCAGGTGGCGCTCTGCGAGGAAGACAAATCGCGGCTCGATGTCCACATCCTCAAGCGTCGAGGGCCGCCGCTGGCCTCGCCCATCCAACTGCCGGCATGCGGCGAACGCATGGCCGCGCTGCTGGCGGCGAGCCAGCTCCGGCGCAAGCTGCTCCGTCAGCAGCAAGGCGTGCCGCAGGCAATCGGCACAGCCACGGTGGTGCGCATCGACCTCCACCAAGGAAAACGACATGCACTGGATCGCGTTGCGCTGGCCGCAGCCTGAGGCGGAGATGCGCATGCCGCCGATGCCCTCCGACGAGGCGCTCGGTTGGTGGGCCCTGCAGTTCACCCCGCGCGTCGCCTGGGTCGACGAGGCGCTGCTGCTCGAGGTGTCCGCCTGCGAGCGGCTGTGGGGCGGGCGGCTGGGCCTGATGCGCCAGATCCTGAGCCTCAATCCCGCGCCGGTGCGCGTTCAGCAGGCGCAGGGCGCGACTTGCCTCATCGCGCTCGCGCGACTGCGGATGTTCGCGCGCGGCGAGCAGCCTCCAGCCGATGTGCCGTCCGGGCTGCCGCTCGACACACTGAGCGCCGCGCGCGATCACCTCGAGGTGCTGGCGCACCTCGGCTGCCGCACCTGGGGCGAGGTGGCGGCATTGCCGCGTGGCGGCCTCACGCGGCGCTTCGGCAAGGATCTGCGCACCGCGCTCGATGCAGCCTACGGATTGCGACCCGAGAGCCATCGCTGGCTCACGCTGCCCGATGTGTTCGAGCAGAAGCTCGAACTGCCCGCACTGGCCGAAGGCGCACCCGAACTCATGTGGTCGGCCAATCGCCTGCTGTCGGCGCTACAGATCTGGCTGCGTGCCCGGCAGCGAGGCGCGCGTGCGCTCGAACTGCAATGGACGCTCGACCTCAAACGCTTCAACGGCGTGAACCTGCCGCCGCACCAGCTCATCACTGTGCGTACTGCCGAGGCGACGCAGGACATGGCGCACCTGCGCCGCTTGATGGCCGAAAAACTGGCGCTCACCACGCTCGCTGCACCCGCAAGCTGGCTGCGACTGCGTTCGCTCGAAACCGATCCCTGGGCTGGCGCCAGCAAGAGCTTCCTGCCCGAGGACAACCGCAAGGGCGACAGGCTCCATGAAATGGTCGAGCGGCTCAGCGCGCGACTCGGTCCGCAGCAGGTGCTCGTGCCCGTGGCGCAGGCCGATCACCGGCCCGAGCGCAAGCAGACATGGCAACCCGCCTTGAACACTGGCCGGCGCAGCGAAGCCCGTTCGCGGAACACCGTGGAACCAGCTTCGCCTACGTGGCTGCTGCCCGAGCCGCTGCGTCTCGACATGGATGGCGAGCGCCCGTGCTACCGCGGACCGCTGCGTCGATTGATCGGCCCGCAGCGGGTGGAGGCCGGCTGGTGGGGCGGCGTGGAAGACGGCGGCCGGCCTGCCGTGCGCGATTACTACGTCGCCGAAAGCCCCGAGGCCGGCCTGGTGTGGATCTTTCGCGAGCGCCCGGCCGCTTGCTTCGCTGAAGGCGAAGTTCGCTGGTACCTGCAAGGCCTCTATGCCTGAACTCAGCGACAAGAAAGTCCGCGCGCTCACGCTCGCGGCGATGCATGCGTTGCCGAAGCGGCAACCGCCCGTGCCTGGCTTGCCAGGGTATGCCGAGCTTCATTGCCTGACGAGCTTCAGCTTCCAGCGCGGCGCGTCCACGCCCGAGGAATTGGTGGAGCGCGCCTACCAACTCGGCTATGCGGCGCTCGCGATCACCGACGAATGCTCGGTGGCTGGGGTGGTGCGCGCACATGTCGGCCTGCGCGAACTGCCCGCCAAGCTCGATGCCTACGAGCGCGACCACCCTGAAGAGCCGCCGATCCCGCGCAACCCGGACTTTCGCCTGCTGTTCGGCAGCGAGTTCCGCTTCGAGCGCTTCAGGTTCGTGGTCATTGCGAACGACACAGAGGGCTGGGGCAACCTCTGCGAGTTCATCACCGCCGCGCGCACCACCGAACTGCCCAAGGGCGAATACCGCGTGAGCTGGGAAGACAGCGACGTCGCCTCTCTGCAGCATTGCCAGATTCTTTTCGTGCCCGACCGAAAGCCCGTTGGCACGGTCGATGTCGCCACGCTGCACGATGACCTGATCGCGGCGAAGACGCTTTATGGCGGCAGCCTCTGGCTCGCCGTCGAGATGCTCAACGAACTCGACGACGACCTCTGGTTCGTCACGCTGGTCGAGGCCGGCGCGCGGGCCGGCGTGGCGCTCGTGGCGGCCGGCGATGTGCACATGCATGCACGCGCACGCAAGCCGTTGCAGGATGTGCTCACGGCAGTGCGCGAAGGCAGGACCGTGGCCGAGTGCGGCTTCGCGCTGCAGCCCAACGCCGAGCGCCACCTGCGGCAGCGCGTGCGGCTGGCGGGGCTCTACACGCAAGAGATGCTCGCGAACACGCTCGAAGTGGCCGGACGTTGCCGCTTCGATCCCGAGGTGATCCGGGAGAACTACAAGTACCCGCTCGAAAGCGTGGGCAACGGAGAAACGCCGGCACAGACGTTGGTGCGCAAGACTTGGGAAGGCGCACGCGGGAGATATCCGGCAGGCATCCCGGAGAAGGTGTCCCAGCTGCTTGAGCGCGAGCTGCAATTGATCCTCGACCTCGAATACGAGATGTTCTTCCTCACGGTCGAGGACATCGTGCGCTTCGCCCGATCGCAAGACATCCTCTGCCAGGGCCGCGGCTCCTCGGCCAATTCGGCGGTCTGCTACTGCCTCGGCATCACCTCGATCAATCCCGACAAGGGCCACCTGCTGTTCGAGCGCTTCCTGAGCCGCCATCGTCGCGAGCCGCCCGACATCGACGTCGATTTCGAACACCAGCGGCGCGAAGAAGTCATCCAGTACATCTACGAGAAGTACGGCCGCGAGCGCGCCGCCATCGCCGCGGTCGTGATCTGCTATCGCTCGCGCAGCGCATTGCGCGACGTGGGCAAGGCGCTCGGCATCGATGCGCGGCTTGTCGACGAATTCGCCAAGGACCACTACTGGTTCGACGAGACCGTGCTCGGCGAGCAACTGCAGGCAGCCGCCGTGCGCGCGGAGGTGCAGGAAGACCCGCTCAAGCTGCAGCAGTGGATCGAACTCACGTGCGAGCTCAAGGGTTTTCCGCGCCACCTGAGCCAGCATGTCGGTGGCTTCGTGCTCACCCATACGCGGCTCACGCGCCTGGTGCCGGTGGAAAAGGCTTCGATGAAAGATCGCTCCGTCATCCAGTGGGAAAAGGACGACCTCGAAGCCATGGGCATGCTCAAGGTCGACGTGCTCGCGCTGGGCATGCTCAGCGCCATCCGCCGCGGACTCGAACTCATGAACCACTGGCGTGGCACGGCGCTGCAGATGCACCAGATTCCCAATGACGACCCGGAGGTGTTCGACATGATCTGCGACGCCGACACCGTCGGCGTGTTCCAGATCGAGAGCAGGGCGCAGATGTCGATGCTGCCGCGCCTGAAGCCGCGCACCTACGAGGACCTGGTGATCGAGGTTGCGATCGTGCGTCCGGGGCCGATTCAGGGCGGCATGGTGCACCCCTATCTCAAGCAGCGCGAGCGGGTGCGCAAGGGGCTCTCCATCCACTACGAGAAGGACGAACTGCGGCCCGCGCTGGAGCGCACGCTGGGTGTGCCGATCTTCCAGGAACAGGTCATGCAGATTGCCATGGTCGCAGCCGATTTCACCGCCGACGAGGCCGATCAATTGCGTCGCGCCATGGCCGCATGGAAGCGCAAGGGCGGTCTCGGGAAGTTCCACGACAAACTCGTGAATGGCATGGTTCGCAAAGGGTACAAGCCCGCTTTTGCCGAAGCGATCTTCAAGCAGGTGATGGGCTTCGGCGACTACGGCTTTCCCGAGAGTCATGCCGCGAGCTTTGCCCTGCTGGTCTGCGTCAGCAGTTGGCTCAAGTGCCACGAGCCCGCCTGCTTCCTGGCGGCCTTGCTCGATTCGCAGCCGATGGGCTTCTACAGCCCTTCGCAGCTCGTGCAGGACGCGCGGCGCCATGGCGTCGAGGTGCGGCCGGTCGACGTCACGGCGAGCGAATTCGACAGCAGCCTCGAAGGTCGCACGCCTGGCGCGCCGCGCATGCCGCCTGGCGCCGATGCGCGCCATGCCGGGCGCTTGGGCAATGCCGACCCGCCCGCCGTGCGTCTGGGGCTGAGCCGCATCGCCAGTTTCAGCAAGGCCGGCGCCGAGCGCCTTCTGGCAGCGCGCGAACTGGCCCCTTTCACCAGCACCGAAGACCTTGCCTTGCGCGCCGAACTCGACGCCAAGGACATGGCGGCGCTGGCCGCCGCCGATGCATTGATGTCGCTCTCGGGCCATCGCCGCCAGCAGGTGTGGGACGCCACCGCCCAGCGCCGCGCACCCGCCTTGCTCAAGGGTGTGCCGATCCACGAGCCCACCTTGCAACTGCCCGCCGCGCCCGAAGGCGAGGAGATCCTCGGCGACTACGTCTCGCTCGGCCTCACGCTGCGCCGCCATCCGCTCGCATTGCTGCGCTCACGGCTCGCCCGCATGAACCTGATGAGCGCGGAGCAACTGCGCCCGCTGCCCAGCGGCCAGACCGTGCGTGCCTGCGGCATCGTCAAGGGGCGTCAGCGGCCGCAGACCGCCAACGGCACCATCTTCGTCACGCTCGAGGACGAGACCGGCAACGTCAATGTGATCGTCTGGAGCCACGTGATCGAGGCCTGGCGCGAGCCGTTGCTCAAGTCGACGCTGCTGGCGGTGCAGGGCACGTGGCAGCGTGATGTAGACAGTGGTGGCGAGGTGCGGCATTTGGTGGCGACGGGGTTCAGGGATCTCACGCCGATGCTGGGCAGGTTGGCGCAGGCGAACAAGAGCCGGGATTTTCACTAGGCGGGTCGTTCGTGCGCCGTCACGGTCCGCGTGATGAGTCGGCCTTCGCGCAGCAGAGACACCTCCACGGGCCGCCCGATGCGGTCCGCGCCGAGCAGGCGCAGAAGGTCGTCCGCGCCTTCCACGACCACATCGTCCAACGCAAAGAGGATGTCGCCCACGCGCAGGCCTGCAAGCTGCGCCGCGCCGCCGGGCTGTACCTCGCCGATGCGCACGGCGTTGGCGCCGGAGTGAATGGCCAGTGACACGCGCCGGGGCAGGGGCACCGTCTGCGCCGCAATGCCGAGGTGCGCGCGCCGTACGCGGCCGTGGGCGATGAACTCGCCGATCACGAAGCGCGCCGTGTTGCTGGAAACCGCGAACGCAAGCCCCTGCGCGCCGGCGATCATGGCCGTATTGATGCCCACCACCTGCCCGGATGCGGCCACGAGGGCGCCGCCGGAGTTGCCCGGATTGAGCGCCGCGTCGGTCTGGATCACGTCGTCGATCAGGTGCCCGCTCTGCGAGCGCAGCGAGCGGCCCAGCGCCGACACGATGCCGGCAGTGATGGTCGATTCGAATCCCAGTGGATTGCCGATGCCGACGACCAGATGGCCGCGCCTGAGCATCTTCGAATCGCCGAGCGTCGCGGTGGCGGCGCCGCGCGGAAGTTCCACTCGCAGTAGCGCGAGATCGGTGGCGGGGTCGTCGCCGAGCACCTCGGCTTCCCTGTCGCCGGCTTCCGGGAGTCCGATCCGTACGCGGCGCGCACCGGCGACGACGTGGCTGTTGGTCAGCACCAGCCCGTCGCCGGCGATGACCACGCCCGAGCCCAGGCCGCCGCGTCGGTCGGGCGTGCCGCTTTGCACGCGCACCACGGCTGGCCCAACGCTGTCGGCCACCGCCGCGACCGCGTGCGAATAGGCATCGATCAGGGCGTCCTGGTTCAGATCGGGAGCGCTGCCTTCGGCGGAGGGCGAGGGGGCGTTGTCGTCGAACATGGTTTTCTCAAAGATGGATGACACCCTGCCGCACTGCCTGCGCCACTGCGTCCGTACGGCCTGTGGCGTCCAGCTTGTCGAGCAGCGAGCCGACATGGAACTTGGCCGTGTGCATCGAAATGCCCAGCCGCCGGGCGATGGTCTTGTTGGATGCGCCTTCGGCCATCAGGGCCAGCACTTCGAGCTCGCGCCGGGTCAGCGTTGCCTCGGCGTCGGCGGCGGGCACGGCGTGCGCCGGCACCACCGCGACATCGGCCGGCTCGCCGCGCTGCGCGACACGCAGCCCGGGCACATCCGACAGGGACGCGAGCAGGCGCTCCGACAGTTCCACGTCGGCGATATCGACCGCGATCACGATCGGCTCCGTGACGCCCGTCTTGTTCAATCGTCCGGCCTTTCGCCAATGGTGACGTTCGCCTCGACGGGCTCCCCGGCACGCCGCAGCGACAGCGTCACGACGGTGCCCACGCTCGCCGGGCCCAGCGCTCGCAGCAGCGCCTGCACGCTGCGCACCGCTTCGCCGTTCCAGGCCACGATCACGTCGCCCTGGTGAAGGCCAGCCTTCGCAGCCGGCCCGTCGCGATCGATGGCCATGACCATCGCGCCGATGCCCTCGGGTTCGATCTTTACGGGTTGGAGTCCCACACCCAGGTAACCGCGCGGGACCCGGCCGTGCGCTGCGATCTGCGCGGCGACCCGATCGATCGTCGCGCCCGGAATGACCAGCACGCGCCGGCGTGGCCCGAACACGCTCATGCCGATGGCCCGGCCCTGCACGTCCATTGCCAACCCGCCTTCGGCGATGCGCCGCAGGGTCAGCCCGAGTTCGATCCGTGCGTCGATCTCGCCGCCGCGCAAGCTGCGCCAGGCGGGGCCCGACAGCGAGACCACGCCCGCCGCCGCGACAGGTGCGCCGGCGAGCGACCCGACCGTGAGCGCGATGGAGCCGGCGCGCACCGGCGACAGGTCAAAAGCGATCGGGGAGGGCGCGTTGCCTTCGATGCGTAACAGAGCGATGTCGGTGCCGGCATCCCGACCAACGAGCTTCGCGCTGGCGTTCGCGCCGCCCGGCAGACACACCGTCACGTCCGCGTCGTCGGGCAGCGCCTCGTCGCAGGTGACGACCAGCCCGTCGCGCCAGGCAAATCCGCTGGAGCGCGAGCACCCGGTGTGCACTGCCACCACGCTGCCAGCTGCAGCGGCCACCGCCTCGGCCATTGCCGCGGACAGTTGTTCGAAAGATGAGGACATCGTGTCGGCCATGGGAGCTCCTTAGATGGCTTCATTGTGTGAATGCGCAAGGGGCAGACGCTACTGCCCGGATGGGCAGGGTGTGCATACTGGCTGGTCCGATGAAGCTCGAACCCTTTGTCCGCGTCGACGAAACGCCGTTCTCGGCCTCCAGGGAAGAGGTCTTGCGGATGTGGGGCGTGCCGACGAGAACATGCCGCAACGGCATCGGGCTCAATGAGCTGGACTATGAATCGATCGTCTTCCGCTTTCAGGACTGCGGCAGGCTGGAAGAGATCACGATGCAGGCGCCGGTCGTGAACATCGGCAACGTGTCGGTGCCATTCGCCGCACTCTCTTCTTTCGTTCGCGCGACCGATCCGTCGGTGTTCGAGAGGGCGGGCTTTCTCGTCAGTCCTGTGTTGGGACTGGCCTTCGATCCGGACGAGCCTTGCTGGATTACCGCGCTCGCGGCTCACTGCATCGACTCCTGGCGCGCGATATGAACGGACCCGCCACTTTCGAGTGCCGTCAAAATGGCGCCCACCAGGACAAGGCAGCGACTCTCGCGACTCAAGACACATGACCAGCTTTTTCGATTTTTCCAGGGCCAGCGTGGCCGAATTGGCGAGCACGGATGCGCTCCGGGCATTGCAGGAGGATGTCGGCGATCAGGATCTCACGGCCGGATTGGTGGCCCCGCTACGGCGCGCCACCGCTCATGTGCGCACTCGCGAAGCCGCGGTGCTGTGCGGCGCGCCCTGGGTCGAGGCCGTGGTGCGGCAACTCGACCCGCAAGCGCGCGTGACGTGGCATTGCGTGGAGGGCGGGCATTGCGCCGCGGACCAGACGGTGCTCGAACTCGCCGGCGACGCGCGCAGCTTGCTCACGGCCGAACGCACCGCGCTCAACTTCCTTCAACTGCTGAGCGCCGTGGCAACACGCACCGCCACGTATGTCGATGCGGTGCGCGGCACGCGTGCCCAGATCGTCGACACGCGCAAGACGCTGCCGGGTCTTCGGCTGGCGCAGAAATATGCCGTGCGCACGGGCGGTGGCACGAATCACCGCATCGGCCTCTATGACGCGATCCTGATCAAGGAGAACCACATTGCAGCCGCCGGCGGCGTGAGCGCGGCCCTGCGCGCAGCGGCTGAAGTCGCTGCGCAGGCGAAATTCATCGAGATCGAGGTCGAAACCCTCGCCCAGCTCGACGAGGCGCTGGCCAGCGGCGCCCGCATGGTCCTGCTGGACAACATGGACCTGCCCACCTTGCGCGAAGCCGTGCGTCGCAACGATGCGGCGGGCGACGCCCGCGCCGTGCTCGAGATATCGGGCGGCGTCACGCTCGACAGCATTCGCGCCCTCGCCGAGACTGGCGTCGACCGCATCTCGGTCGGTGCACTCACCAAGGACGTCAAGGCCATCGATTTCTCGATGCGGTTCCTGGAAGGCTGAGCAATGGCGCACTCACTCATCGGCGTCGACTACGCCCAGCCCATCGAGACTGCCGAAAGCGGACCCGCGTGCGACACCCGCCGGGCCTGGGCCCGTGTGCCTCCTGAGCCCACGGCGGCCGAACGCGACGCCTTGAAGGATCGCATCCGCTCGTTGTTGCGCGAGCGCAATGCGGTGATGGTGTCGCACTACTACGTGCACCCCGACCTGCAGGACCTGGCCGAAGAGACCGGCGGCCTGGTGAGCGACTCGCTCGAAATGGCGCGCTTCGGCCGAGACCATGCCGCGCAGACGCTGGTCGTTTCCGGCGTGCGCTTCATGGGCGAGACGGCAAAGATCCTCTCGCCCGAAAAACGTGTGCTGATGCCCGACCTGGACGCGACCTGCTCGCTGGATCTCGGCTGCCCGGTCGATGCCTTCAGTGCCTTTTGCGATCGGCATCCGGATCGCACGGTGGTCGTCTACGCCAATACCAGCGCTGCGGTGAAGGCGCGAGCCGACTGGCTGGTGACGTCGGGTTGTGCACTGGACGTGGTGCGGGCCTTGACGGCGCAAGGCCAGAAGATCCTGTGGGCGCCGGACCAGCACCTGGGCGACTACATCCGCCGCGAAACCGGGGCCGACATGGTGAGCTGGCAGGGCGCCTGCATCGTGCATGACGAGTTCAAGGCGCTGGAACTCGAACTGCTCAAGAAGGAGCACCCCGCGGCTCGCGTGCTCGTGCACCCTGAATCACCGGCCGACGTGATCGCGCTGGCCGATGCGGTGGGGTCCACCTCGGCCATCCTGAGTGCGGCGCAGCGCATGGATGCGAAGGAATTCATCGTCGCGACCGACACCGGCATGCTGCACAAGCTGCGCACACTCAATCCGGGCAAGACCTTCATCGCAGCGCCGACCTCGGGCAACGGTGCGACGTGCAAGAGCTGTGCGCACTGTCCGTGGATGGCCATGAACGGGCTGGCTGACGTGGCGCGCGCACTGGAAACGGGCGCGGGCGAAGTCCATGTCGAGCCGGCTCTGGGTCTGCGAGCGCGCGTGCCGATCGATCGCATGCTGGACTTCACCGCGAGGCTCAAAAGCGGGCAGCCCGCGGGCGCCATGGTCGCGGGAATCGGCGCAGCCTGAAGCTCCGGCGATGCCGGGCGCCGATCAGGTCTGCGCGTCGATTTCGAGGTTGTCGATCAGCCTCGTCGCGCCCAGGCGGGCCGCGGCGAGCGCAACGAGCGGGTCGCCGGGCGAAGGTGCTTGCAGGTCGGATCGTCGCCGCAGCACCAGGTAGTCGGGTTGCCAGCCGCGCGCCCGAAGGGCGTCCATCGCACGCGTCTCGACGGCCTCGAAATCGTGCTCGTCCGAGCGCACCGCCTCGGCCATGCCCTGAAGCGCCTTCGAAAGCTGCACCGCCTCCGCCCGCTCCGGCTCGCTCAGGTAGCCGTTGCGCGAAGACAACGCAAGGCCATCTGCGGCGCGCAGCGTCTCGACGCCCACGATCTCGATCGGCAGCGCGAACTGGCGAACCATGTGCCGGATGATCATGAGCTGCTGGTAGTCCTTCTTGCCGAACATGGCTGTGGCCGGTTGCACGCACGAGAAGAGCTTCATCACCACGGTGCAGACCCCGACGAAGAAGCCGGGGCGGAAATGGCCTTCGAGGATGT
Source organism: Variovorax sp. J22R115 (assembly GCF_030317005.1). Taxonomy (NCBI): domain Bacteria; kingdom Pseudomonadati; phylum Pseudomonadota; class Betaproteobacteria; order Burkholderiales; family Comamonadaceae; genus Variovorax; species Variovorax sp. J22R115. The sequence goes on along the minus strand of NZ_JASZYM010000003.1, from coordinate 311,139 downwards.
CGGCCAGCACAGGGTCGGGGTGCACCTTGCAGGTCTGCGGTTCGGGGTACAGCGCCTTTTCGTCGGGCGCGAACAGCACATCGCAGCCGGCTGCGCGCAGCTTCTCGCAATCGCTGTCCCAGGTGCGCGGGTAGGTGTCGAAATCCTCGTGCGGCAGGAACTGAAGGCGATTGACGAAGATGCTGGCCACCGTGACGTCACCCAGCGGCTTGGCCCGGCGCACGAGGTCGAGGTGGCCGTCATGCAGATTGCCCATCGTGGGAACGAAGGCGGGGCGGTGAGAGGCGCCAAGGTGTTCGCGCAATTCGGGGATGGTGCGTGCGATGTACATGGGATGGACCGTGATCGTCGAAAGGGAGCGAAGGGAGGCAGCGAGGGCCCGCTACCACGCGTGCAGCGCGTCGTCCGGAAAGGTGCCGTCTTTCACGGCGCGCACGTAGGCTTGCATCGCCTGTGCAATGCCGCCGCTTTCTGCCATGAAGTTGCGCACGAACTTCGGCATCTTGCCGAGGTTGATGCCCAGCATGTCGTGCAGCACGAGCACCTGGCCTGCCGTTGCGTGCCCGGCACCGATCCCGATGGTCGGGCATCGTGCAAGTTCTTGCGTGAGCGTGGCGGCGAGCGACGCGGGCACCATTTCCAGCACCAGCATCGCCGCACCTGCGTCCTGCAGTTCGAGCGCGTGCCGGCGCAGAAGTGCGGCAGCCTCGATGTCCTTGCCTTGCACGCGATAGCCGCCCAGCGCATGCACCGTCTGCGGCGTGAGGCCGAGGTGCGCGCACACCGGAAGGCCGCGCTCCACCAGGAAGCGCACGGTGTCGGCAGTCCAACCGCCACCTTCGAGCTTCACCATGTGGGCGCCGGCCTGCATCAGCACCGTGGCACTGCGCAGGGCCTGTTCACGCGACTCCTGGTAGCTGCCGAAGGGCAGATCGGCAACGAGCCAGGCGGTGCCTTGCACGCGGCGCAATCCGCGCGACACGCTTTCGGTGTGATAGCGCATGCTTTCAAGCGTGACGCCGACTGTGCTGTGCAGACCTTGGCAGACCATGCCGAGCGAATCGCCCACGAGCAGGCATTCAACGCCTGCGGCATCCGCCATCGCGGCAAAGGTGGCGTCGTAGGCGGTCAGCATCGTGATCTTCTCGCCGCGCGCATGCATGTCTGCCAGGCGCGGCAGGCTCAAGGGTTTGCGCAGGGATGGCGGCGACGCGGGTGGCAACGTGCCATAGGGACTTGCCGATTCCCTGGCGGTGATGGTTGACATGTTGATGGCTCGAAGTGAAATGCCGGCTGATCGACACGGCTCGGATGCCGCCTTGGATCATCTGAAAACGACCATGGCGGAGGGAAGCGCGCGGACTGTAGCATCGTCCAAATGGACGGCGGCGTTTTGACTCGGCCGCATGCGGTCAGTTGGTCGCCAACTCCGCCTGGGCGCGAAGCACGGCTTTGTTCGAGACCCCCACGACGCCGGAAAAAGGCGTGTCCAGTTCGAGGATGATGAAGATCGAACAGGCGAAGGCCAGCGCACAGATGGCCAAGGCGACGTTCACACTTCTATTGATGACCATGAACGCGCCCAGCCCGACGTAGATGGCCACCACCCATCCGCACACGATCACCAGCAGGGCAGCGGGCACCGAACTGTCCTCGCGCTCCGCGGTCAGTACGCGGCTCTGCGCGATATCGGAGGACAAGTGCATGGCGCGCGACTGGTACCACTTTTGGGAATCATTGCGCGGCAACATGGAGAGAATGGTCTGTTGAAGCCGCGTGATCGCGCGCAGGTCTGCGGAGTACTTGGCATCCTCCAGGCGTCGTTCCTTGTGGCGCTGTCGCTCGGTGAGCTCGACGATCCGGTTCAGGATGCCATGCAACTGGTCGCGAGCGGGGCGAGTCTCTTCCCCGAACCCCACGAGAGCGCGATCCAGCAGCACGATCGACGTAGAGAGCTGAATCAGCTCTGCCTCGCGTTCATCGAATGATCGCTTCGCGGAGGTGATCATGAGACCCAGCACCAACGCGAGCAGTGTGGCCAGCATTCCGATGCCGACCTTTGCGGAATCGCGTGCATCGCTCACAAGGTGGTGCTCCGGCAGCAGCGTCGACAGGCGAACGCCCAGCCAAAACCCGCTTTGGGTCAGAACGAAAACGAGAGCGGCGACGGTGTAGGAGAGCATTGGATGAACCCGGCACGAAGGTTGCCGAATCGGCTTCGAAGATGCGCTCCCTGACAAAAGACGATACCCGCTGACGCGAAAAGTGGGCAAGGACTTTGACATTGATGTGCCCGCGGCATCAATGCCGCCCGCCGTTTTCATCGAACCGACAGCGGCATCCCCCTAGCATCGATGCACGAGGTGGCATTCATGACTCCGAATCTTCAAGGTCCGAACATCGATGGCGGCAGCGAGGGCGGCGACCCTATCGCCGAGTTCTTCGTGCAAGGCGCGGAGGACCGGTACAGCGACTGGGATCTCTTCGCGAATATGGCGCACTGGGCCAGCGTTTCGGCCGGCCTCGCGTTGATGATGGCGGCCGGCCTGGGTTTTTTCTAGCTATCGATCAGGACGAGGCCGTGCAAACGCCGGTCTTCCTGTGACGGGCCGGCTGAACCACGCGCACAGGCGCCTTGGCCTGCGTCCGACTGCTCACGGTGTGGATCAACAGGGCGCCGACCACCATCGCCATCCCCAGCAGTTCATTGCCCGAAGGGAGCTTGCCCGACGCGACGCTCATCAGCAGCGCCGAGACCGGAATGAAGTTCAGGAAGGCCGTGCCGGTGATCGTGCCCAAGGAACGCACGCCATAGTTGAAGGCCAGTACGGCGATGGCGGACGACACGAGACCCACGTAGACCAGGCCGTGCCATGACAGCAGCAGGCCGTCGCCGCTGGGGATGTCCGCTGCACCCAGGACGGTCGCCAACGCGGCGCCGATCGCAAGCAGGGGCCATGACGCAACGACGGTCAATGCGCTGTATTCGATGACGTCGAGCCTGTCCGCGAACTGCGCGGCGCCGCGGGTGTACCAGACCCAGCCCAGCGTGCCTGCAAAGGCCACTGCATCACCCCATGCGGTCGATGTCTCGCCGTGAGCGTTGTGCGGCGACAGCGCACCTGAGACGATGACCACGCCGACCAGCGCGAGCAGGCTGGTGAGCAGCGTCGAGCGGGCGGGCCGCACGCCGTCGAGTGCCCAACGCAGCAACTGCGTCGTCATGGGCGTGGTGGCCATGATGATCGCGCCATGCGACGGCACGGAGTGCGCGAGGCCAGTCAGCAGCATCACGCTGAACACGCCGTAGCCTGCCACCCCTCGCACCGCGAGCGGCAGCGCATGGGCGCGAAGCTTGCGCCACGGCGCCATGCCGCGCGGCGCGATCAATGCGACGAAAAGGATGACGGAGAAGGTGTAGCGGATCAGCGTCAACCAAACCGGGTCGACGTGGTGAAGAACCCCTTTGCTGACGAGGAACATGCCTCCCCATGCGGAGGTGGCGAGCAGCAGCGCGGCGATGCCGAGTGAGCGTGGATGGATGGTGATCATTGAGGTGCCTGCAATGTGGAATCGATGGGCAGAAGCATCGGCGCCAGGTCGCTCGTTGACCATTCGTTTCTTTGGACGGGGCTTTCGGCTTTTGCGAATGGCCCGATGCGACCATCGCGCTCACAATTCGCGGCATGGAGCTTTACCAACTCAAGACCTTCGTCGCGATCGCCAGGGAGGGCAGCCTCACGCGTGCGGCCGAACGCGTCTTCACGAGCGCGCCAGCCGTAAGCGCGCAGCTCAAGGCGCTGGAGGATGAGCTCGGTGTCAAGCTGTTCGACCGGACGCCGCGGGGCATGACGCCGACGGATGCCGGCCTCAGCCTGCTCGAGGATGCAGAGCGCACGCTGGCTTCGGCGATGCGCATGCGATCGGCCGCCGAGCAGATCCGTGGTGCGGCGCAGGGTGTGGTTCGCTTCGGCACCGTGGTCGACCCGGTCGCGTTGCGGCTGGGGGATGTGCTGGTCAAGCTGGCCGAGCGTCATCCGCACGTGACGCTGCAATTGCAGCAGGGCTTGTCGCATCAGACGCTCGAGGGCGTGCGGCGAGGAGATCTGGACTGTGCCTACGCGCTGAGCGATGGCGAAGAGATCGACGGCCTCGCGGTGCAGCGCCTTGGTGCGGTCGATCTGGTGGTGACGCTGCCGACCTCGCTCGCGCGCTCGAATCCAACGATGAGCCTCGAGACGCTGACCAACCTGCCCTGGGTGGGCACGCCGCCCTCATGCATCCTGCGCGCGCATCTCGACGGCCTGTTCAACAGCATCGGCCGCGAGTATCGACCGGCGATGACTGCCGACAGCGAGAGCGCGCTGCGCGCGATGGTCGCCAGTGGCTTGGGCGCGGGCTTGCTGCGGCTCGACCAGGCCGAGCAAGCCGAACGCAAAGGCGAACTCGCGATCTGGCCAGGCTGGCGCTCGCACACCTGGCTGTGCTGGGTGGCGTCTGCGGACGACAGGCGTGCGCCGGCGGTGGATGCCGTGCGCGCCGCGGTGCTCGAGGCGTGGGCCTGAGACGGTACGTACTACCGAAGGCGAGCCGGCCCCAGCATCTCCGGCGTGATCCCGAAGGACGCCGGGTGCGCAGGGACGGGCAGTCCGCGCGCCAGGGCAGCGCAGGTCTCGCCCATCGCGGCCGAGGTCTGGATGCCGTAGCCGCCCTGAGCCGCAATCCAGAAGAAGCCCGGCGCCTCGTCGTCGAAACCGCCGACCAGATCACCGTCGGCCACGAAGGAGCGCAGCCCCGCCCATGTTCGCGTCGGCCTGCGGATCGCCAGCGTGGTCGCCTCTTCGATGCGATGGATCGCCATGGCGATGTCCATTTCCTCGGGCTGCACGTCCTGCGGTTCCACCGGGTCGGCGTTGGCGGGCGAGCCGAGCAGCATTCCTGCATCCGGCTTGATGTACCACTCCTCGTCGGCGTCATGCACCAGGGGCCACCTGGCAATGTCCATGTTCTCGGGCGGCGCGAAGATGAAGGCGGAGCGGCGGCACGGTTCGATGCCAAGTGGCCGCACGCCGGCCAGCCGCGCGATGATGTCGACCCACGCGCCGGCGGCGTTGAGCACGACCGGTGCTTCGTACACCGCGCCGCCTGCATGCACGCGCCATCGGTCCTGCACGCGCTCCATGGCCGTTACTTCGGCGTCGCACGCCAGCTTGCCGCCCGCCTGTCGCATGCCGCGCAGGTAGCCCTGATGGATGGCATGGACGTCCATGTCGGCGGCATCGGGCTCGTACACGGCACCGATGAGGCGTTCCGGTCGCAGCGCCGGGACGATGGCGCAGGCTTCTTCGCTGCTCAGTCGCCGCGCGTCGGGTGCCATCGCGTGCAGCACTCGCCAATGTTCTTCAAGCTGGGCGGATTGCCCCGGGCCCGCGACCATCATCGCGCCGCGTGGCGTGAGCAAAGGATGTTTGGCGAAGCCTGCAGGCGGATGCTGCAGAAACGCCCGGCTCGCCATCGTGAGTGCGCGCACCTGCGGCGTGCCGTAGCTCTCCATGAAGAGCGCCGCCGAGCGTCCGGTCGAGTGGTAGCCGGGTTGCGCCTCGCGCTCCAGCATGACGATGCGGCCATGCGGCGCCAGCCAGTAAGCGACGGAAGCGCCGGCAATGCCGCCGCCGATGATGAGGAAGTCGGCTTGCACCGCGGAGGAGAAAGTAGTCATGGCGCTGCTGGATTCGAATGCGGCGCAGTGTAGTGAGAAAACGTGTGGATACACGCGGCAGGATCTCGCCCGCTCCGCTTTTCGCTAACCTAGCGCGATGACTGCACTTGCTTCGCTGCGCGCCGGCGCCGACGCGCCCATCGGCCCGCCGCCACCGGCGCCCGATCTGCCGACGCCACCGCCTCCGGTCACGCCGCCGCCCGCGCCCGTGGTGGACCCGCCGCCTGCGGACCCACCGTTCGTCGAGCCCGGCGCGCCGCCGCCCGTCGCCGATCCGCCTCCGGGCGCGGTGGCGCTGGGCCGTGTGCATGCGCGACGGCTGCGCGAGGTCTATCGATCGGCCGGCTGGCCTTGCTGCGACGCCATCGAGGTCGACCTGCTGGCCGCCGGCCTGCTGGAGCGGGTGCGAACCACGCACGGCCACGAAACGCTGCGCGTGACCGATGCCGGCATCGCGCGCATTGCGACCAGCCTCGTCGTCAACCGGGCCGTGACATCGAGGCACGAAGCGCTCGTGGAGCAGGTCGCCCGCGAGATGACACGTGCCGGCCGAGTGGCCTGGCGCGGGCTCAGCCTGCGTGCGCGCCTGCCTGAAGTGGAGGAGGGCGGCAAGCCACGCTGGTGCATCGCGCGGCCGGACGTGTTTTCCATCCGCAATACCAGCGTCGAGGCGTACGCGCAGCCGATCGTCCACGAGGTCAAGGTCAACCGCGCCGACCTGTTGAGCGACCTGCGCAAACCCGACAAGCGCGCCGCCTACCTCGATCTGGGCGGCGAATGCTGGTACGTGCTGGGCTGCGACGCGAAGGGGCGACCCATCGGCGAGCCCGACGAGATCCCGTCCGCATGCGGCGTGCTGATCGCGCAGGAAGGCCGGCTTGTCGTGGCGCGGTCGGCCGTGCATCGTGCGTTGCAGCGCCTGCCGTTCGCCGTGTGGATGGCGCTTGCGAAGGCGCAGCCGGTAGCGGGATTCGACGAGGAAAGCCAGGATCTGCTCGGGGATTTCGCGGACTGATCCTCCTTGCCGTGTGGTCATCTTCCGCTGCCCTTAGGTGCAATAGCCGTGGACGGTTCAGCCACTTATGCTGCGTGGTGTCCGGGGCTGCTTTGGCGCCCGGCAAGGAGGCGATATGCGTGCCCTGTCCTTTCGATTCGCGCGTGCCCTGATGCTCGCCGCAGCGTTTCTCTCGGCGCTTGCGAGCGCGCAGCAGGCGCCGACCTTTTCCAGGGAGCAACTCGACCAGATGATGGCGCCGATCGCGCTGTACCCCGACTCGCTGCTGTCGCAGGTGCTGATGGCCGCGACCTATCCGGCAGATGTCGCCGATGCGGCGAAATGGTCGAAGGCCAACCCGAACCAGAAGGGCGACGCGGCGCTGAAGATGGTCGCGAACCAGCCCTGGGACCCGAGCGTGCAGTCGCTCGTTGCGTTCCCGCAGGTGCTGCAGATGATGGGCGATCAACCCGACTGGGTGCAGAACCTGGGTGATGCCTTCCTGGCTTCGTCCAAGGACACCCTCGACGCGGCCCAGCGCTTGCGCGCCCAGGCGCAGAAGACGGGCAGCCTCAAGAGCTCCGAACAGCAGAAGGTGATCGTCGAGCAGGAGCCGCAGACGCAGCAGACGATCATCAAGATCGAGCCGGCGAATCCGGAGGTGGTGTACGTGCCGGCCTACAACCCGACCGTCGTGTACGGCGCGTGGCCGTATCCGGCCTATCCGCCTTACTACTATCCGCCGGCGCCTTACTACTACCCCGGCGCGGCGCTCGCGACGGGCATCGCGTTCGGTGTCGGCGTGGCCGCCACCGCCGCACTCTGGGGCAACACCAACTGGGGCGGCGGGAACGTCAACGTCAACGTCAACCGCTACAACAGCGTCAACGCGAACCGGCAGATCAGTGCCAACCAGACGAACTTCCAGCACAACGCGGCCAACCGGCGCGGCGTGCCGTACCGCGATTCAGCGAGTCGGCAGCAGTTCGGCAAGGATGTCGCCGGCGCGAACCAGCGCAACGATTTTCGCGGACGCGACACGGCAGCCCGTGACGCGCAGCGCCAGCAGGCTCAATCCCAGCTGCAGCAGCGCGGCATGGACCCGGGCCAGGGCCGCGACCAGCTGCGCAACGACCCGGGCACACGCGACCGCGCGCAGGCGGCAGACCGAGACACTGGCCGCGATCGAGCGGGTCCAGGCGGTGACCGCGCGGGTGACCGCGTCGGGGACCGCGCTGGCGACCGTGCCGGTCCCCGCGCTGGAGCGGGGGACCGCGGGGGAGCGGGCGACCGTGGAGGACCGGGCGGACGCGGCGGTGCCGACCAGGGGCTGCAGCGGACGCAGCATGGCGGCGGCGGCGACAACGCCCTGCGAGGCGCAGGTGATGCCGGGGGGCAGGCCCGCCAGCAAGCAAGTCGCGGCGATGCGAGCCGCCAGTCCATGGCGCAGAACCGCGGCGGAGGCGGGGGCGGGGGTGCGCACATGGGCGGAGGCGGTGCCCGCACGAGTCCTGGCGGAGGTGGCGGAGCACACATGGGTGGCGGTGGCGGTGGCGCACGCATGGGTGGAGGCGGTGGCGGTGGCGGTGGCGGCGCGCGCGGTGGAGGCGGTGGGCGCGGCGGTGGCGGTCGTCGCTGATCGAGAGGCACACATGACGCAATCCACCTGCTCAGGAGATCGGACCATGTCCTTTGATGCCACACCTTTCAAGACGCTTGCGGCCTCTGTGGTCGTGGCGCTGTCGCTCGCCTCGGGCGCTTCATTCGCGCAAAAGGCCTACCCCACGCCCGATGCCGCGGCGCAAGCTTTCGTCGACGCCCTGGCGCGCACTGATGTCGACGCAATGCGCAACGTGCTCGGACCCGAATGGCGGCGCTTCGTGCCGGAAGGCACCGTCGACCAAGAGGACGTCTACGAATTCCTCGCCGCCTGGGCGAAGCAGCACAAGGTCGTGCTCGAACAGCCGGACAAGGCCCTGCTCGCCGCCGGCCCCGGAGATTGGACACTGCCCGTGCCCATCGTGAAGACAGCCGCCGGCTGGCGCTTCGACCCGAAAGCGGGCGCCGACGCCATGCGCAGCCGTCGCATCGGGCGCAACGAGCTCAGTGCAATGCAGGCCGCGCTCGCGTACTTCGATGCCCAGAAGGAATACGCGCAGAAGGACCGCGACGGCAATGGCGTGCTCGAGTACGCACAGAAGTTCGTGAGTTCGCCCGGAAAGCACGACGGGCTCTACTGGCCCGACGCTACGGGACAGGACGAAAGCCCGCTCGGGCCGCTCTATGGCGGGCAAAGAGCCGGCGAGGGCTACCACGGCTACCACTTCAAGATCCTCAAGGCCCAGGGCAAGGACGCTCCGGGCGGGGCCTACGACTACGTGATCGGCAACCGCATGCGCGGCGGATTCGCCTTGATCGCATGGCCGATCCACTATGGGGAGACGGGCGTGATGAGCTTCGTCGTCAGCCACGATGGCAAGGTGTACGAGAAGGATCTTGGCGTGGGCACCGATGCCGCCGTTCGGGCCATGGCGCGCTTCAACCCGGATTCAAGCTGGCGCAAGGTAGACGTGCCCGGGAGCTGACCGGTGCCCGCGCCACTCTTGCAAGGGCTCTGGACGGAAGTTGTAGTCCGCTTGTCACACGTGCGACAGAACGTAAACTAAGGGTGGCGCCAAGTCCGTTCGCGCACGGAAATGAGGAGTACCCGATGCAACCAGTCCTGGAGATCCGCAAGCTCGGCGAGCGCTGCTACACCTATACCGTCCGCGCACCTCGCTCCGCGGGCGAGCCACCGCCCAAGGCCTGCTATGTGGATCTGGGGCTTACCTCATTTGCCGACTGCCTTCGCGACGCCGCGGAGGCGCTGACCTATTTTTCACGTGTCTACATCCGCTATGAAGGCCTGTGCGTCGGCGAGCAGATGGTGATGCGGCTCGAAAGCCAGCCCGACACGGTGGCTCGCGAACTGCTGGCGGACTACGCGAGCCAGATCGAAGTGCCACCGGCGCCCAAGCCCGTGCCGCTCCAGCCGGCGGACGTACGCACTTCGGTCACTCGCAGTGCCACGCCGACCGGGTCAGTTCAGGTGGTGTAGTCGCCGCTGGCCTCCGGCTGGTAGTGGACCTCGGCCACCTCGGCGTTGAACTCCTCACCGCCGGGCGTTCGCCATTGGGCCGTTGCGCCAATTCGCAATCCAAGCAGGCTCATGCCCACCGGCGAAAGCACCGACACCAAACCCGTGGCCGGATCGGCATCGGTGGGATAGCACGGGGTCAGCTTCTGGCGCTGGCCCGTACGCGTGTCCACGATCGTGACCTGCGAGTTCATCGTGACGAAGTCGGGAGCGATCTCGCGCGAGGGCATCACCTCGACCAGGTCCAGCAACTCTTCGAGGTCCGAGTGGGGTTTCACGGCGACCAGCTTCGTGAGGCGAACGTGATCCAGTTCGGTGAGCGTGCGATCGCCGTAGTTCTTTGCATGCATGAAAGGCACTCCTGTCGAAATGAGCGACCTGCCGACATCTTCAGCGGTCGCCAACGCGCGAGAACTGGGGCCCGGCGGTCGATGTTGCGCTAAATGAAAGAAAGAGGGGATCGCCGGGCCAAGGAGTGTGCGGCCGGCTGGCCCAGTCCCAGCATGCCCACGCCATTGCCGAGCGAACGCGTGTGCGCGCGGCAGTGGAAGAGGACGGGGGTGGGGAGATGCATGCGCTCGATTGTAGGAGGCCGCATCAAGGGTGGGGAGATGGAGCGGGTGAAGGGAATCGAACCCTCGTATGAAGCTTGGGAAGCTGCCGTTCTACCATTGAACTACACCCGCAGACCGGCGCGAATTCTACCGCGGGCCTTGAGTGGGTCAGCGAACCGAAGGTCGTGCCGCACCGCGCGCATTCAAGTACACCGAGTACAGCGATGTCGTCGCGCAAATGAACAGCCGATTGAGCTTCGGCCCGCCAAAACACACATTGGCCACCACCTCGGGCACCCGGATCTTCCCGATCAGCTTTCCATCCGGTGCATGGCAGTGCACGCCATCCCCGGCGCTTGCCCACAGATTGCCTTGCATGTCGATGCGGAACCCATCGAACAAGCCGTAGCGGCACTCCGCGAAGACTTCGCCGCCGGACAAGCTACGCCCGTCGGCTTCGACGCGAAAGCGCCGGATATGCCGGGGGCCGTCGTGCACGTGCGTGACCCCGGAGTCCGAGACGTAAAGCAAGCTTTCGTCCGGTGAAAACGCGAGCCCATTGGGTTGCACGAATCCATCGGCGACTCTGCTGACTGCGCCCGACTCCGCGTCGATGCGGTAGACGCGCTGGCTCCCGATCTCGCTCGGCGCCGCGTCCCCTTCGTAGTCGCTGTCGATCCCGTAGGTGGGGTCGGAGAACCAGATGCTCCCATCCGACTTGACGACCACATCGTTCGGCGAGTTGAGCCGCTTGCCCTCGAACCGCGACGCGAGCACGCTGCGCGTGCCGTCATGCTCGGTGCGCGACACGCAACGCCCGCGGTGCTCGCAGGACACCAGCCGGCCCTGCAGGTCGACGGTGTGGCCGTTGGTGTTCAGCGCCGGTTGCCGGAACACGGAGACCGAACCGTCGGTCTCGTCCCAGCGCAGCATGCGGTCGTTCGGAATGTCCGACCACACGAGATACCGCCCGGGCGCGAACCACGCCGGTCCTTCGGCCCAGCGGCAGCCGGTGTAGAGCTTCTCGACATGGACGTTTGCGAAAACGAGTTGACGAAAGCGCGGGTCGAGTGATTCGAAGCTGGGCACGAGGTCGATCACCATTTGCTCCTGTGGGTTCACCGTCATCGAGGCATTGCGAATGTCGGCACGATCATCTTACAAAGCGGGTGATGACATCCGCACCTGCGCCGACCCGGCGCCTCTTCATCGGCCTGTTTCCCGATCCGGGCGTACAGGCTGCCATCGATGCGCACCGTCGCAATTGGTGGTGGCCGCCCGGCGCGCGAATGATTCCGCCAGCGCGCGTTCACATGACGCTGCACTTTCTCGGCGAGGTGCCCACGATGCAGCAGGCGGCGTTGCAGGACGGACTCGCCGAAGTGCCGATGCAGGCGTTGACGCTGGTACTGCGAACGCCGGAAGTCTGGCGCAATCCTGTCGCGGTGTTGCGGCCGGATGAGGACGAAGTGCTGCGCGCATTGCACGAACGCTTGAAGCGGCCGCTCCAACAGGCGGGGCTTTCACCGGAGCGGGCGCACTGGCTGCCGCATCTCACGATCGCGCGCAAGTGCCTGGGCGCCGTCCCGCCCGATGAACCGCCGCTGATTCCCTGGCAGGTCAGCGAGTTCGTGCTGGTCTGTTCGCACCTGACGCCGCCCGTCCACTACGAGATCCTGGCGCGCCATTCCACGCGTCGTCAACGATAGCAATCGGTTGCGGCAGAATCCTCCGATGAAGAAATTTCCGGTCGAAGCGAGCCTGCTTCTTGTCGATGACGACCCCGCCATCATTCAGGTACTGAGTCGGATACTTTCGGACTACACGACGGTTCGTTTCGCAACCAGTGGTGCCGATGCATTGCAGCTCAGCAAGGAATCGATTCCCGACCTGATCCTGCTCGACGCGCAGATGGGCGACATGAGCGGCCTGCAGGTGTGCGAAGCATTGAAGGCCGACCCGGCGTTGGCCGATGTGCCGGTCATCTTCGTGAGCAGCCACCAGGAATCCGAACTCGAAGTGGCGGTGCTGGAACTCGGCGCAGTCGATTTCATCCGCAAGCCATTCAATGCGTCGCAGGTGACGGCACGGGTGAACACCCAGCTCAAGCTGAAGCGCCTGTCGGACGACTTGCGCCGCTTGTCCAGGATCGATGGGCCCACGGGTCTCGGCAACGATCACGCCTATGCCGAGATCCTGGTGCGCGAAACACTTCGCGCGGCCGAGTCGGGTCAGTCGGTTGCGCTCGTCATGCTCGAGGTCGATTTCTTCCAGTCCTTCGAGGTGCTCTACGACCGGAAGGCCGCGGATGTCTGTCTTGTGGCCATTGCCGAATCCTTGCGGGGCAGCGCGCGCCGGCCCGGCGATTTCGTCGCCAGACTGGATCGCGAACGCTTTGCGCTGGTTCTGGCGGACACCTCCGCGGACGACGCGCTGCACGTGGCCAATCGCGCGCTGAGGTCCGTCGAAGCGTTGGACATCAGCCACCAGGGTTCCGCCGTCTCGCGTCACGTGACGTGCAGCGCCGGCGTCGCCTGCCTCGATGCCGCGGCGCGCGAGGAACTGGTCGGCGCGGGGGGCGATGCCGTGGAGGCCCTCGAGCGCGCCGCCCGTGATGCACTCGCCGAGGCAGCCAGGGCAGGGCGAGCGCAGGCGAGCCGGATGGCCCCCAAGGCGCCGCCGCCGGAGCCCGGCACCGAGGCTGATTGACCATCCCCGTGGGGCTTCGGCAGTCCGCGCGATCGCTGATCTGGCTGGGCATCGGCCTGTGCATGGCAGCGGGCGCGGGGTGGTGGCAGGCGCGTTACAACGATTCACTCGCGCAAACGCGCTTCGACGCACTGGCCCGGCGCGCGGTCGAACAACTCACATCGCGCATGCACGCTTTCGAGTTCGGCTTGCGCGGAGCGCGTGGGGCTGTCATTGCGGCGGGCGGAGAAGGGGGCATCACTCGGCTGCGGTTCGCGCAGTTCAGCGCTTCACGCGATCTGGAGCGTGAGTTTCCCGGCTCGCGAGGATTCGGCTTCGTGCGCCGCGTGCCGGTCGCGCAGGAGGCCGCCTTCGTCGCGGCGGCGCGGCTCGACGGCAAGCCCGATTTCAGGATTCATCAACTCGGCGTGAACGAGGGCGATCGCTTCGTCATCCAGTATTTCGAGCCGTCGGATTCCACCAGTCCTGCCATCGGACTGGACATCGCATCGGAGCCCAACCGTCGCGCCGCCGCCGAGCGCGCCATGCAGACGGGCGAAGCCGCGATGACCGCGCCGATCGCGCTGGTGCAGTCGGAGACGGCGTCGCCAAGCCAGCTCTCCGTGTTGATGCTGTTGCCCGTCTACAGGGCGGACACGCAGCTCGGCCGCCTGCAGCAGCGCCGGCACCGGTCCGCTGCGGCGCGCGGTACGCCGGACGAAGGGTTCGGCTGGATCTACACGCCTCTGATCATCGACGAAGTGCTGAAGGGATTCGATTTCCAGGACGGCGAGTTCGCCCTGGCCCTGGCCGATGTGACGCCGCCCGACAAGCCGGTGCCCTTCTTCACCTCGCCGGGCCATTCATCGGTCCGGCCCGGTGCGCTCAAGAACGTGCTGCCGCTGAATCTCTACGGCCGCACCTGGCACGTGGAGGTCAGCGCGCAGCCGATGTTCCTGAAGCGGTTGAACCTGCGCAGCCCGTGGGCCGCGGTGCTGATCGGCTCGACGCTGGCGCTGCTGCTGGCTCTGCTGTCCTTCATCGAGCAGACGACGCAGCGGCGCAAGCAGCAGGCGGGCGAACAGCGCTCGCGGCTCGCGGCGATCGTGACCAGTTCCAACGACGCCATCATCGGCTGCCGGCTCGACGGAACGATCACCGACTGGAACGACGCAGCGGCCAAGATCTTCGGGTACACCTCCCAGGAGGCGCTCGGGCAGCCCATGCAGGCCCTGCTGTTGCCGCCGGACTATGCGCAGGAAGAAGAGACGCTGCTGCGCCACATTGCGCAAGGCAAGTCGGTCGCCGCGTTCGAGACCTTCCGGCGTCACCGCGACGGCACGGCCGTGGCAGTCTCGGTGGCGGCAGCGCCGATCCGCTCGGCGGACGGCCGCGTGCTCGGCGCCGCCGAGACCCTGCGCGACATCACGCACGAGAGGGCGACCAAGGCGCACATCCTCGAGCTGAACGCGACGCTGGAGCAGCAGGTGGTCGAACGCACCGGCGAGCTGGTGGCGCTGTCGGCGCGCGAGCGGGCCATCCTCGACGGAGCGGCGAGCGCCATCATCGCCACCGAGGTCAATGGCATGGTGACGCTGTTCAATCCCGCGGCGGAGGCCTTGCTGGGCTATTCGGCCGCCGAGGTCGTGAACCAGATGGAGATGAACCGCTTCCACGACGTGTTCGAGGTCCACAGCCGCGCGATGGCGCTCACCACCGAGCTGGGGCGTCCACTCGAAGTGTGCGAGGTCTTCGCGCCCGCGCCGGGCACCGGCCGGGCTCGACCCCGGGAGTGGACCTATGTCCGCAAGGACGGCAGCCGGGTAGCCGTGCACCTGAACGTGAGTCCGTTGCGCGATGCGGCCGGCAGCGTGGTCGGCTTCATCGCGATCGCGACCGACCTGTCGGAACGCAAGGCGGTCGAGGAAAGGCTGCACAAGAACGAGCGCTTCATGCGCATCGTGACCGACAACATCCCGGGGATCGTCGCCTACTGGACGACGGAGATGCGCTGCAGCTTCGCGAATAGCGCCTACCGGCGCTGGCTGGGGCGTGCGCCCGAGGAGATGCTCGGGATCACGCAGGTGGAGTTGCTCGGCCCTGAACTCTTCCGCGAGAACGAACCCTACATCCGCGCCGCATTGGCCGGGAACGACCAGCGCGTGATGCGTACCCGCACGCTGGCCGACGGATCGACGATGCACTACTGGCTGCACTACATCCCCGACTTCGACGAGTACGGCGTGGTGCAGGGCTTCATCTCGGTAGCGGTGGACGTCACCGACATGCGCCGCGCGCAAGACCAGCTCGAGAGCCTGAACCTCGCGCTGAACGAGCGCAGCGCGCAGGCGGAATCGGCGAGCAAGGCCAAGAGCGAATTCCTTGCCAACATGAGCCACGAGATCCGCTCGCCGCTCAACGCGGTCATCGGGCTGGCCTATCTGCTGCGGCAGACCTCGCTGGATGACAGGCAGCGCGAGTTCCTGCGAAAGATCGATGACGCCAGCAACGCGCTGCTGGGCGTCATCAACGACATCCTCGACATCTCCAAGATCGAGGCCGGAGAGATGGCGCTCGATGAATCCGAGTTCGGGCTGGGCGATCTGCTCGACAGCGCCATTTCGATGATGACCGTTGACGCCAGCGAGAAGGGCATCGCGTTGGCGCTGGAATCCGGTGCCGATCTTCCAAAGCACCTGGTCGGAGACGTCACCCGCATCCGGCAGATTCTCGTCAACCTTCTGAGCAATGCCGTCAAGTTCACCGCGCAGGGGTCGGTCCGGCTGAATGTGCAGGTAAAGGAGCGGCTGGAGGATCGCCTCCGCCTGCGCTTCGCCGTGATCGATACGGGCATCGGTATCGAGGCCGATGTGCTCGACCGGCTGTTCACGCCTTTCACGCAAGCCGACACATCGACCACGCGCCGCTTCGGCGGCACGGGACTGGGCCTGTCCATCGTGAAGCAACTCACGGAATTGATGGGCGGCGAACTCGGCGTCAGCAGCACCCCGGTCAGCGGCAGCGAGTTCTGGGTCATCCTGCCGCTGGACATTGCCGGCGAGGGCGCCATTCAGCCTGCGCTACCCACTCGCGCAGCGTCGACGGACCGGCGCCTGTCCCGGATGCGCGTGCTGGTGGCAGACGACAGCGCTGTGAACCTGGAGGTTTGCCAGCACATCCTCGAACGCGAAGGCGCTCAGGTCAGCGTGGCGTTGGATGGCCGCGAAGCAGTCGAGACGCTGCGCAGGAGTCCGCAGACTTTCGATCTGGTGCTGATGGACGTCCAGATGCCCACGCTCGACGGCAACGAGGCCACGCGGATGATTCGTAGCGAGTTGGGCCTCAGGGCATTGCCGGTGGTCGCGCTGACGGCCAGCGCGCTGGTCGCCGAGCGCGATCGCGCGCTCGAAGCCGGCATGAACGACTTCATCAGCAAGCCTTTCGATGCCGAGGTGCTGGTGCGCACCGTGCGACGTTGCGTGGAGCGTGCACGGGGCCGGCTGGTGCCGACCGCGCATGAGGAGGCTCCAGCCATGGCGCCGCTTCCGCCCGGCTGGCCGTTGATCCAGGGCATCGACGCGCAGGGCGCATCGAAGCGGCTGATGGGCGACAGCGCTCTCCTCTTGAGCGTTTTGCGCAGCCTGCTCGCGGAGTTCGCCGACCTGGCTCGCGAGGGGGATGCGTCCTCCGGCGGATCGTCTTCGGCTCTCGCGGCCCGCTTGCACAAGCTGCAAGGCAGCGCTGGCGTGATCGGGATCGACGGCGTGCGGCAGCAGGCAGCCGAGGGAGAGGCGGCGCTGAGAGACGGCGACCCCCAACGGGCCGGTCGTGCGCTGCGTGCGCTGGGCGCGGCGCTGCGGAATCTGCAGGCGGCGGCCCAGCCGTTTTTCGATGCGACGGACGCCAGGGCTGGGGCCGACGATGATGCGACGCCCATCGATCCCGACGGGCTGGCCTCGCTCATCGATCTGCTGCGCAAGCAGAGCATGGCGGCGATGCCGTTGTTCGACGAACTGGGTCCGTCGTTGCGCCACTCGCTGGGCAGCGAACGCTTCGCGGCGCTGGAGCGGGCCATGCAGGCGCTTCAGTTCAGGCAGGCGGTCGAGATCCTGCAGATCGGCCAGGGCGCATAGCCATTGCCCGGTCAGGGCTGGGCGGCTTCAGCTTCGTTTCCGCCGCCGTTTGCGAATCAGCAGTGCATACGCGCCCAGGTTCAGGACGGCGACAAAGGTGCCCGATGCGATCTGCGCGCCGCGAGTGAGGCCCTCGGGATAGATCACGCCCAGCAGGTAGTGATCGATGAATCCGCCGGCGTAGCCGGCCTGGCCGGCCGCGCGCCGCAACTCGTTCTCGAGGGGCGTGAGCGGGCATTCCCATCCGAACCAGGCCACCCAGGCAGCCCACGCGACCGCCGGCAGATGCAGCCAGGCCAGTCGTGGCCAGCGCCAGACCAGGACGCCACCGGCCAGGGCGAACAGGATGAAGAGGCCGTGCAGGACCAGGATGGCATCGGCCAGGACTCGGTTGCTCATGTCCGGGATTTTCCCCAAACCTATAATGGAATGTTCACGCAGATCAAGCAGTTAGGTGGGTTCGATGCAGGGGCTGCCCGCAACCGGCCGCCTTCGCCACAAGCCAAAACCCAAGATGAGCCAGCCCACCTTCAGCGTCGCCGACATCCGCAAGTCGTTCCTCGATTTCTTCGCGACCAAGGGCCACACCGTCGTGCCCTCGAGTTCGCTGGTTCCCGGCAACGATCCGACCTTGATGTTCACCAACTCCGGCATGGTGCAGTTCAAGGACGTGTTCCTCGGCACCGACAAGCGCCCCTATGTGCGCGCGGCTTCCGTCCAGGCCTGCCTGCGCGCCGGCGGCAAGCACAACGATCTCGAGAACGTCGGCTACACCGCACGTCACCACACCTTCTTCGAGATGCTGGGCAACTGGAGCTTCGGCGACTACTTCAAGCGCGAGTCGCTCAAGTGGGCCTTCGAACTGCTGACCCAGGTCTACAAGCTGCCGGCCGAGAAGCTCTGGGCCACCGTCTACATCGAGGACGACGAGGCCTACGACATCTGGACGAAGGAAATCGGACTGCCACCGGAGCGTGTCGTGCGCATCGGCGACAACAAGGGCGGCCGCTACATGTCCGACAACTTCTGGATGATGGCCGACACCGGCCCTTGCGGACCCTGCAGCGAGATCTTCTACGACCACGGCCCCGAGATCGCCGGCGGCCCGCCCGGCAGCCCCGATGAAGACGGCGACCGCTACATCGAAATCTGGAACAACGTGTTCATGCAGTTCGACATGCAGCCCGACGGCAGCGTCAAGCCGCTGCCCGCGCCCTGCGTCGACACCGGCATGGGCCTGGAGCGCCTGGCCGCCATCCTGCAGCACGTGCACAGCAACTACGAAATCGATCTGTTCGACGCGCTCGTCAAGGCCGCATCGCGCGAGACCGGCGAGAACGACCTCGGCAACAAGAGCCTGCGCGTGATCGCCGACCACATCCGCGCCACGGCCTTCCTGGTGGCCGACGGTGTGATCCCTTCGAACGAAGGCCGCGGCTATGTTCAGCGCCGCATCGTGCGCCGCGCCATTCGCCACGGCTACAAGCTCGGCCAGAAGAAACCCTTCTTCCACAAGCTCGTGCCTGACCTCGTGGCGCTGATGGGCGACGCCTATCCCAAGCTCAGAGCCGACGAGAAGCGCATCACCGATACCCTGAAGGCCGAGGAAGAGCGCTTCTTCGAGACCCTGGCCAACGGCATGGAAATCCTCGATGCGGCGCTCGCGGACGGCGCCAAGGTGCTGCCGGGTGAAGTCGCCTTCAAGCTACACGACACCTACGGATTTCCGCTCGACCTTTCGGCCGACGTTTGCCGTGAGCGCGGCGTCGCCGTCGATGAAGCCGGCTTCAGGGCCGCCATGGAAAAGCAGAAGGCCGCAGGCCGCGCCGCCGGCAAGTTCAAGATGGAACGCGCCGTCGAGTACACGGGCGAGGGCAATGCCTTCACCGGCTATGAGCATCTCGAAGAGAAGGCCAAGGTCGTTGCGCTGTATTTCGAAGGCGCCCCCGTGCAGCAGCTGGCCGAAGGCCAGCCTGGCATCGTCGTGCTCGACACCACGCCCTTCTATGCCGAAAGCGGCGGTCAGGTCGGCGACCAGGGCATGCTGACCGCCGAAGGCGTGCAGTTCGGCGTCGAGGACACGCAGAAGATCAAGGCCGACGTGTTCGGCCACCACGGCACGCAGACGCAGGGCACGTTGAAGGTCGGCGACGCCGTCACGGCCCGTGTCGACACCGCGCGCCGCGCCTCGACCATGCGCAACCACAGCGTCACGCACCTGATGCACAAGGCCTTGCGCGAAGTGCTGGGCGAGCACGTGCAGCAGAAGGGCTCGCTGGTCGATGCCGACAAGACGCGCTTCGACTTCGCGCACAACGCGCCCGTCACGGCCGAGCAGATCCTGGAGATCGAGCGGCGCGTCAATGCCGAGATCCTCGCCAACGAAGCCACTCAGGCCCGGCTGATGGACATGGAATCGGCGCAGAAGACCGGCGCCGTGATGCTCTTCGGCGAGAAGTACGGCGAAACCGTGCGCGTGCTCGACATCGGCAGCAGCCGCGAACTGTGCGGCGGCACGCACGTTTCCCGCACCGGCGACATCGGGCTCTTCAAGATCGTGAGCGAAGGCGGCGTGGCCGCAGGCGTTCGCCGCATCGAGGCCGTGACCGGCGCCAATGCCTTGACCTACTTGCAGGAACTCGAAGCCACGGTCAACAGCGTCGCCGCCACGCTCAAGACGCCGGCCTCGGAACTGCAGGCGCGTCTCGCGCAGGTGCTCGACCAAGTGCGCGCGCTGGAGCGTGAGGTCGGCTCGCTCAAGGGCAAGCTCGCGTCCTCCAAGGGCGACGAACTGCTTGCGCAGGCGGTCGACGTCGGCGGCATCAAGGTGCTTGCGGCCAAGCTCGACGGCGCGGACGCCAAGACGCTGCGCGACACCATGGACAAGCTCAAGGACAAGCTCAAGACCGCGGCCATCGTGCTCGCGGCCGTCGACGGCGCCAAGGTGCAGATCGCGGCCGGCGTCACTTCCGACACCATGGGCAAGGTGAAGGCGGGCGAACTCGTCAACTTCGTGGCCCAGCAGGTCGGCGGCAAGGGCGGTGGCAAGGCCGACATGGCGATGGCCGGCGGCACCGATGCGGCAGGCGTTCCGGCCGCGCTGAAGTCGGTGCAGGGCTGGGTCGCGGAACGCCTTCAATCGAACTGATGAGCGACGAACTGGCCGCCGATGTCCTCGTGATGGGGGCAGGCACCATCGGGTGCTTCATCGGCGGCAGTCTGGCTGCGGCGGGTGTTCGCGTCGCGCTGGTGGGGCGTCCTCGCGTGCTGGGGGACGTTGCTGCGCACGGGCTGACGCTCACCGATCTCGACGGCACGCGCCATCAGGTTCTGCCGGACGTGCTGCGGCTGTCGAATGAAGTACCGGCCGGCGTGCGGCCTGCGCTGGTACTGCTGACCGTCAAGAGCGGCGCGACCGAGGAAGCGGCAGCGGAACTGGGTGCGGTGCTGCCTGCCGGCACGCCGGTGCTGTCGCTGCAGAACGGCATCTCGAATGCCGCCGTTGCATCGCAAGCCGCGCCGAAGCTGAACATCCTTCCTGCGATGGTCCCTTACAACGTCGCGGAGATCGGCGCCGGTGCCTTCCATCGCGGCACGGTCGGCCGGTTGGCCGCGAAGGACGACCCTGCGCTGCGGCGGTGGGTTGCGGTGTTCGATCGCGCGGGCGTGCCCATCGATCTGCATCCCGAACTCTTGCCGATCCAGTGGGGCAAGCTGCTGCTCAATCTCAACAACCCGGTCAACGCGCTGTCCGGGCTGCCCTTGCGCGACGAGTTGCTTCAGCGTGGCTATCGCCGCTGCCTCGCCGCGCTGATGGACGAGGCGCTCGCCGCGCTCGACAAGGCCGGCATCGCGCCGGCTCAACTCGCGGCCGTGCCGGCGCGTCGCCTGCCCGCGATCCTGCGGTTGCCGACGCCGCTGTTCCGGCTGGTCGCGGCGCGCATGCTGCGCATCGATGCCAAGGCGCGTTCCAGCATGGCCGACGATCTGGCGCTCGGCCGGCGCACCGAGATCGATGCACTGTGCGGTGAAGTGGTGCGGCTGGCCGAAGCGAGCGGCATGCGAGCGCCGCTCAACGCGAAGATGGTCGAACTGCTGGAGGGCTGGCCCGAGCGCAAGACGCGCTGGACGCCGGCGCAGTTGTTGGCGGAAATGCGTCTATAGATCGCGAAGGCGCTACGCGGGATCGCGTCCCGCTGGCGCCACGCTGGCACCCTGGATGCGATGCCGGGCCAATGCATCGGCCACGAAGCCGCTCGCTTTCATCTCCTCGACGAACGCGTTGAGCGCCGCGCCGGCTTCGCCGCCGCGGGAGGAGGGCGTGCCCATTGCCTGCTGGATCACCATGAAACGGCCCGGGAGCAGGCGCAGCCCTGGCGCCTTTTCGGCCTCGGCTTCGAGCACCTGTCGGATGCCTGCCGCCACGTTCACCTGGCCCGCGTGGAGGCTTTCCATCACCCCCTTGGCGCCTTGCACGCGAACGATCTGCGCCTGCTTGATTTCGCGAGTGAGGAAGAGGTCGTAGGCGCTGCCGGCGCCGACGGCGATCCGCTGTGCATCGCTGTCGACCTCTTCATTGCGCGTGAGCGGCGAGGCGGCGGGCACGAGGTAGCTGCCTTCGATCAGCACATAGGGCGCGGTGAACTGCATGCCTTCGCTGCGCAGCGGATCGATCGCGAAGAAGCCGATGTCGGCCTGCTCGTTGCGGACCGCATCGACGGACGCGGCGGCCTTCTCGAACACTACGAGTTCGATGGCAACGCCGAGTCGCCGCGCGAACTCGCGCGCGAGATCGATCGACACGCCGACCGGCTCTCCGGTGGCGGCATCCCTGTTCGCGAGGATCGGGTTGCCGAGATTGATGGAGGCGCGCAGCGCGCCGGTGGGCGTGAAGGCCGAAACCACGGCCGCGGGGAGGGTGGTGCTCATCCCCCGATTCTGCCGCGCTACGCAACGGCCGCGCGCCGTCCCTTGCGATAGAGCGCCAGCGTCGCGCCCAATCCGCACACCGCGGCGAAGCTGAGCCAGTAAGCGGGCGCCGCCTTGTCCCCGGTCGTCTCGATCAGCCAGGTCGAGATGGCGGGCGTGAAGCCGCCAAAGACCGCTGTCGCCAGGCTGTAGGCCAGCGAAAAGCCCACCACTCGGACTTCCACCGGCATCACCTCCGTGAGGGCCACGACCATCGCACCGTTGTACATGCCGAACAGGAACGAGAACCACAGCAGCACGTCGAGCATGCGGCCGAAACTCGGCGCCGCAGCGAGCCAGTGCATCGCGGGGTAGGCGGTGAAGATGGCCAGGATCGTGACCGCCAGCAGCAAGGGCTTTCGCCCGATGTGGTCCGACAGCGCACCGCCGATGGGAAGCCAAATGAAATTGGTGACGGCGACCAGCAGCGTGACGATCAGGCTGTCCTTCGCGCTCAGGTGCAGCACGGTCTTGCCGAAGGTGGGCGTGTAGACGGTGATCAGGTAGAAGGTGGTCGTGGTCATCGCGACCAGCATCATTCCGGCCAGCACGACCCTCCAGTTGCGCACCATGGACTGGAACACTTCGCGTGTGCTCGGATGGTGCTTGCGCGCCTGGAAGGCCTCGGTCTCCTGCAGCGAGCGGCGCAGGACGAAGATGCACGGGATGATCATGCAGCCCACGAAGAACGGCATCCGCCAACCCCATCCGGCCAGCGCGGCAGGAGCCATCATTTCGTTGAGCGCGAAGCCCAGCGCGGCGGCCAGCACGATCGCGACCTGCTGGCTCGCCGATTGCCACGCCGTGTAGAAGCCCTTGTGGCCGGGCGTCGCCATCTCCGACAGATATACCGAGACGCCACCCAGTTCGGCGCCGGCCGAGAAGCCCTGCAGCAGGCGGCCGAGTAGCACCAGCACGGGCGCGATCGCGCCGATCGTCGCGTAGCCGGGCACGAAGGCGATGAGCACGGTGCCACTGGCCATGATGCCCAGCGTGACGATCAAACCCTTGCGCCGTCCCACTTCGTCGATGTAGGCGCCGAGGATGATCGCGCCGAGAGGGCGCATCAGGAATCCCGCGCCGAACACCGCAAAGGTCAGCATCAGCGAGGCGAAGTCGCTGCTCGCGGGGAAGAAGGCCTTGGAGATGTAGGTGGCGTAGAAGCCGAACAGGAAGAAGTCGAACTGCTCGAGGAAGTTGCCGCTGGTCACGCGCAGCACGGCGCCGAGCTTGGAGGTGCTGCGAGGCGGCGCGGCGTGGCCGGGGGCCAGTGTGGCGGTGCTCATGGGTGTCTCCTGAGGGGTGGACGCGCCGGTGTCGGTGCGGTCCATTCATCGTAGGGAGGCAACCTGTCGAACAGCCGTCATCTCGCTCGGGGTATGTCCTGCCCCCGGGAGTCAGGCGCTGCTCAGGCGGTGAGGGCTAGCGCTCGCGCCACGCGCCCTGTTCGCGCAGGGTCGTCTTGCTGCCCTTCGTGACGATCAGCCAGCCGTCCTGCCCGACGAAGTAGCTGGTGTTGCCATCGTAGAACTGCCAGCCCATTGGATTGCAGGGCGCATTGCCGGGCGGGCAAGGCCGCTGCGCGGGCTTGCCCACCATGTTGAGTTGGCTGCCCGTGCGCTTGTGCGTATCGGCGTAGGCGAACTGTTCGCAGTCCGTCACCCGCTCGCCGCACAGGGGCGTGATCTCCACCGTGTAGGTGCGCGTGTCGAGCGTGGCAGCGTGCAGCAGAGGGACGGCCATCGCTGCGGCGAAGGCGAGGGCGGGCGCGAGGTGGTTCATGCGCCCATCGTCGCCAGGTAAGCGGACGTAAAAGATAGGGTTTATACCTATCTTTCTGAAGGGTTTCCGCATTATTCTCGCTTCATCGTTCCATTGATAAACCGCTGTTTAATTAGTGAAACAAACCGAAGCGAACAGACCAGAGCTCCAGTGCGGTCTGTCAGCGTTCACCACTCCACGGATCGCAATGACCATGATGAAGCAGACACGTCGCCAGGCCCTGGCTCTCGCTCTCTCGATCGCAGCCGCAAGTGCAGCCGCTCCAGTCTGGGCCCAGGGTTTTCCGAGCAAGCCCGTCACATTGGTTGTGGCCTACCCGGCCGGCGGCGACACCGACGCGCTTGCGCGCCTCTTTGCCGAAAAGCTGTCCACGCGCATCGGCCAGCCAGTGGTGGTCGACAACCGGCCGGGCGCCAGCGGCGTCATCGGCAGCAGCTTTGTGGCCAAGGCGCCTGCGGACGGCTACACGTTGCTCCTGGCGCCCAGCACCTTCTCCATTGCGCAACTCGTCCTGAAGACCAACGGCTCGTCGAGCTACGACGTGCTCAACGGCTTCACGCCCATCATCCAGACGGGCACCCTGCCGCTGGCCCTGGTGGCCAGCACCGCCTCCGGTATCAAGAGCTTCAAGGACCTGCCGGCTGCCGCCAAGGCCCAGCCCCTGTCTTATGCCAGCCCCGGCAGCGGCTCGCCGATGCACATCCTCGGCGAGATGGTCAACAAGTCGGCCGGTCTGAACATTCGCCACGTGCCGTATCGCGGCGTGGCGCCGGCCGTCAACGACGTGCTCGGCGGCCATGTGCCCTTGACCTACATCACGCTGGGCCCGGTCGCGCCTTACCTCCCGAACGGCAAGATGGTCGTGCTCGCGGTGGCGGACCATCAGCGTTCGCCGCTCGCGCCCAACGTGCCGACATTCCAGGAGCTGGGCTACAAGGACATCGAAGTCACCGCCTGGCACGGCCTGTTCGGGCCCAAGGGCATGCCTGCCGACGTCGTGAAGACGCTGAACGGCCACTTCAACGAGATCCTCAAGATGCCGGACGTCGCCTCCAAGATGGCCGTCCTGGGCGCGCTGCCGCTGGGTGGCACTCCCGAGACGCTGGCCAAGACAAATGCCGCCGACTTCGAGCGCTTCGGCCGGATCATCAAGGAACTGGGCATCCAGGCGGACTGATCTCATGACCGAAGTGAATACCACCGCCGATCCCGCCAGCCTGCAAGCCCTGCTCGCCGAGCTGCCTTCGAACCTGCTGGCCGGTCGTCGCGTGCTCGTGACCGGCGCCGCGCGCGGTCTCGGGCTCGCCTTTGCCAAGTGCATCGCGAAGGCCGGCGCCAGCGTGGTGCTTGCCGACATCCTCACCGACCTCGCGCAGGTCGAGGCGCAGGCCTTGCGCGAGGATGGCTTCATGGCGCACGCGCTCACTGTCGACCTGAGCGATCCGGCCTCGATCGCCGAGGGCGCTGCCGACGCGGTCAAGCTGCTCGGCGGACTGGACGGCCTGGTCAACAACGCGGCCATCACCAACTCGGGCGGACGCGACGCGCATGCGCTCGAGATCGACATGTGGGACCGCGTGATGGACGTCAACGTGCGCGGCACCTGGCTCATGAGCCGCGCCTGCCAGCCTGCCCTCGCGCAGAGCGGCCGCGGCGCCATCGTCAACCTGGCGTCCGACACCGCGCTGTGGGGAGCGCCGAACCTGCTGGCCTACGCATCGAGCAAGGGCGCCGTCATCTCGATGACGCGTTCGCTGTCGCGCGAGTGGGGCGGCGACGGCATCACGGTCAACGCCGTGGCGCCCGGCCTCACGCTCGTGGAGGCGACTGAATACGTGCCCATGGCGCGGCACCAGAAGTACCTGGAAGGCCGGTCCCTCCCGCGCGAACAGCAGGCGGTCGACGTCTGCGGCGCAGTCCTGTTCGCCTTGTCCGGCCTGTCGCGTTTCATGACCGGCCAACTGCTCGCCGTCAATGGCGGCTTTGTGATGCATTGATTTTTCTCGACCAAGGAGTTTCCCGATGAGCGATTTGTCCGAACAACAGAACATCGACGGCACTGCCCCGACCTGGGAGCGTCCCGAAGGCGCCAGCCTCGAAGCGTGGATGAACACCCGCATCGCGCGCTATTCGACCCGCAAGTACGACTGGGACGCGCTGAAGTTCCAGGCCGACTTCGACCCCAAGTTCCGCCGCGCCCAGATGCGCTATGTCGGCACCGGCGGCACCGGCGTCGCGAAGGACGTCAACACCGTGCCGGCCGAGAACTTCACCTTCTCAACGATGGTGATCCCCGCCGGCCACGAAGGCCCGCCGCACCTGCACACGGACGTGGAGGAAGTGTTCTTCCTGATCCGCGGCAAGCTCAAGGTCGTCCTCGAGAAGGACGGCGAGCGCTTCGAAACCATCATGACCGACCGCGACCTGATCTCGGTGCCGCCCGGCGTGTACCGCGAAGAAATCAACATCGGCGATGAAGACGCGCTGATGTGCGTGATGCTCGGTGCGAAGAAGCCGGTCACGCCGACGTACCCGGCCGATCACCCCCTCGCAAAAATCAAGCGCTGAGCCCTGACATGAGCGACACCGCCGTGATCGATGCCCTGTCTCCGCCGCCTTCCGAGCTGAACCGGCTCGATGCGCGCTTTCCGGCGCGTCGCGTGCCGGTGGGCGACGGCGCGGTGGTGTCCGTGCGCGAATGCGGCACAGGCCCGGCGCTGGTGTGCCTGCATGGCATCGGCTCCGGCGCGGCATCGTGGCTAGACACGGCATCGTTGCTCGCGCCACGTGCGCGGCTGATTGCGTGGGACGCGCCGGGCTATGGCGAGTCCACGCCCGTCGCGCCCGCAGTGCCGACCGCGGCCGACTACGCCGCGCGCCTGCACGGCCTGCTCGATGCACTGGAGATCGAATCCTGCGTGCTGGTCGGGCATTCGCTCGGGGCGCTCACCGCCGCTTCGGCGGCGCGTGCGGGCTCGGCGCTCGCTGCGCGCATCCGGCGGCTCGTGCTGATCAGCCCCGCGGCTGGTTATGGCACACCCGGTCGCGCCGACGCCCGTGAGCGCGTCCATGCGGAACGCATGGGCACACTGGCCCAGTTCGGCATCGTCGGCATGGCCGCGAAGCGCTCGGGGCGCCTGCTGTCCGACAACGCGAGCGAACTGGCACGCCAATGGGTGCGCTGGAACATGTCTCGCCTCAACGATGCGGGCTACCGCCAGGCCGTCGAACTGCTGTGCGGCGGCGACCTGCTGGCCGACCTTCCGCCTGCAGTGCCCGTTCGCGTGGCCTGCGGCGCGCTCGACGTGGTCACGTCCCCGGCCGGCTGTGCCGAGGTCGCGCAGAAGTGCGGCGTGCCGCTCGAACTGATCGAGGGCGCGGGCCACGCGAGCTATGTGGAGCAGCCTGCCGCCGTCGCCGCGATCCTGCGCGATGCGCTGTCTGCCTGAACACACGTCCAGAACAACTCAATCGGAGACCTATGAACACGACCGGCAATGATGCGATGGAGGAGGGGACGGACCGCTACAACGTCCCTGCACTCGAACGAGGGCTGCGCGTTCTCTGCGAATTCAGCCGCGAGAATCGCTCGCTCTCCGCGCCGGAACTCGCGCGCCGCTTCGACCTGCCGCGCTCGACGGTGTTCCGTCTTCTGACGACGCTCGAGAACATGGGCTTCCTCGAGAAGGCCGAAGGCGGCCGCGACTATCGCCTCGGCTTGGCGGTGCTGCGCCTCGGCTTCGAATACCTGGCCTCGCTGGAACTCACGCAGCTTGGCACGCCGCTGCTGCAGCGCCTGTGCGAAGAGCTGCGCACGCCCTGCAACCTGGTGGTGCGCGATGGCCGCTCGATCGTCTACGTCGCGAAGGTCGCGCCGCCGACGCCCTTTGCCAGCTCGGTCACCGTGGGCACCCGCCTGCCCGCGCATGCCACGGTCCTCGGTCGCATCCTGCTCGAAGACTTGACGCTGACGCAGCTGCGTGCGCTCTACCCCGAAGACAAGCTCGAAACCTTTTCACCGAGCACGCCCAAGACGGTCAACGAACTGTTCGACATGGTCCAGGCCGACCGCACGCGCGGCTATGTGTTGGGCGAAGGCTTCTTCGAATCGAACATCTCCACCATCGCCGCACCCGTGCGCGATCACAGCGGACACATCGTGGCCGCACTGGGCGCCACCATCACGTCCGGCCACATCGACGAAGCCCGCATGGAGGAAATGGTGCAGCGCGTGCGCGACACCGCCGATGCCATCTCGGGCCTCCTGAACTATTCGCCCTCGGCGAAGGTCGTTCCGCTGCGAAGCGGTCAACGCGCCTGAGCCCCGCGGGCATCATGAACATGACGACGCCGACCCTTTCTCCTTCCTTCTTCGCCGCCGATGCGCTGGCTGGCCGCGTGGCCGTCGTGACCGGCGGCTCTTCCGGCATCGGGCTTGCAACGGTCGAGGCGCTGCTGGACTGCGGCGCCGCCGTGGCACTGTGCGGCCGCAATGCGGAGCGGCTCGATCGCGCCGTGGCCGCTCTGCGCGTAGACCGCCCTCAGGCCAAGCTCTTCGCGCGGACCTGCGACGTGCTCGACGCGGCCTCGGTGCAAAGCTTCGCCGCCGAGAGCGAGGCCGCGCTGGGCCCGGCCTCGATGCTGATCAACAACGCCGGTCAGGGGCGTGTCTCCACTTTCGCCAACACTGAAGACGCTGCCTGGACCGAAGAGCTCAACTTGAAGTTCTTCTCGGTCATCAACCCAACGCGCGCCTTCCTGCCGCAGCTCGCGGCGCAGCGCGTCGTGCTCGGCGATGCTTCCATCGTCTGCGCCAATTCGCTTCTCGCGCGCCAGCCCGAACCGCACATGGTCGCGACCTCGGCTGCACGCGCCGGCCTGCTCAACCTGGTGCGCTCGATGGCCACCGAGTTCGCAGCGCAGGGCGTGCGCGTCAACGGCATCCTGATCGGCCTGGTCGAGTCGGGCCAGTGGCGCCGCCGCTTCGAGGCTCGCGAGCAGACCGAGCTCGACTGGGCCGCATGGAGCAGCCAGCTCGCGCAGAGCAAACACATTCCGCTGGGTCGCCTGGGACTTCCGATCGAAGCCGCTCGCGCGATTCTCTTTCTCGCTTCGCCCCTCGCTTCCTACACGACGGGTGCCCACATCGATATCTCCGGAGGCCATTCCCGCCATGCATAACCCCAACAACACCGTGACCGTCGGCGCAGTCGTCGCGGCCTTCCTCGAACAATGCGGCGTCAAGGCTGCGTTCGGCGTCATCTCGATCCACAACATGCCGATCCTCGATGCGTTCGCGCAGCGTGGCGCCATCCGCTTCATCTCGGCGCGGGGCGAGGCTGGCGCGGGCAACATGGCGGACGCCTATGCACGTTCCACCGCGAGCCTGGGCGTGTGCGTGACCAGCACCGGCCCGGCCGCGGGCAACATCGCCGGCAGCATGGTCGAGGCGCTGACCGCCGGCGCGCCGCTGCTGCACATCACGGGCCAGATCGAGACGCCCTACATCGACAAGGGCATGTCGTACATCCACGAGGCACCGGACCAACTCACGATGCTCAAGGCCATCTCCAAGGCCGCGTTCCGTGTGCGCAGCGTCGAGAACGTGCTCGGCACGCTCAAGCGCGCGGTGCAGGTGGCGATGACCGCGCCCACCGGCCCCGTGAGCGTCGAGATTCCGATCGACATCCAGTCGGCGCTCGTCACGATGCCGGCCGACCTGTCGCCACTGCCCATCGAGCGTGCCGTGCCTTCGAAGGCCGGCCTCGACGCACTGGCCGCGAGCCTGGCCAAGGCCAAGCGCCCGCTGCTGTGGGTCGGTGGCGGTGCGCGCCACGCCCGCGCAGCCATCCAGCGCCTGCAGAAGCTCGGCTTCGGCGTGGTCACCACCACGCAAGGCCGCGGCACGGTGCCCGAGGACGACGCCGGCTCGCTCGGTGCGTACAACATCCAGAAGCCCGTCGAGAACTTCTATCAAACCTGCGACGCCATGCTCGTGGTCGGCTCGCGCCTGCGCGGCAATGAGACGCTCAAGTACGAACTGAAGCTCCCGCGCCCGCTGTACCGCATCGATGCCGACGCCGCTGCCGAAGGCCGCTGCTACGCCACCGAAGCCTTCGTCTGTGGTGACTCCGCCCTGTCCCTCGAAGGGCTGGCCGATCGCCTCGAAGCCGCGAAGTACAAAGCCGATCCCAAGCTGCTGGTCGATCTGCGCGCCGCGCACGACCAGGCGGTCGCGACGCTGCGGGACGGCCTGGGCCCGTACGCCGAGCTCGTTCGCCAGATCCAGTCCGTGGCAGGCCGCAACTTCAACTGGGTGCGCGACGTGACTGTTTCCAACAGCACTTGGGGCAACCGCGAACTGCGCATCTTCGAACCCAGCGCCGGCGTGCATGCCACGGGCGGCGGCATCGGCCAGGGCATGCCCATGGCCATCGGTGCGGCCATCGGCGCCGCGGTGACGGGCTCGGGCCGCAAGACCTTCTGCCTGGCCGGCGACGGCGGCTTCATCCTCAACCTGGGTGAGCTGGCCTGCATGGTGCAGGAGAAGGCCCCCATGGTGATCGTGCTGATGAACGACAAGAGCTACGGCGTCATCAAAAACATCCAGGACGTGCAGTACGGCGGCCGTCGCTGCTACGCCGAACTGCACACGCCCGACTACGACCTGCTGTGCAAGTCGATCGCGCTGCCGCACGCCCGCGTGCAGAGCCTGGACGACCTGCCGGCGCGCCTGGACCAGGCGCTGTCCACCGACGGTCCCTTCCTGCTCGAGATCGACATGCTGTCGGTCGGCGGCTTCAAGAGCACCTTCGCCGGCCCGCCGACCAACACGATCACGCAGATCCCTGCGCTCGGCACGGCCAAGTGAGCGGAGCGCCTCGCATGTCCTCCACCACGCGCATTGCGCTCATCGGCTGCGGTGCCATCGGCACCTCGGTGCTGGAACTCCTGCAGGGCGACGTCGCCCTGGAGATCAAGGCCATCGTCGTGCCGACCGATGCGCTGGCTTCGGCGCAGGCCACGGCGCAGCGGCTCGCACCGCGCGCGCAGGTCGTGTCGTCCGTTCCGGCCGATGGCATCGACCTCGTCGTCGAAGCCGCAGGCCATGCGGCGATCGAGGCGCACGTGCTGCCGGCGCTGGAACGCGGCACGCCCTGCATCGTGGCCTCCGTGGGCGCGCTCTCGGCCGAGGGCTTCGCTGAAAGGCTCGAAGCGGCCGCCGTCACAGGCGGCACGCAGGTGCAACTGATCGCCGGCGCCATCGGCGCCATCGACGCGCTGGCGGCCGCCCGCGTCGGCGGGCTCGACACTGTGCGCTACACCGGTCGCAAGCCGCCGCACGCGTGGAAGGGAACGCCGGCGGAAGAGGGCCGCGACCTGGGCGCGCTGACGGCCGAGACCGTGATCTTCGAAGGCAGCGCGCGCGAGGCCGCCATGCTCTATCCGAAGAACGCCAACGTGGCGGCGACCGTGTCGCTGGCCGGTCTGGGTCTGGACCGCACTTTCGTGCGCCTGATCGCCGATCCGGCCGTCACCGAGAACATCCATACGGTCGAGGCCGAAGGTGCCTTTGGCGACTTCGAGCTGACCATGCGCAACAAGCCGCTGGCGGCCAATCCCAAGACGTCCGCGCTCACGGTCTATAGCGCCGTGCGTGCGCTGCGCAACCGCGTGGCAGCCCTCGCGATCTGAAACGAGACACTCCATGATTTCCTCTGAACTGCTCCCCCTCAACATCGCCGGCGAATGGCGCCTGGGCGGCGGCGACGTCTACGAAAGCCTCTATCCGGCCACCGGCGAGCCGATCGCACGCCTGCGGGCCGCGACCCTGGCCGACGTAGACGAGGCCATCACGCGCGCGCACCACGCCTTCCTGACCAGCGGCTGGGCCCAGAAGCTCCCACACGAGCGCGCGGCAGTCCTCCATCGCGTGGCGCACCTGATTCGCGAACAAAGCGAAGCGTTGGCCCAGAAGCAGCGCCTGGACAACGGCAAGCCGATCAACGAGACGCGAAGCCTGGTGGCGAGCGCCGCGGGCACTTTCCAGTTCTTCGCCGCCGCGCTGGAGACGCTGGAAGAGACCATCACGCCGTCGCGCGGCCCCTTCGTCACGATGAGCGTGCACGAGCCCATGGGCGTCGTCGCTGCCATCACGCCGTGGAATTCGCCGATCGCGAGCGAAGCGCAGAAGCTGGCACCCGCGCTCGCAGCCGGCAACGCGGTGGTCGTCAAGCCCGCTGAAGTCACGCCTCTGATGGCGCTCGAACTCGCGCGGATCTGCGAAGAAGCCGGCGTGCCCAAGGGCATCGTCAGCGTGCTGCCGGGCAAGGGCTCGGTCATCGGCGATGCGATCACCAAGCATCCGCTGGTCAAGCGCGTGTCCTTCACCGGCGGCACGACCACCGGCAAGCACATCGCCCACATCGCGGCCGACAAGATGATGCCGGTGTCGTTGGAACTCGGCGGTAAGTCGCCAACGATGGTGCTCGAAGACGCGGACCTCGACCATGCCATCAATGGCGTGCTCTACGGCATCTTCAGCTCGTCGGGCGAATCGTGCATTGCGGGTTCGCGCCTGTTCGTCGCGCGCTCGATCTACGACGAGTTCCTGACGCGACTCGCCGAAGGCGCCAACGCCCTGCGCGTGGGCGACCCGGCTTCCGAAAGCACGCAGATGGGTCCGCTGATCACGGCGCGCCACCGCGAGGGCATCGAGCGCTATGTGGAACTCGGCGTGCACGAAGGCGGCCGCATCCGCACGGGCGGCGTGCGTCCGCACGGCAATGGCATGGACAAGGGCTACTTCTACACGCCGACCATCCTCGAAGGCCTCAACAACAGCGCACGCATCAGCCAGGAAG
This sequence comes from Variovorax sp. J22R115, assembly GCF_030317005.1. NCBI lineage: Bacteria > Pseudomonadati > Pseudomonadota > Betaproteobacteria > Burkholderiales > Comamonadaceae > Variovorax > Variovorax sp. J22R115. The sequence continues at coordinate 278,301 of NZ_JASZYM010000003.1, read as the reverse complement.
AAATCTTCGGGCCGGTGCTGGTCGCGATGCCTTTCGACAACGAGGAAGAGTTGATCGCGCAAGCCAACGACAGCATCTACGCACTTGCCGCCGGCGTGTGGAGCCGCGACTTCAAGCGCGCCTGGCGCCTGGGCCGCGCGGTGCAAGCCGGCACGGTCTGGGTCAACACCTACAAGCAGTTCTCGGTCTCGACCCCGTTCGGCGGATGGCGCGACAGCGGCCTGGGCCGCGAAAAGGGCCGCGAAGGCATCTTCCAGTACATGGAGCAGAAGAGCATGTACTGGGGCACAAATGAACAACCCTTGCCCTGGGCAAATGCATGAACACCGCCAGGCTTGCCCACTGCGTGTGGCCGCCCACCCCCTGCAGGGGGCAATACCAGCGGCCCGGCGAAGCCGGTTCCGCGGTATTTCTTGAATGGAGATCGATATGAGCGTTTTGGGAATCGACCAGATCACCTACGGGGCGGATGACCTCCCCGCCTGCCGTGGATTCTTCCAGGACTGGGGCCTCACCCTGAAGTCCGAGGCGGCTGACGAACTCGTCTTCGAGTGCCTCAATGGCTGCAGGGTCGTCGTCGCGGCGTTGGAGAAGCCCGGCCTGCCGCCAGCGATGGAAGAGGGGCCCACGCTGCGCGAAGTGGTGTGGGGCGTCGAGAGCGACGCGGACCTCGACCGCTATGCCGCTGCCATTGCGAAGGATCCAAGCTTCGTCGACGGCATCGTCGACGGCGCGCGCCGCATCGGCTGCATCGACCCGAACGGCCTGGCGGTGCGCCTTCAGGTCAGCCGCAAGCACGCAGTCGAGATCGACTGCGGCGCGATGAATACGTGGAACGCCAAGCCCCGCGTCAACCAGCCCGCGCCGATATACGAGCGCGCGACGCCCATCGAGGTGGGCCACGTGGTCTTTTTCGTGAGCGACGTGCAGGCGACCAGCGCGTTCTACAGCGATCGCTTCGGCTTCGTGTCGTCGGACAGCTACCCCAATCGCGGCGCCTTCATGCGCTGCGCTCCGAGCGGTGGCCACCACGACTTGTTCCTGCTGCAGATCCCTTCGGGCAAGCGCGGGCTCAACCATGTGGCTTTCACGGTGCGCGACATCCACGAAGTGTTCGGGGGTGGTCTGCACTTCTCGCGCAAGGGCTGGGAAACGCAGCTCGGCCCGGGCCGGCATCCGGTGTCGTCGGCGTACTTCTGGTACTTCAAGAACCCGGCCGGCGGTCTGATCGAGTACTACGCCGACGAAGACCAGCTCACGGCCGATTGGCAGCCGCGCGAATTCGAGCCCGGTCCGACCGTCTTCGCGGAATGGGCAGTCGATGGCGGTCTGGACGGCAACACCCGTCGCCAGAAAAACGTCGAAGGCCCCCAAGGCAAGTTCCTGACGGAGAAAAAATGACCCCCAGTCTTCGCGCACTTCGTGTCGCTTCGCCTACCCCCTTGCAGGGGGCAACACCGGCGGACCGGCTGAGCCGGATCCGCGGTGTTTCCCGAGCATGCGTCGCTGCGCTCGCAGCGGTGCTTTGTTGCGCATCTGCATTTGCACAGACTGATGTGCACAAGCAGCTGTCGAGCGAGCGCTTCACCATCATCTCGCCGTTCCCGCCGGGCGGTCCGGTCGACACGCTGGCACGCATTCTGTCGGACGGCCTCGCCAAGCGCTACAGCCAAGCGGCCGTGGTGGAGAACATGGCGGGTGCCGCCGGCAACATCGGCATCGACAAGGTCAAGCGCGCCAAGGGCGACGGCCACACATTGCTGGTGGTGCCTGCCGGCAACCTCACGATCAACCCGACCCTGATGCCGAACTTCCCGTTCAACATCGAAAAGGACTTCGTGCCGGTCACGATGCTCGCGAAGGCGCCCAACGTGCTGGTCGCTTCGCCCGGCTCCGGCATCAAGACCGCGAAGGATCTGGTCGCACAGGCCAAGGCCAAGCCGAACACCTTGTCGTACGCATCGCCTGGCGTCGGCAGCGGCCTGCACCTCGCAGGCGAGTTATTCAAGCAACAGGCCGGTGTCGATCTGCTGCATGTTCCGTACAAGGGCACGGGCCCCGCGCTCAACGACGTCCTCGGCGGCGTGGTGCCGCTGATGTTCAGCAACCTGCCTGCGACGCTGCCCTTCATCAAGAGCGGCAAGCTGGTCGCGCTCGGCGTGACCGAAGCCAAGCGCAGCCCGGTCGCACCCGAGATCCCGACGCTGGCGGAGCAGGGCATCCAGGGCGTGAACGTGACCTCGTGGTATGGATTGCTCGCACCCGCCGGCACGCCGCCGGCCGTCGCCGAGCAGTTGGCCAAGGACGCCGCGGAGATTCTGGACCAGCCCGACGTGCGTGAACGCCTGCAGGCGCAGGGCATGACGGCCGCCACGATGAAGCCGGCCGAGTTCGCCACCGCGATGCGTGACGAAACGGCGGTTTGGGCCAAGATCATCAAGGCCCGGAACATCGTTGCCGAATAACTCGAAGACCCAAGGAGACACTTCATGAAGACAAATGAATCCACTATCGGCATCGTCGGCGCCGGCATCGGCGGGCTGGTCGCCGGCATCGCACTCCAGCGCGCAGGGCACGACGTGGTCGTGTTCGAACAGGCGAAGCAGTTCGCAAGAGTTGGTGCCGACATCAACCTGACGCCCAATGCGGTGCGCGCACTCGACGGCCTCGGCGTTGGCGAAGCGGCCCGCGTGACAGCCGCACGCCCCACGCACCGCATCAGCCGCACTTACGACACCGGCGAAGAAACGTCGCGCCTCGAAATGGCCGACTCGGCCGAAGAGCGCTACGGCGCGCCTCAGCTGACCATCCACCGCGCCGACCTGCTGGCGGCTCTCGCGGACATGTTCCCGGCCGAGCGCGTCGCGCTGGGCAAGCGCGCCAAGACCATCGCCGCGGACAAGGATGGCGTGAGCCTGGACTTCGAGGACGGCACCAGCGCGCGCGTCGGCGTGTTGATCGGCGCGGACGGCATCCACTCGGCAGTGCGCACCGCGATGTTCGGCGCCGAGAGCCCGCGCTTCACCGGCATCGTCGCGTATCGCGCTGTGGTGCCGGCCGAGCGTGTCGCCAGCGTGCCCAACCTCGGTGCCTTCACCAAGTGGTGGGGCCCCAACCCGCAAAGCCAGATCGTGACTTTCCCGCTCAACCGCGGCAAGGACATCTTCATCTTCGCCACCACGCCGCAGGACACCTGGCATCTCGAATCGTGGACCGCGCCCGGCAGCGTCGACGAGCTGCGCGAGCAGTACGTCGACTACCACCCCGAGGCGCGCGCCTTGCTCGACGCTTGCGACACCGTGCTCAAGACCGCACTGTACGAGCGCGATCCGATGCCGGCATGGGCCGAAGGCCGCATGGCGCTGCTGGGCGACGCGGCGCACCCGATGCTGCCCTTCATGGCACAGGGCGCCGGCATGGCGATCGAAGACGCCGTCGTGCTGGCCCGTCACCTCGAAGGTGTCTCGATGAGCGATGCCGCCGCGGGGCTGCAGCGCTACGAGAAGGCCCGCATCGAACGCGCGAGCCAGGTTCAACTGGGTTCCCGCGGCAACAACTGGCTGCGCGAAGGCGGCAATGCCGACTGGGTCTATGGCTACGACGCCTGGGCCGTTCCCGTCGCTGCCCAAGCCGCCTGAACCAACAGCAATTCCGCACAACCCACTTCTTCTCGATGGAGCGAACCATGACCGACCGTTGTCTCGATCCCCACCAGGCGCGCCAGCGCACCCCCACCACCTACGAAGACCTGCTCGGCGATGCCATCGAGCGCGCCTTCGCGGCCGGCATCCACGATCTGCCCGGCCTGGTCGAGCAACTCAACCAGAGCGGCCTCGCCAGCCCCAGCGGCAAGAGCTGGACCGAGGCCATCTATCGCGAAGAAATGGCCGCCCTCGGCGCCTGAGTCTTCGATCGCCCCATTTCTCCCATTCAAGAGGAACCGCCATGACCACCACTCACGATGACCCGGTCGATCAACTGCTCGAAATCGGCCTGAAGGATCTCTGGTATCCGATCTGCCCGACGAGCTTCATCAAGGAATCGCCCGTCTCCCTGCGCCGCCTCGGCCGCAAGTTCGCCTTCTGGCGCGACCATGCCGGCAAGCTGCATGCGCTCGAAGACCGCTGCCCACACCGCGGCGCGCCGCTGTCGCAGGGCGTGATCCTCGGCGACCGCCTGTCCTGCCCGTACCACGGCGTCGAAGTGCGCTGCGACGGCGTCGTCACCCGCGTGCCCGGCAGCCCTGGCTGCAAGCTCGAAGGCTCGCAGGCCACGCGCTTCTATCACGTGGAAGAACGCGCCGGCGCCGTCTGGCTCTACAACTCCAAGGAGTCGGTCGAGACTCCGCCGCCGCTGGTGCTCCCGGAGCAACTGACCGACGACGCGCAGTACTCCAGCTTCCTCTGCTATGCGGAATGGAAGGGCGACTACCGCTACGTGCTGGACAACGTGATGGACCCCATGCACGGCACTTTCCTGCACAAGCAGTCGCACTCGATGGCCGAGGGTGACTCCACGGCCAAGTTCGGCATCCGCGCGACGGACACCGGCTTCGTGTTCGAGAAGGAAGGCCAGCGCAACGTGAACTTCGACTGGACGGAATGGGCCGACACCGGCATCCACTGGATGCGTCTGGAGATCCCGTACCCGAAGACCGGCGGCCCCGGCGGCAACTTCGGCATCGTCGGCAGCTACACGCCGATCTCGCCGACGCTCTCGTGCGCTTTCCACTGGCGCGTGCGCCGACTGCCCGTGGGCTGGGAGCGTGACACCTGGCGCTTCCTCTACAAGAATCGTCTCGAGGCGCGCCACTGGCATGTGCTCGAACAGGACCGCGTGCTGATCGAGAACATGGAGCCCGATGCCAACCAGCACGAGCAGCTCTACCAGCACGACCTGGGCATCGTGCGCCTGCGCCGCCACCTTCGCGGCCTGGCGCAACAGCAACTGGATACCCGTTCGGTTTCCTGATCCCCTGAACTGCGTTTCCTTGCAACGACCCAGCCCCCGCCAATGCGCAGCGCTCTCCTCCAGAGATACCGCCGAACCGGCTTCGCCGGGCCGCTGGTATCCCCCCCGGTCGGGGGTGGGAGGCTACACGCAGTGAGCCGATCTGGGGGCGAGCAATTACATCCTTCGAGGTTCCTGCCATGTCATCCCCCACGCTGAACGCCCTGGTGCACACGATGCGCTACGAGGCCGACGGCATCGTCAGCGTCGAGTTCCGACCGGCCACGCCGGAAGTGGATTTCCCCGCCTTCGAAGCCGGCTCCCACATCGACCTGCACCTGCCCAACGGACTGGTGCGCAGCTATTCGCTGTGCAACCCGTCGACCGATCGCCAGCGCTACGTGGTCGGCGTGCTGAACGACCGCAAGAGCCGCGGCGGATCGCGTTATGTGCACCAGCAGCTACGCGTGGGCATGACGCTCCCGATTTCGGTGCCGCGCAACAACTTCAAGCTCGAAGAGGGCGCGGAGCGCTCCGTGCTCGTGGCCGGCGGCATCGGCGTGACGCCCATCTGGTGCATGCTGCAGCGCCTGATTTCGATCGGCAAGCCGGTGGAGCTGCTCTACTGCGCACGCGCCCGGAAGGAGGCGGCCTTCGTGGAAGCCATCACCGCGCTGGCCGCCGAGAAGTCGGTGCAGCTCACGTGGCACTTCGACGAAGAGAAGGGCGGGCCGCCCAATCTCGCGGCGCTGCTGGTCGACAAGGGCGCCGACAGCCACTACTACTGCTGCGGCCCCACGCCGATGCTCGACGGCTTCGAGAAGACGTGCGAGCAGCTCGGCTACCCGCATGCGCACATCGAACGCTTCGCAGCGGTTCATGTCGAGGCGCCGAGCGCCACGCAGAGCTACATGGTCGAGTGCGCGAAGAGCGGCAAGACCGTCGAAGTGCCGCCGGGCAAGTCGATCCTCGACAGCCTGATCGACGCCGGTCTCAACCCCGACCACAGCTGCAAGGAAGGCGTCTGCGGCGCTTGTGAAACCAAGGTGCTCGACGGCGAGATCGACCACCACGACGGCATCCTCACCAAGCTGGAACGTGCGTCGAACAAGACCATGATGATTTGCGTATCGGGGTGCAAACGCGGCCCGCTCGTGCTCGATATCTGACTCTCCCCCGAAAGAAAAAATCAATGAAGAAGACTCTTGTGGTCGCGGCCGCATGCGCGGCCGCGTCGATCGCCTGCGCCCAATCGAGCGTGACCTTGTTCGGCGTGCTGGACGCCGCGGTCGCCTATACAACCGGATCGGGGCCGATCTCGTCAAGCAAATGGCAACTGACCAATAGTTCCAACACCTTCAGCCGCCTTGGTTTCCGGGGCACCGAGGACCTCGGCGGTGGGTACGCTGCGGGCTTCTGGCTCGAAGCCGGCCTGCAGAACGACGCCGGGACCGGCTACCTCACGAACACCAACAACCAGATCAGCGGCACCACCGGCGGCGGCGGCCTGACGTGGTCACGCCGCTCGACGGTCAGCCTGTCGGGTCCCTTCGGCGAAGTGCGCCTCGGCCGCGATTACACCCCCACGTTCTGGAACACGGCGCTCTTCGATCCCTTCGGCACCGGCGGCGGCATCGGTGCGAACCACGTGTACTTCGCGAGCCAGAGCGGCCTCGCCGCACCGACGGGCACGCGCGCGTCGAACAGTGTCGGGTACTTCCTGCCTCCTTCGCTGGGCGGCGTCTATGGCCAGTTGATGGTTGCCACGGGCGAGAACGATTCGAGGGCCGTTCTGCCGGGACCGATTCCCCTTTCGACCCAGGACGACGGCAACTACGCGGGTGCACGCGTGGGCTATCTCAATGGTCCCTTCAACGTGGCGATCGCCACCGGCAAGACCACCTATGCCACCGGTGACCTCCGCATGACGAACTTCGGCATCTCCTACGTCGTCGAATCGCTGATGAACCTGAAACTCATGGCCGAGTACTACGACGAGTCGCTGGGCTCGATCGATGGCGAGGGCGCACTGGTGGGCCTGAACCTGCCGGTCGGTCCTGGCGAGATCAAGCTGTCGTACGCACGCTATGAGCGCGATGCCCTCGTCGGCCTGCAGAAGCCGACGTCGTCGAAGGTGGCGCTGGGCTATGTCCACAACCTGTCGAAGCGCAGCGCCATGTACGTCACGGTCGCGCGCATCTCGAACAGCAACGGCGCGGCGCAATCGCTGGGCGGTGTTCTCACGTCGCCGAACAGCGCGTCCACGGGAACCGAGTTCGGATTTCGCACCGCCTTCTAGCGTCGGCGCATTCTCCAGGGGATAGAAGCAATGCAAGCCAGAGCATTCCGTTGGTATGGCGTGATCACCTTGTTCGTGATCGTCGCCATCTCCTATGTCGACCGCATCAACATCGCTGTCCTGATCACCGATCCGGCGTTTCTCGAGCACATCGGAATCACCCGGGAGGATCGCGTGAGCCAGGGGCTCCTCGCGACTGCGTTCATGGTTGGCTATGGCGTGTCGGCATTCGTGCTGACGCCGTTCTGCGCTGCGCTGTTCGGGGTGCGAAAGAGCTTGATCCTCGGCCTCATCCTGTGGGGCGTCGTGACCTTCATCACACCGTGGTTCGAGGGCTACGGGATGCTGCTCGCGTCCCGTGTGCTGCTCGGCGTGTCCGAAGGACCGTTGTTCTCGCTGGCTTCTTCCTACATCAAGGCGCACTTCGAGAGCCATGAGAACGGCAAGCCCAACTCCTTCGTCAACATGGGGACGGGCCTGGGCTTGGCGCTCGGCTATCCGCTCATCGGCTACATGCTCGTCCACTTCCATTGGGAGACATCGTTCTACGTGTTGGGTCTGATCAACGTTGCGCTCGGCATTCCGCTGGTGGTGGCCTTCGTGAAGATGCCGACCTCGTACTCCGGCATGAAGAAGCCGAAGTCCATCGGCGATGCGATGACGCACGTGGGGGACATCGTCAAGGGCGCGCTGCAAACGCGCTACCTGGTGCTGATCACGGTGCTGACCTCGGCGACGCTCGCCTATCTCTGGGGCAGCAGCAACTGGTTGCCAACCTATCTCAAGGAAGCTCGCGGCTTCTCGCTCAAGGAAATGGGCTGGCTGGCGTCCTTGCCGCAGTACGCGACCGTTGTGGCCGTGCTGCTGGGCGGCGTGATCATCGACAAGATCGAGCGGCAGCGCGTGCCTTTCATCTTCATGGTGGCCAGCGCCGGCGTGGCGCTGTCGGTGCTGCTGGCGATCTGCACGGCCGACCGCTATCTGGCCGCCTACGCGCTGATCGCGGCGAACTTTTGCTGGGGCCTGCAGAGCCCTGCGATTCCGAGCACGGTCCAGTACTGCTCGCGTCCGGAGCACGTCGCCAGCGCCTTCGGCGTCGTCAACGGCACCGGGAGCCTGGTCGCCGGCTTCATGCCGGCCTTGATGGGTGGCGTGATCAGCTTGATGTCGGGCGGCCATGGCGCTTCCGGCGGTGCGGCCTCGGGCTTCTTCTCAGGATTCGCTTTGCTCATCGGCACCCAGATGGTGGTGTTTGCCTGCGGTTTCCTGCTCTGGCTCCGCGAGCGCAAGCTGCAGGTGGCAGGCATCAGCGCAACGCCGGCCTGACACCCGCCGCGCATCACTTGATCAGATCCCGCAGCCAGCCCTTGCATTGATCGGCGCCTTCAAGGGGCCAATCGATGCTGACGGTCTTGTCGAGTTGGCGCACTTCGATGCGGATGAACCGTCCCGAGGCCGAGACGGTCGCGGGACGGCCGGTCCTGGCGCCGAGCAGGCGTGACCACCAGCCCGGTTCGGTCTCCGGCTCGCTGACCTGGATGGATGGCGAGGGCGCGACGGGCGTGCCCGCTGCGGGCATGCGTTTTCCACTGTCCGAAAGAACCGGCGCGTAAGCGGTGCCTGCCTCCGGCAGCGGCCCAGCGATGGCAGGCTTGGCGGGCGCGGCCGCGGGCCGGGTTGCCATTGGCGCCGGTGCAGCAGCCAGTGCCTTGGTGGGGGAGGGTTCCACCCCGCCATCGATTCGTGCGGCGAGGTTGGTGCCGAACTCTTCCCACATCCGGTCGGCCTTGGTCTTCATCACGCTCAGGCCGAAGGTGCCCAGGCGGCCGAGCACGTCGACCTTGACCTTGATGCGCAACTCGGTGCCGCCTTCCGCGGTGGGCGTCAGGAAGATCTCGCTCTGCTGCTTCAGCGAACTGGCCACGGAGGCGTCCTCGCCCGTGCCCTCGGCCCGCAGGTAGCTCGGTTCGCGTTGCTCTACGAGCGTGGTGCGCAACTTGAACTTGGCGCTCACGAAGGCGATCTTCACGTGCATGAGCGCCACGTACTCGACGTCGCTCACGACCTCGATGGACTGCATGCCGGGCACGCAGCCGCCCATCACTTGCGGATCGAGCAGCATGGCCCACACGCGCTGCGGCGGCGCCGCGACTGTCAATGTCTTTTCAATTTCCACGCATCTTCTCCGAGGCGGTCAGGATGGATTCGACGATCTGGGTGTAGCCGGTGCAGCGGCAGAGGTTGCCGTTGAGACCGTGGCGCACTTCATCGACCGTCGGGTCGGGGTTGTTCTTGAGCATGGCGCAAGAAGTCATGAGAAAGCCGGGCGTGCAGTAGCCGCACTGAAGGCCGCCGCACTGCATGAAGCTCTCCTGCAGCGGGTGGAGTTCGTCGCCTTGGCCGAGGCCTTCGACGGTGGTGATCTCGCGGCCTTGCACCTGCACGGCCAGCATCAGGCAGGACTTGACGACCTCGCCATCGACCAGCACCGAGCAGGCGCCGCAGATGCCGGTTTCGCAGCCGCGCTTGGTGCCTGTGAGGTGCAGGTCATCACGCAGGAAATCCGAGAGCAGGCGGCGCGCCGGCACGTCCACGCTTTGTGCTTCGCCGTTGACTGAACATTCGATACGGTGCTGGGTCATTGCCGGGCCCCTTCATTGATGTCGAGGCCGAACAGTTCGGCCACAGTGCGGCGCGCGACGATGCGCACCATGTCGCGGCGGAAATCCGCCGAGCCGCGCGTATCCGAAACCGGTTCGATGTCGGCGGCGACGATGTCGGCCACTTCGGCCGCGATATCGGCAGTGACGGTCCGGCCTTCGAGGAAGGCTTCGGCACGCCGTAGCCGCGTCGGGATGGGCGTCGATGCGCCAACGGCGATCCTTGCCTCGCGGCAGAGCGCGCCCTCGCGACGCGCGATCAACGCAACGCTCGCCAATGGCCGATGCTCGGCGGCCGTGCGCAGGAAGCGCGAGTACACGCCCGACGTGCCAGCCTGAAGCGGAGGCACGCGGATCTCGATCACCATCTCGTCGGGCTCCAGCGCCGTGACGTAGTAGTCGACGAGAAACTCTTCGATGCTCAACACGCGTTCGCCGCGGCTGCTGCCCAGCACGACCTGGGCGTCGAGCGCCATCAGGCAACCGGGCGGATCGGTGGACGGATCGGCATAGCAGAGGTTGCCGCCGATCGTGCCCTGGTTGCGCACCTGCGGGTTCGCCACGCGCGAAGCCATGCTGGCGAGCACGGGGTAGTGCGCGCGCACGATGGGCGAGTTCGCCACGTCGGCATGGCGCGAAAGCGCACCGATGCGCAGGCCACGGCTCTCGTCGAAGTCGATGCCGCGCAGCGGCTGCAGATGCGCGAGGGACACGAGGTGCGTCGGCGTCAGCATGCGCTGGCGCATGCCGAGCATCAAGGCCGTGCCGCCGGCAATCGCGCGACATTCATCACCCAGGTCCGCCAGCATCCGGCTGGCCTCGTCGATGGTGGTGGGTTCGAGATAGTCGAAATCACGCATGGCGTGTCTCCCCTTCCTTGCGCTCGCGCACTGCGGCGAGGATCTTTTCGGGCGTGATCGGCAACTCGGTGATGCGCACGCCGATGGCGTCGTACACCGCGTTGGCAATCGCGGGTGCGCCGGGGAGGATGGCCGTTTCGCTCGCACCCTTGGCGCCATAGGGGCCGTTGGGGTCGTTCGATTCGACGAAGCCGCCGCGCAGCAGAGGCACGGCGTCGGCCGTCGCCATCGTGTAGTCGGCGAAGTTGCCGTTCATCAGCCGGCCGCCTTCCACCTGCATCTGTTCATAGAGCGTCCAGCCGAAAGCCTGCACCGTGGCGCCGTTGGTCTGGCCGTGGATCGCGATCGGATTCAGCGCCTTGCCGCAGTCGTCGGCCACATAGCTGTCGAGCACGGTGACCTGGCCGGTCTCGGTGTCGACTTCGACTTCGACGGCTTGCGCGGCGAAGGAATAGGCCGGCGCGATGTTGCCGTACACCTTGTCGTCGTGCATGACAGTCTGGGCGTCCCAGGTGCCGCTGACCTGGATGCCCTCGCCGCCGTGGGTCCAGATGTGCAGCTTGGCGAGTTCGGCGATGGTGGCGCGGCGTTCGGGCGCGTCGGCGACGAACACGGCGCCGCCGCCGATCTTCAGTTGCTCGGCCGGCACGTTCCATTGCTTCGATGCGAGCGCGAAGAGCTTGTCGCGTGCCATGCGTGCGGCGACGATGGCCGCATTGCCGGCGGCGATGGTCACGCGCGACGCGAGCGAGCCGATGGCGATGGGCGATGTGTCGGTGTCGGGTGGCACGACGTGCATGTGGGCCAGCGGCAGATCCAGCTCGTGCGCCACCACCTGGCTCAACATGGTCATCGCGCCCTGGCCCATGTCGCATTCGCCGCTCATGATGAACACGCGGCCGTCCTCGTTGATCTTCACGATCACCGTGGAGCCGTCCCAGTTGCCGATGGTGCGGTTGCCGCTGACGTGCATCGCTGCGGCCATGCCGACGCCGCGCCGCTTGACGCCGGGGGTCTTCGGCGAGGCGCGCTTGGCCTCCCAGCCGATGGCGTCGATGGCCTGGTCGATGCACTCCACCAGGCCGGTGCTGCCGATCTTCCATCCGTGGATCGAGACTTCGCCGACGCGGATCGCGTTGCGCTTGTGAATGAGCGCCGGGTCCAGCCCGAGCATCTCGCCCATCGTGTGGATGTGGCTGTTGAGCGCGAACTGCATCTGCGTGCCGCCGAAGCCGCGAAAGGCGCCGTGCGGCGGGTTGTTGGTGTAGACCAGCGTGGCGTGCGAACGGACGTTGGGGTTGCGGTGCATGTTGTCGCTGCGCATGGCGGTGACGTGCATCACTTCCGCCGAGAGCCCGCTGTAGGCGCCGCATTCGGCGACGATGCGAACGTCCTTGGCCACGATCAGGCCGTCGCGGTCCATGCCCAGCTTGAGCGTGATGCGCTCGGGCACGCTGGAGCAAGCCGCGAGGAAATCTTCCAACCGGTTGTTGATGAGCCGTACCGGCTTGCCCGTCTTCACCGCCAGCAGACCGGCGATGAGGTTGTTGGCATCTTCCACCAGCTTCCCGCCGAAGCCGCCGCCGGTCGTCGCCTGGATCACCCGGATGCTGGAGATCGGACGCTCCAGTGCCGCCGCCAGTCGCTGCCGCGCCTGCGTGACCGATTGGGTCGAGGTCCAGACCACGAGGCGCCCGTCGGGATCGATGCTCGCCACCGTGCCCATCGGCTCCAGGTAGCCCGGGTACTGTGCGTGCGCGTAGTAGGTGGCCTCGTGTACCACGTGGGCCGAGGCGAAGCCGCTGTCGACGTCACCGCGCTCGAAGCGGATCTCGTGCGCGACGTTGTTGCGCTCGGGATGCACGCCCGGCGCCTCCTCGTCCATCGCCTCCTCGGGCGTGAGGATCGCCGGCAGTTCCTCGTACTCGACGCGGATCAGGTCCAGCGCGTCCCGCGCGATCTCTTCGGTCGTGGCCGCCACCGCAGCCACTTCCTCGCCTGCGAAGCGCACCACGCCCTCGGCAAGAATGCGCCGCTCCTTGTGATGCACCCCCCACATCGCGCGCGGCGCCTCCGCGCCGGTCAGCACCGCCTTTACCCCCGGCAGAGACAGCGCTTCGGAGGTGTCGATCGACACGATGCGCGCATGCGGGTAGGGACTCCGCAGCACCTTGCCATGCAACATGCCCGCGACCTTGATGTCGCCCGCATACATCGCACGCCCCAGCACCTTGGCCCGTGCCGTGACCTGGGGGATATCGGCCCCCAGCGTCGACGCGCTGGAGGTCGGAGGATTCGAAGAATGTCTCATCGTTGATTACCAAGAAGCCGGCCGCTTCCGTCCGCCAATGGCAAGCGAAGCGAAGCCCGTTCATGAAACACCGCGGATCCGGCTCAGCCGGTCCGCCGGTGTTGCCCGCGGCAGGGGGTAGGCGAAGCGACACGAAGTGCGCGCAGCCTGGGGGCGAGCCCTATTCCACGGTGATCCCGAGATCCTTGATGACCTTGCCCATGACCGTGTAGTCGCTGGCGTTGATCTTGCTGAGCACATCCGGCGTGCCGCCTGCGGGCAGGGCGCCAAAGACCGCCAGCTTCTCCGTTACTTCGGGCGACTTCAGGATCTCGTTGAGGTTCTCGTTCAACAACTTGACGACAGGCGCGGGTGTTCCCTTGGGCGCGAAGAACCCGTTCCAGGCACCCACGACCACGTCCTTGTAGCCCAACTCGACCAGGGTCGGGACGTTCGGCGCCAGCTTGGAGCGCTGGGCATCGCCGATCGCCAGCGGGATGAGGCGGCCGTTCTGCAGGTACTGGCGAACGGCGCCGAAGGTGACCCAGGCCGTGTCCACGTGGCCGGCGACCACATCGGTCACCGACGGGCCCACGCCGCGATAGGGAACATGCGTGATCTTCACGCCGGCCGCGCGGTTGAGCCATTCGCCGACGATGTGCATCGGTGAGCCGGCGCCGGGGCTGGCGTAGGTCACGGACTTGCCGGACTTGGCGGCGGCGATCAACTCCGGCAGCGTCTTGACACCGAGACCCGGATTGGCGACCAGCACCAGCGGCTGGGTGGCCGTGTTGATGATCGGCTCGAAGCCGTGCAGCACGTCGTAGCTGGCACTGGGCGACAACTTCATCACCAGCGGGGCCGTGGTGAAGGGATTGGGCGTGAACAGCAGCGTGTATCCGTCGGCAGGCGCGCGGCTCACGAAGTTGTTGCCCAGGGCGCCGCCGGCCCCGGGCTTGTTGTCGACGATCACCGTCTGCTTCAGCCGCTGCGAGAGCTTGTCGGCGAAGAGGCGCGCGATGGCGTCCGTGTCGCCTCCCGGCGGATACGAGACGATCATGCTGACGGTCTTGGACGGGTAGTCCGGCTCGGCGATGGCATGTCCGGCGGACATGGCGCATGCCGCCATCGTGGCCGCAAGAAGGACTTGGCGACGGGTCGAAAACATCACTGGCTCCTGGAAGGGCCATGCGGGACGCGGGAGCGATGCATGGCGGCTGGCAACTGAATGAACTTTGGTGATTCATTAGTAAAACAACGGTTTACTAACGAATACGTCATTGTGAAGTCATTGTTGATGCATCAACTTGCTGCAAATACCAATTGACGTGTTAAAAAATAGTGATCTACATGGTTGAAATGGCCTCGCGCGTTCGCATGAAACAATGCGGGGCAATGACAGACAAACGCATCACTTCTTCCCTCACGGTCGAGGCGGCCACGCCCTGGACCGAGCTCGACGAGGCAGGCACGACGCTGACGGTCGATGCCTTCATCACGACCATGATGAGCCAGGTGGGCAACGCGCTCCGGCGCACGATCACGCTGCCGTACGCGGATCAGTTCGGCTTGTCCGTATCGGAATGGCGCGTGCTGTCGCTCGTGGCGCACTCGGAGCGCCTGGCGTTCAGCGATCTGGTGAAGCAGTCCACTTCGGACAAGGCACTGGTCAGCCGCACGCTCAAACTGCTCGAAGCCCGGGGGCTGGTCGAGTTGCAGGCTGAAGGCAACACCCCGCGCAAGAAGGTCTACTGCGCGGTGACAGCGGCAGGAAAGGCGCTGCACGCAGAGGCGATCCCGATCGCCCGCCGGCGCCAGGCCGCGGCAATCCGTGTGCTGACACCCGACGAGCGGGATGCGATGTATCGCGCGCTGCTCAAGCTGCGCGAGTACTGCAGGGCAGCAGAAGAAGCGCGCGACGAGGATTCGCCCGACGCCTCCGCCCTGGATATCTGAAGATTCAGTTCTTGTAGCTGGGGTCGACGCGGTCGAGCTTGCGAATGAGCGAAGGCCAGACGAAGACGCCGCCCAGTCCACCCGTCTGCACCTTCATCGCATGGCCCACGCCTTCGACGATGCGCGGGTCGACCTGCGTCAGCTCACCGCCGCCGGCTTGCGCGGCGATCTGGATCTGGCAGGTGTTCTCGAAGGTGTACATGCTCAGGAAGGCGTCGGCGATGGTCTTGCCCACGGTGAGCAGACCGTGGTTGCGCAGCATGAGGTAGTTGGCGTTGCCCATGTCGGCCTGCAGACGCGGCTTCTCGTCGTCGCGGAAGGCCACGCCCTCGTAGTCGTGATAGGCGAGCGACGCCAGCACGAAGGTCGATTGCTGGCTGATCGGCAGCACGCCGTTCGTTTGCGCGCTCACCGCGATGCCGGCGCGCGTGTGGGTGTGCAGCACGCACTGAATGTCTTCACGCGCGGCATGGATCGCGCTGTGGATCACGAAGCCCGCCGGGTTCACGGGGTAGGGCGAATCGATCACCTTGTTGCAGTCCTTGTCGACCTTGATCAGGCTCGACGCGGTGATTTCGTCGAACATGAGGCCGTAAGGATTGATCAGGAAATGATGCTCCGGTCCCGGCACGCGCGCGCTGATGTGCGTGAAGACGAGGTCGCTCCAGCCGTACAGCGCAACCAGTCGGTAGCAGGCCGCGAGGTCGACGCGCAACTGCCATTCTTCGGCGCTGACGAGTTTCTGGACTTCACTTTGGGAGGTGGCGTTCATCGAGGGTCTCCTGGGATGGATGAGGTGCTTGTCAGGCCGCGGCCGTTTCGGATTTCAGCGCGGACTTGTAGATGCTCTGGCGGGGTTGTGCCATCACACGCCGCAGCATCGGCTCGAATTCGCTGATCGGCAAGGTCTCGGCGTTCGCATCGAAGGCCGGGTTGTCATAGAGCTCGCAGAACTCAGCGGTGCGCTCGAAGCTCGGGTGGCTGCGGAAGTTCTCGCGCAGGTCACGGTCGAGGCCGATGTGATGGAAGAAGTAGTGCCCCTGGAAGATGCCGTGGTGCTGCACCATCCAGTGGTTCTCCTCGGCCACGAAGGGCTTGAGGATCGCGGCGGCGATGTCGGGATGGTTGAAGGTGCCGAGTGTGTCGCCGATGTCGTGCAGCAGCGCGCACACCACGTACTCCTCGTCGCGGCCGTCGCGCAGTGCGCGCGTGGCGGTCTGCAGCGAATGCGTGTAGCGGTCGATCGGAAAGCCGCCGTAGTCGCCTTCGAGGATCTGCAGGTGCTTGATCACGCGCTCGGGCAGGCCGGTCGCGAACTGCATGAACTCGCCGCCGATCAGTTGCCAGTCTTCACGGGTGCTGTCCTGCATGCGGACGAATTTCGCTCTTGCATTCATCGTGGTGTTCTCCTTGGTGTGCGGCCCACTGTAGACCTGCGGTTGACGCTCAACTGTCAAGAATTTGACAATGGAGCGCTCTCGTTAACCCCCGGAATTGCCCTCCATGCCCAGACCTCGCCTGTCCGCCGCGCACCGCGTCGTCGTGGAGACCAATCCGTGGTTCGCCTCCATGCCCCGCGCCCAGCGGGAAGGTCTTCTCGGCGCGGCCGAACTGATCCACCTGCGGCGCGGTGCGATGGTGTTCAGGCAGGGCGATCCGGTGCACGTGGCGGGCGCGGCCTTTTTCGGTCTGGCCGCGGGGACGATCAAGATTTCGACATTGCGGCAGGACGGCCGCGAAGCCATCCTCGCCGTGCTGGAGCCCGGCAACTGGTTCGGCGAGATCAGCCTGATCGACGGCTCGCCGCGCACCCACGATGCGACGGCGCTGTCCGCGCTGGACCTGCTGGCCGTTCCCTTCGAGGCCTTCGCGCACCAGATGGAGGGAGCAGCCTTTGCACGCGCGATCGCCGCCTTGCTGGCGGCGCGCGTGCGCGGCCTCTACGGACTGATGGAGGACGCCACGCTGCGCGGCTTGCGCGCCCGCGTCGCGCGTCGGCTGCTCGCGCTGGCGCGGGGCGATGCGACGCAATCGCCCGACCCGCGCCGCAGCGTGGCGCTGCCTCAGGAGGCGCTGGCGATGATGCTCGGCGTGACGCGGCAGACCTTGTCGAAGGAACTCAACGCCCTGGCGCACGAAGGCGTGATCGCGCTGGGCTATGGGCGGATCGAGTTGCTCTCCCTCGATGCGCTGCAACAGTTGGGCAGCGCCGGGTAGGGCCTCAGCGAAGCACGCGTCCGTCCTTGGTGATGCTGATGAGGTCGATGGTCCGCCCGGGATCGCGTAGGCCCGGCCGCAGGTTGATGCGGAAGCCGCCCACGTCGTAGTCCGTCATGCCTGCCATGACGCGCTGAATCGCGGCCGGCGTGAACCCGCGGCCCGCCCGGCGCACCGCTTCGCCCGCCGCCTTGGTGGCGATGAAGCCTTCGAGGCCTTCATACGACGGCGTCTGGTCGGAGTTGTCGACGGCGGCGAGGTATTCCTTGACGATCGGGATCGCCGAGGAGCGCGGCGAGGGCACCACCTGCGAGATCACGATGCCGCCGATGTCCTTGCCGAGTGCCGTGTAGAGCGGATCGATGCCCACGATCGAGAACGCCATGAAGGCTCCGGCATAGCCGCGCTTGCGCAGCTTGCGGATCACGTTGGCCGTGGTGCCCGAGAGCGATACCAGAACGATGGCCTGCGGCGATTGCTTCTGCACCTCGGCGAGCGCCGCATCCACCTTGTCGCCAGACGCGGGCACCAGCGCGGTTGCGACCAGTGGCGCGAGCTTGAGATCAGCCGCCGCCTGCTGCACTGCCGCGAGCCCGGCGCGACCCATGGCGTCGTCGTCGCCGATCAAGGCGATGCGCGTCTGTCCGACGGTGGCGCACTGGCGGACGATCTTGAAGGCCTCGTCGGCCATGCTGGGCCGGACGTGGAACACGTGAGGGTGGCCCGCTGCACGCAGGTTGTCCGCTGCCGCGAAGGGGGCGAACAGCACCGAGCCCTGCTGCGCTGCTGCGGCCGCGCCGGCTTCGCTGCTGGCGGTTCCGACAAAGCCGAAGAGCATGTCCGCCTTGTCGGTGGTGAGAAGGGTGCGGGCGTTCGTGGCCGCGCGCGCGGCGTCATATCCATCGTCGAGCTGCAGCAGCTTCAGCTGGATGCCGCCGCCGGCGCCGCTTTCGTTGAATTCGGTCGCATAAAGCCGGCAACCCGCCGCGAACGCCAGGCCGATCTCGCTGGCCGCACCGGTCAACGGGACCGATTGGCCCAGGACGACGGTGCGCGCGGCGGAGGCCGTGGCGCGCGTCGTCGTCTGGGCGTGGCTCGTCCCGCCCGCATACAGCCCTCCACCGAGGAACAGTGCGGCGCCAGTCTTGCCGAGCCAGGCCCTGCGTGACAGGTTCATCAGACACCTTTCGTTGTAATTGACAAAAAAATGTAGCAACTTCGATGCCGTAAATGAAGGCAGTAAGTCACGGCCGGTCGTTCTCTGTCGGGCTTGTGGCACCAGAGCTGGGCCGCAATGGCCTTGCATTTGTAAACTTTTGTATTTCGACTGTGGCTTATTGCACAGTGAAAAAGTGCCATCCACTGTCACCATTCCCGCTGGACCGGAATCCATCCGGCTGGATGAAATGAAGCAAAAGTCACTCGATATCGCATTGCTGGAAAACGCGCTGGCCGCCATTGAAAAGGTGCTCGCCCACGCCGACAGCGAACTCCAAGGCGCCCCGTATCTCGGGCCCACCGCCAACGTTCCCCTCGAAGCCCTGGGCGGTGATCCGCAGAGCCAAGAACAGCGCCTGCGCACCAGCGCCGCGCAGTCCGCCATCAACATCTGCCTCAGCTCCGCGGCCGCGCTGGTCGACGTCAGCCAGGCTCTGATGGGCACTCCCAAGGATCGGTCGCGACAGGATCTCGAGCGCGAGTGGCAGGCGCTGATCACCCACACCAAGATCGCGAGCCGTTCTGCCTACCGTGCCGCGCTCATCATGGCGGCGCAGAAGAACCTGGTCGCGGCGCAAGGCCTTGCAGCCGACGAAGCGGAAGACCTCTCCATCCTCACGCACTGACCGCCAGCCCACATGAAGGTGAGATGCCCGATTTGCGACACCGAGAACCGCGGTATCGCCAAGTTCTGCATCGGGTGCGTGAACCCGTTGCCGACGGCTCTTGCGGCGCTGGGATCTGCACGGACGGAATTTTCACCACCGCCTGAGTCGTCCCGGCGGCCGAAGGCAGGACCCGCGTTGGCTCCGGTTCACGAGCCGAACCGGGGCGCGTGGTTCACCATTGGGGGGCTGGTCGTTGCACTGACCGTGGGTTCCGCAGCGGGGTGGCTGCTCTCGGGCCCCGGCGCGGTGTACAAGGCCGAGCCGGTGGCGGCCTCATCGCCGCCCCTGCATGCTCCCGCGTCGCCCGCTCAGAAGGACAGGGTCGCAAAGCCTGTCGCAGCGGCCCGACCCATGCCACGTGAATTCGTCGAACCCGGCGCAGCCTGCGCGGGCCTGAACTTCTTCGCCGCAGCGCGGTGCATGGCCGCTCAATGCCTGAAGCCGGCCTTCAAGCCGCACGCACAGTGCGAGGCCGTGCGCAGACAGCAGCGGCTCGAAGCGGAAAAGCGCAATCCGATCCTGGCGAACTGAGCTCGATGCTCAGACCCGTTCGAACACCACGTCCCACACACCGTGGCCGAGTTTGAGACCGCGGTTCTCGAACTTGGTGAGCGGGCGATAAGCCGGCTTGGGCGCATAGGCCTCGGCCGTGTTGCGCAGCAGCGGCTCTTGCGAAAGCACTTCGAGCATCTGTTCGGCGTAGGGTTGCCAGTCGGTGGCGCAATGCAAGTAGCCGCCGGGCGCCAGTCGTTCCGCCAGCTTGCGAACGAAGGGTGACTGGATCAGCCGGCGCTTGTTGTGCCGCGTCTTGTGCCACGGGTCCGGAAAGAACACGTGCACGCCGGCCAGCGTCGCAGGCTGCAGCATGTGGTCCAGCACATCGACGGCGTCATGCGCGCAGATGCGGATGTTTTGCAGGTTCTGCTCGCCGATGCGCTTGAGCAGCGCGCCGACGCCGGGCTCGTGCACTTCGCAGCAGAGGAAGTTCTTTTCCGGCATCAGTGCGGCGATGTGCGCTGTGGCCTCGCCCATGCCGAAACCGATCTCCAGGATGGTGGGCGCATTGCGGCCGAAGGTCGCTTCGAAGTGGAGCGGCGCGGCGCGGTAGGGCAGCAGGAACTGCGGCCCGAATTGCTCATAGGCCCGGGCCTGGCCCTCGGTCGTGCGGCCGCCGCGCTTGACGAAGCTTTTCAGGCGGCGATGGAGCGGATGCGCCTCGCCAGTGGGTTTGTCGCCGGCGGGCATGTCGTCCGGCGGATCGCGGGGGAGGTCGGTAGTGGGGCTGGTCATCACGGCCGCGGATTGTAGAGTTCGCGCCACTGAGGCACCCAGGTCGCGAGCGCTTCGGCGGTCGATGAGGTTCCCGCGGCGGTCAAACCCAGCACCTGCGCCGCCGAGTTCAGGGCGGCCAGCGCATCCGCGGATGTGGCGGTCGTCAGGGGTGTTGCGCCGTTCTGCTTGGAGAGCTTGTCGCCATCGGCGCCCCGCACCAGGGGTGTGTGCAGGTAGCTCGGCGTGGGTACGCGAAGCGCTTGCTGAAGCAGGATCTGGCGCGCAGTGTTGTCCGCCAGGTCTTCGCCACGCACGACGTCGGTCACGCCCTGATCGGCGTCATCGACCACGACAGCGAGTTGATAGGCCCAGGGGCCGTCGGCGCGCTTGAGCACGAAGTCGCCGACCTCGTTCGTCACGTTCTGCGCCTGGCTGCCGAGGCGGCGGTCGGCCCAGTGCAGGCCGGTCGATTTCCTGTCGGCCTCGAACTTGGCGACGGCAAAGCGCCATGCACGCGCCGGCTTTCCGTGCAGTCCGTCGCGGCAGGTGCCCGGGTAGATGCGCTCGCCGTGGCGCGCATGCACGATGCCGCTGCGCGCGAGCGCCTCGTCGATGTCCTTGCGCGAACAGCCGCAGGGGTAGGCCAACTGCGCGGCCTTGAGCTTGTCGAGCGCCCGTTCGTAGGGCCCGGTGCGCCGGGTCTGCCAGACGGGCGTATCGTCAGGCGTCAATCCGCACGCGGCGAGCTGCCGGAGAATTTCCTCTCCCATGCCAGGCAGGCAGCGCTCGGTATCGGCATCCTCGATCCGCACCAGCCAACGGGCCTGC
Organism: Variovorax sp. J22R115; assembly: GCF_030317005.1. NCBI lineage: Bacteria > Pseudomonadati > Pseudomonadota > Betaproteobacteria > Burkholderiales > Comamonadaceae > Variovorax > Variovorax sp. J22R115. The sequence continues at coordinate 257,083 of NZ_JASZYM010000003.1, read as the reverse complement.
GGACCCGTCGCTCGCACATCCAGCCAACTGGCGAGCGCGGCCACCAATGACCCGGCGTGCAGCGGCCCGGTGGGCGAGGGTGCGAACCGGCCGATCCGAAGCATCACCGCGGGAGGGGCGTCAAGCTACCTTGAGCGCCAGGGTGAGACCCGACAGGAAAGCATCCTCGACCCGGTGCCCCGTGCACCAGTCGCCAGCGACGCCGATGCGTGCCTTGGCGTCCCACAGATGCGGCTTGCCGACGGGTATTTGCGTCTGTGCCTCCGCCCAGCAGCGTGCCTGTGCGTGCGAAGGTTCGGCGCGGATGCCGGTGATCTCGGCGAAGGCGCGCAGGAGCTTGGCTTCGACTCTCGGCGCATCGTCGCGCAGATGTTCCTGCGACCAGGCTGCGCTGGCCTGCAGGGTCCAGCGCTCGATGCGGTCGCGGCCGGGCTTGGACGATTCGCGGGCGAGCCATGCCACGCGGTGGTGCGTGCTGCGCGCGGCATTCCACTGCGGGCCCAGGTGCGACATGGTCGGCTGGTTGGCCTGGGGGAAGGCGATCATCAAGGTCCAGCACGGAGCGATGCGCACCGCTTCGATCTTCTGGCTGATCTCCTGCGAATGCTTGCCGTTGTCCAGCAGGGCGCGCGTCCGGGACGGCGGCACTGCCAGCAGCACCGTGTCGAAACCTGAATAGACATGCGTCGAATCGTCGACGCCCGCGGTGCGCAACTGCCAGCGCTTGGCGTCGAGTGCATCGCGTTCGATGTGGGTCACTTGCGTTTGCGTGACGAGCGAATCGCCCAGCGGCACCGACCAATTCGCGACCAGCGCATCCATGCCGGGCTGCGCGACCCAATGCGGTTCGAGCGCGGGCAGGGCGGCTTCGGCGACGCGGCCGTGCGCGTCGAGCACGCGCACGAGGTTCGCGCTCCAGGGCTTGCACACCTTGGGCGCGGTTTCGAGCGCGCGCGCAAAGCGGGGGTCGCGCACGGTGAAGTACTGGGCGCCGCTGTCGAACCGGCCGAACGGCGTCGATTCGCTCGCCATGCGGCCGCCCGCGCCGACTTCGCGCTCGAACACGGTGACGCGGTGCCCCGCCTGAAGCAGCGTGCGGGCGCATGCCACACCGGCGATGCCCGCGCCGATGACGGCGAGATGGCGCGATGCGGTGGATCGGTGACGGTCGGCGACAGGTCGAATGGTCATGGCAGTCTCATGTTGGTGTGGCAGTCGAAGCACTCTAACCGGGTTGGCGGCCTCATCGGCCGGCGCCGCCTGGTCATCTTCCGCGGTGGCGCTCCAGGAGGGCGCGACGCGTACCTTCGTGTTCGAACTGCTCCAGCCACCATTGCATTCCCCGGCCTGGCTGGCCGGCTGTGCGAACGCGCCACGCGCAATGCATGGTGGCGACGGGCGGAACGCGCTCGGTGCGTCGTTCGACCAGGTGACCCGCTTCGATGTACGGGCGCGCCATCGGCTCCGGCAGGAAACCGCCGCCCAACCCGTGAAGCTGCGCCGCCAGCTTGGCCTGCATGGTCGGCACGGTCAGCACATCCTGGCCGCCCACCAGATTGACGGTCATGCTCGGGCCCGCGCGCGATGAATCGGCGGCGGCCACGGCACGGTACTGGCGCAGCACTTCGTCGCTCAGCGGTTCCTCCATCCGTGCCAGCGGATGGTGCGGGGCGACGGCGTAGACGAAGGCCAGTTCCCCCAGCGGACGGCTGCGGATGCCCGTCGCGGTGAAGGCCAGGCTGGCTGCGTCGAGCACCGCACCGACCGCGAGGTCGGCCTCGCCGGAGGTCAGCGCCTCGATGGTGCCCAGCAGCGTTTCGTCGCGCAGCTTGAGGCGTGTCGGCGGCTCGAGCGCGTAGAAGGAGTTCACGAGATCGAGCAGCGGGTCGCGCGCGATGACGCTGTCGACCGCGATCGTGAGCATCGGCTCCCAGCCCGTGGCCACGCGCTTGACGCGGTTGGCCACCGAATCGATTTCGCCCAGCAGCCGCGAGGCCTCGCGCAACAGTTCCTGGCCGGCCTCTGTCACGCGTGCCTGCCGGCCGCTGCGGTCGAACAGCAGCACGTCCAGTGCGTCCTCGATCAGCCGCACTCGGTAGCTCAATGCGCTCGGCACCACGTTCAGCGCCCGGGCCGCGGCGGCAAAGCTGCCGGTGCTCGCCACGGTCTGCAGCATCGATAGCGCATCGGGTGTCAGGACATCGCGAGCAGTGGGCATGGTGGCCGATTGATCAAAAAAATTGAATGATGCCATCAAACGGCATTGCTTTTGCCCCAGGTCTGCCGCCCTAAAGTTCCATACATCCGCTGCGCACAGGGCGCGGCATTCGAAGAGCCCTCTAGACGAGGGCAGGAGTTCAACGATGTTGCAAGTCCGCAAATCCCAGGAACGCGGTTATGCCGATCACGGCTGGCTGCGCTCCTTCCACAGCTTCTCCTTTGCGGGGTACTACGACCCGGCCCACATGGGTTTCGGCAATCTGCGCGTGATCAACGAAGATCGCGTCGCCGCGGGCGCCGGCTTCGGCACCCACGGCCACAAGGACATGGAAATCATCAGCTACGTGCTGTCCGGGGAGCTCGCTCACAAGGACAGCATGGGCAATGTCGAATCCATTCCTCCGGGCGACGTGCAGCGCATGAGCGCGGGCCGTGGCGTGATGCACAGCGAGTTCAACCACAAGGCCGACGAGACCACGCACTTCCTGCAGATCTGGATCGAGCCGAACGTGCGCGGCATCGCTCCGGGCTATGAGCAGAAGACGTTCCCCGAAGCCGAGAAGCGCGGCAAGCTGCGGCTGGTCGCATCGCCCGACGGCGCGGACGGCTCGGTGCTCGTGCATGCCGACGCGCGCCTCTTCGCAGGGCTGCTCGATGGCGACGAGAAGGCCAGCCTGACGCTCGACCCGAAGCGCAAGAGCTACGTGCACCTAGTGCGCGGCGAGCTCGAGGCCAATGGCACGAAGCTCGCTACCGGCGATGCGGCCTTGCTCGAAGGCGAATCGCAACTGACGCTCGGCGCCGGCAAGAATGCCGAAGTGCTCGTGTTCGACCTCGCGGCCTGAAGCCGCGCAACCTATTTTTTCAACCCAGGAGTAAATCCCATGTCCACCACCACCGCAAACTACGCCGCTCCGGCAACCGCAGGCGCTGCGCAAGACACGCTGGCACTCATTGGTCGCGTACTGATCGCGTTGCTCTTCGTGCCCGCCGGCTTCGGCAAGATCAGCGGCTTCGCTGGCGTCGTCGGATACATCGGCGCAGTCGGCCTGCCGCTGCCGGCGCTCGGCGCGGTCATCGCGATCGCCGTCGAACTCGGACTCGGCCTGTTGCTTCTCGTCGGCTACAAGACGCGCATCGTGTCCATCATCCTGGCCGTGTTCACGGTTGCGACGGCTGTGTTCTTCCACAACTACTGGGCCATGCCTGCCGACAAGGCGTACGTCAACCAGCTGATGTTCTTCAAGAACATTGCGATCGCCGGTGGCCTGCTCGCGATTGCCGCTCTCGGCGCTGGTCGGTTCAGCCTGGACCGGAGATAACCCCCAGGCTTGCCCACTTCGTGTGGCCGCCCACCCCCTTTCAGGGGGCAACGCCTGCGGACCGGCCAAGCTGGTCCGTGGCGTTTCTGGCTTGAGACGCCGTAGGATGCGGCGATTCATTGACTAGGAAGTATCGATGGCTGACATCGTTGTCGTTTTTCATTCGGGCTACGGGCACACCCAGCGCGTTGCCCAGGCGGTGGCCGAAGGGGCCGGCGCGCATCTGCTGGCGATCGATGCCGACGGCAATCTGCCGGCGCACGGCTGGGAAATGCTCGCCGGCGCCGACGCGATCATCTTCGGCTCGCCCACCTACATGGGCGGAGCGAGCTGGCAGTTCAAGAAATTCGCGGACGCATCGTCCAAGGTCTGGTTCAAGCAGGGCTGGAAGGACAAGCTGTTCGCCGGCTTCAGCAACAGCGCCGCCATGAACGGTGACAAGGACGCTACGCTCACTTACCTCTGGCACCTCGCCATGCAGCACGGCGGCCTCTGGGTCAGCCTCGGGATCATGCCGAGCAACGACAAGGCGGCGAAGCGCGATTCGATCAACTACGTCGGCGGCTACAACGGCCTGCTGACCACTTCGCCTACCGATGCGAGCCCGGCCGACATGGCGCGTGGTGACCTCGACACCGCGCGCGCGTTCGGCGAGCGTGTAGCTGAGGTGGCAACATCACGCACCCCGAATCACTGAATCGTCCCACGGAGTACCACGATGACCGCACCACTGCTGCTGCAACCGCATGACAAGGACTTAGGTGGGGGCTTCAAGGTCCGGCGCCTGCTGCCGGCGGCGAAGCGGCGTTCTGTGGGGCCCTTCGTGTTCTTCGACCACTTCGGGCCGGCGACCGAGCAGCCCGGCTCGGAGCATGACGTGCGGCCTCATCCGCACATCGGCCTCGCGACCGTGACCTATCTGTTCGAGGGCGCGATGATGCATCGCGACAGCCTCGGCAGCGTGCAGGAAATCCGCCCCGGTGCAATCAACTGGATGACCGCCGGGCGCGGCATTGTGCACTCCGAGCGCAAGCCAGAGCGCTTGCTCGATGCGACCTACATCAACCACGGTCTGCAGCTCTGGGCCGCCTTGCCGCAGGCGCACGAGGAGGTCGAACCCAGCTTTGCGCACACGGCCGCGGCGGACATCCCGTCGCTCGACCTGCAAGGTGTGCAGGTCCGCGTGCTCGTGGGCGAGGCTTTTGGGGTGCGCTCGCCCGTGGCAACCTTCTCGAAGACGATCTATCTGGATCTGGCCTTGCCGGCAGGCGCTCGTTTCGAATTGCCGGCGCTGGCGCCGGAACTGGCGATCTATCCCGTCGACGGCGATGCATCGCTCGACGGCGAGCCGGTTGCGCAACACACCATGGCGATGCTGCCTGACGGCGAGGGCGGTGTGCTGACTGCGCAAGCGGCTGTCCGCGTCGTCGTGATCGGCGGCGAGCCACTCGACGGCCCGCGCTTCATCACCTGGAACTTCGTTTCGAGCCGGCGCGATCGCATCCTCGAAGCCGGCGCCGACTGGTCCGCTCAACGCATGGGCCACGTGCCCGGCGAGACCGAATTCATCCCGCTGCCCGGCCATCCCTTCCAGGTGCAGGCGCCTGCGGATTCCGGCACGACGCCGGTCTGAAATTCAACGCTTGATCGAGATGTCCGGGTCCTCGGCGGCCCGGGCGCTCACGCCACTCGCGCGCGCCCTCAGGTCCGGCGACAGCGATTCGCGGCCGTCGAAGACGAAGCACTCGCCCTGGTAGTGCGAGCCGCCCACTTCCTCGAAATACTTGAGGATGCCGCCTTCGAGCTGCAGCACATCAGCCACGCCGACTTCCCGCATCAGGATCGCGGCCTTCTCGCATCGGATGCCGCCGGTGCAGAAGCTGACCACGGTCTTGCCCGCGAGATCGTCGCGGTGTTTCTGCAGAGCTTTGGGGAATTCGGTGAACTTGTGGATGCGCCAGTCGATGGCGCCTTCGAAAGTGCCGTAGTCGACCTCGAAGGCATTTCGAGTGTCGAGCAGCGCGACCGGCTTGCCGGCATCGTCGTGCCCCTGGTCGAGCCAGCGCTTGAGCGTCGGCGCGTCCACGCCGGGCGCGCGCCCGGCGGCGGGTTGGATGGCGGGATGATCCATGCGGATGATCTCGCGCTTGAGTTTCACGAGCATGCGGCGGAAGGGCTGCGAGGCAGACCAGCTTTCCTTCGCTTCCAGATCGTCGAAGCGCGCATCCGCACGCAGCGTCGCCAGAAACGCGCGCACGGAATCCACCGTGCCCGCCAGGAATAGGTTGATGCCTTCCGGCGCAATCAGGATCGTGCCCTTGAGCGCGAGCGCATGGGTCTGCGCACGAAGCGCTTCACGCAGTTCGGCGGCGTCGTCGATCGGGACGAACTTGTAGGCCGCGATATTCAGAATCTCTTGCACGGGGCGGGATTGTAGGTGGGGCGCGCAAGCTAGGGAGAGCGAGATCACATCGTGGAGGTCGCGCTTTCTACAATGAGCAGATGTTCGTTCACCTGCGCCTGCACACCGAGTTTTCCGTCGTCGACGGCACCAACCGCATCGATGAAGTCGTCAAGGCTGCCGCGGCCGACGGCCAGCCTTCGCTGGCGATCACCGACCTCAACAATCTCTTCGGCGCCGTCAAGTTCTACAAGGAAGCGCGCGGCAAAGGCGTCAAGCCGGTGCTGGGCGCCGAGGTCTTCGTCGAGGGGCTGAGTGCCGAGCCGGGCGCGCTGACGCGCATCGTCCTGCTGGTGCAGAACAAGGAAGGCTATCTCCATCTTTCCGAACTGCTCGCGCGCGCCTGGACGCAGAACGTCGGCCGTGGGCAGGCCCAGGCCGCCTGCAAGCTGGCCTGGCTGGAAGAACTCCAGGGCGGGCTGATCGCGTTGTCGGGCGCGCAGGCCGGGCCGCTCGGCGCGCCGTTGCTGCAAGGCCAGGCCGAGCGTGCTGCCGAGATCGCGCTTCAGTTGGCGGGGCTTTTTCCGCACCGCTTCTACATCGAGCTGCAACGCGCCGGGCGCCCTGAAGACGAGCCCCACGTGGTGGCAGCGGTGCAGCTGGCCGCGCGACTCAGGCTGCCGGTGGTCGCGACGCATCCGGTGCAGTTCGCCACCGCCGACGACTATGAGGCGCACGAGGCTCGCGTCTGCATCTCCGAAGGCGAAATCCTGGGCAACCCGCGCCGCATCCGCAAGTTCACGCGCGAGCAGTACTTCAAGTCATCCGCCGAGATGACCCGGCTGTTTGCCGACGTGCCGAGCGCGATCGCCAACACGGTCGAGATCGCCAAGCGCTGCAACCTCACGCTGGTGCTCGGCAAGCCGCAGCTGCCGAACTTCCCGACGCCCAACAACATGCCGATCGCGGAGTATTTCCGGGTCGCTTCCTTCGAGGGCCTGGAAGAGCGTCTCGCGCACTTGTATCCCGACGTGGCCAGGCGCGACGCCGAACGCCCGCGCTACGTGGAGCGCCTGGAGTTCGAGATCAACACCATCCTCAAGATGGGGTTCCCGGGCTACTTCCTGATCGTGGGCGACTTCATCAACTGGGCCAAGAAAAACGGCTGCCCCGTGGGGCCGGGCCGGGGCTCGGGCGCGGGCTCGCTGGTGGCGTACGCGCTCAAGATCACCGACCTCGATCCGCTCGAATACAAGCTGCTGTTCGAACGTTTCCTGAACCCCGAGCGCGTCTCGATGCCCGACTTCGACATCGACTTCTGCCAGGGCAACCGGGACCGGGTGATCGACTACGTCAAGGACAAGTACGGCCGCGATGCCGTGAGCCAGATCGCGACCTTCGGAACGATGGCCGCGCGCGCCGCCATCCGCGACGTGGGCCGGGTGCTCGACATGAGCTACATGTTCTGCGACGGCATCAGCAAGCTGATTCCGAACAAGCCCGGCCAGCCGGTGACGATCCAGTATCCGCCGTCGCCCAAGCCCGAGAACGACAAGAACAACTACGCCATCGAGATGGAGCCGCAGCTCGCGGCCCGCATCGAGAAGGAGGAAGAAGTCCGCATGCTGGTCGAGCTCGCACAGAAGCTCGAAGGCATGACCCGCAACATCGGCATGCACGCCGGTGGCGTGCTGATCGCGCCGGGCAAGCTCACCGACTTCTGTCCGCTCTACCAGCAGCCGGGCAGCGACTCGGCCGTGAGCCAGTACGACAAGGACGACGTCGAGGCCGTCGGCCTGGTGAAGTTCGACTTCCTGGGCCTGGCGACGCTCACGATCCTCGAGATCGCGAAGGAGTTCATCGTCCAGCGCCACAAGGGGCAGGAGAACTTCGCCTACGAGAACATCCGGCTCGACGACGTGCCGACCTACAAGCTGTTTTCCGAGGGCAAGACCGAGGCCGTGTTCCAGTTCGAATCGCGCGGCATGCAGGGCATGCTGAAGGACGCGCGTCCGACGCGGCTGGAAGACCTGATCGCGCTGAACGCGCTGTACCGTCCGGGTCCGATGGACCTGATCCCCAGCTTCGTCGCGCGCAAGCACGGTCGCGAGACGGTGGAGTATCCGCACCCGCTGGTGGCCGACATGCTTTCCGAGACCTACGGAATCATGGTCTACCAGGAGCAGGTGATGCAGACCGCGCAGATCCTGGGCGGCTACTCGCTCGGCGGCGCCGACTTGCTGCGTCGCGCGATGGGCAAGAAGAAGGCCGAGGAGATGGCCGAGCACCGCGAGATCTTCCGCAAGGGTGCCGCCAAGAACGACATCGACCAGAAGAAGGCCGACGAGATCTTCGACTTGATGGAGAAGTTCGCGGGCTACGGCTTCAACAAGTCGCACGCGGCCGCTTACTCGCTGCTGGCCTATCACACGGGCTGGCTCAAGGTGCACTTCACGGCCGAGTTCTTCTGCGCGAACATGACCGTGGAAATGGACGACACCGACAAGCTCAAGGTGCTGTTCGAGGATGCGCAGAAGAACTTCGGCATGACTTTCGAGCCGCCGGACGTGAACCGCGGCAACTATCGCTTCGAGCCGGTCAACGACAACGTCATCCGCTACGGGCTGGGCGCGGTGAAGGGCACCGGGCAGCTTGCCGTCGAGGCGATCGTCCGGGCGCGCGAAGCAGGCGGTCCGTTCAAGAGTCTGTTCGACTTCTGCGTGCGCGTGGACCGGCAGCGCATCAACAAGCGCACGGTCGAAGCGTTGATCAAGGCCGGCGCCTTCGATTCGCTCCAGCAGAACCGCGCGTCGCTGATCGCCTCGGTCGATCGAGCCTACGAATTCGCCGTCGCGACCGAAGCCAATGCCGCGCAGGTCGACATCTTCGGCGACAGCGAGCACGGCTCCGCCACACAGGAACCCGAACTGGTCGACGCTACGCCCTGGGGCGTGAAGGAGCGCCTGACCTACGAGAAGACGGCGGTCGGTTTCTATCTGTCCGGACACCTCTTCGACGAAGTCGCGCACGAGGTGCGGCGCTTCTGCAAGCGCGAGATCGACGACCTGATGGACACCCGCGACCAGCAGGTCATCGCCGGCATCGTGAGCGACTTTCGCGTGATCAACGGCCAGCGCGGCCGGCTCGCCATCTTCAAGCTCGACGACAAGTCGGGCGCGATCGATGCGACGGCCGACGAGGCGCTCTTCAACGCCAACCGCAACGTGCTCAAGGACGACGAGCTGGTGATCGTGAGCGGACGCCTGCAGCCCGGCCGTGGAGGCTTCGAGGCGCGCTTCCAGGTCCAGCAGGTGTGGGATCTGGCGACGGCGCGCTGTCGCTTCGGCAAGTTCCTGCGCGTGGCAGTCAACGGCAAGGCGCCGGACATCGCCCGGATGGTGAAGGACTTTCCGCCGCGCACCGAGCAGAGCGAGCACGGCGAGTTGCAGCAGGGGCTGGGTGTGCGTCTCTCGATCGCGCGCAGCGGCGCGCAGGTCGAATTGCAACTGGGCGAACGCGCGAAGTTCTTCCCGACCGATGCGGCGCTGGCCAGCTGGATGGCCCAGGCCGATGCGGGCAAGGCCGCGATCGTCTACGACTAAGGCGTTTGGGCACCATGATTGCAGCGGACCAGAAACTGTTCCTGCTGTTGAACGCGGACAAGGACGCGTACGCCTGGGTGGTCGACGCTGGTCATTTCCTCGCGGTCCATGCTCATTGGCTTTTGCTGCTGCTTCCCGTAGGGCTGGCACTTCATCGCTGGAGGCAGCAGCTGCTCAGGCCGACGTTTGCGGCCTTGCTGGCGATCGCGCTCGGCAGCATCGCCTGCAACCTCATCGGGGAGGTCTGGGATCGTCCGAGGCCCGTCGAGCTCGGTCTCGGTCACCAGCATCTGGAATCCGGTTTCGGCCCGTCCTTCCCGAGCAGTCACGCCACCGTGTACGCAGCCCTGGCGTTTTCGTTCCTGCTGGTAGCGAATTGCAGGGCCGTTGGATGCGTTCTGCTGGTCCTGGCCGGCCTCGTGAGCCTCGCCCGAGTGGTCGTTGGGGTGCACTATCCATTGGACATCGCGGCCGGCATGGCGATCGGAGGTTTGGCTGCCGTTGCCGCGCATTCGCTGATCGCCTGGCTCTGGAAGCGTATCCATCTGCACCCCGGCCCACGGTGAATCGTCGGGCCGGCCTGCGTTCTCGGCCTCGATGCCGAGGGTCAGGCCCTTCCCAGACCCCGGAGGGTCAGCGCTTTGGACGCAGCGTGACGATCAGCCGTGGAGGCACGGTGCCATCGACATCGCGCGGGAGCTTCTCGGTCTTCTGTAGTGCGCGCAACGCGGCTTCGTCCCATGCCGGCAGACCGCTGGATTTCGAGAGTGCCGGCGTGCCGACGATGGTGCCGTCGGGCGCAAGGCGAACGTCGAACTCCGCCCCTGGATTGCCGCTGACAAGGTCCGCATCCGGGAACACGACGTTGGGTCGCACCACTGCGGCGACCTTTCCGCCGTAGCTGCCGGAGGGTCCCGAAGACTTCGCTGCCACGCCTTCGCCGCCAGTACCCGCCATGGCCTGCATGCGCTTGAGCGTCGCGGCACGGTCGGCAGCAGCGGCCTGGGCCGCCTGCTTGGCGTCAGCTTCCTTCTTCTTGGCGGCTTCGGCCTGCTTGGCCTCTGCCTCCTGGCGCTTCTTCAGTTCGGCCTGCTTCTGCTGCTCGGCTTTCCTGCGCTCGGCCTCGTCCTCGGCACGCTCACGGGCCTCGGCTTCTTTCTTTTCCTGAGCGGCCTTCTTTGCGGCCTCGAGCTTCTTCTGTTGCTGCGCCTGCTGCTCCAGTTCGCGCTCGCGCTCCTTCTGCTCCTTCAGCTTCTTCTCGCGTTCGAGCGCGATATCAGGTGCCTTGGGCGCCGGCGTGGGCTCGGGCGGTTTCACCGCCTGGGGCGGCGGCGGTGGGGGAGGCGGGGGCGGTGGTGCAGGGGTCGGCACCGGAGGCGGCGGCGTGGGCACGGGCGGCGCAACGGCGCGCGGGGCGGCCTGCTGGACGGTCGAGGACCACAGCTCGGCCTCGGCCGCGTCGTTTTCCGCCTCGCGCCGCCAGCTCACGCCCCAGGTCAGCGCGGCGATGAGCAGCGCATGGGCGATCAGCGCCAGCAGCACGGCGCGCGGCGTGCCGCGCTGCGGCGGCGGCGCGAATTCGGGACGGTCTGCGGCGAGCGACATGCCTTACTTTGCGCCTGTGGTCTGCACCGAGAGGCCGACGCGCTCGATGCCGCTGCGCTTGAGCTGATTCATCGCCTTGACCACTGTTTCGTACTTGACTGACTTGTCGGCGCTGATGACCACGGGGCGCTCCGTATCGCCACCCTGAGCGTTCTTGGCGGCGGAGCCGATCTGCGTCATCGGGATCGAGCTGCCGCCGCTCCCGGTGGACGGGTCCTTCTTGATCTGCACTTCGTCGTCGCTCTTGATCACGATCTCGATCGGCTTGTCGGGCTGCTTGTTGGCGCGATCGACGCTCGGCAGGTTGATCACGCTAGGCGTGATGAGCGGCGCCGTGACCATGAAGATGATCAGCAGCACCAGCATCACGTCGATGAACGGGACCATGTTGATCTCGTTGATCGTTCGGCGGCCGCGGCCGCGGGAAGACATGGCTGGCATGGCGAGGTGCTCCGCTTCAGCGGCCCGTGGCCGGGGTGACGGACGTCGGGTTGACGTGCGCCGTCAGGTTGCGCTGCAGGATGTTCGAGAACTCTTCGATGAAGGTCTCGAGCGCAATGGCGATCTTGTCGATTTCGCGGGCGAAGCGGTTGTAGGCGACCACGGCCGGGATGGCGGCGAAGAGGCCGATCGCGGTGGCGACCAGCGCTTCCGCGATGCCGGGTGCCACGGTCGACAGCGTGACCTGTGCCAGTGCGGCCAGGCCGGTGAAGGCATGCATGATCCCCCACACCGTGCCGAAGAGACCGACATAGGGCGAGACCGAACCGACGGTGGCGAGGAACGAGAGGTTCTGCTCGACCGCGTCCAGTTCGCGCTGGAAGCTCGCCCGCATCGCACGGCGCGCGCCGTCCAGGAGCGTGCCGGTGTCCGACACATGGCGCTCGCGCAGCTTCTGGTATTCGCGCATGCCGGAGGCAAAGATGCGTTCCATGGGGCCGGCGAATTTGGCGTTCTGCGCCGCAGAGGAAAACAGCTCGTTCAGGCTGGTGCCCGACCAGAAATCACGTTCGAAGTCCTCATTGAGCGAGCGCGTGCGCTTGAGGGAGAAGTATTTACGGAAGATCGCCGCCCAGCTCGCGACGGAAACCACGATGAGCAGCAGCACGACGAGCTGCACCGGGAGGCTGGCGTGCAGCAGCAGGGAAAGGATCGACAGGTCTTGATTCATGGCTTGAGAGGTTGAGACATGGAGCCGGCGTAGCGCTCGAGGGTTCCCGAAACTTTTCCAGGAATGCGCGCAGGCCGCAGTGTGTTGGCGTTGACCCAGCCGATGCGGATCGTGCCTTCGCACAACAGGCTGCCTTCGGCGGCAGCAACGCCTTCATCGGCGATTTGCTCTGATTTTGATAGCACGCGCTGCGCGATTATCAATGACGCGGAGCCGATCTGGCGCAGTTCGGCTGTAACGAGCAGTTCATCGTCGAGCCGGGCAGGGCGGTGGTACTTGAGCTGGGTCTCGCTGACCACGAAGATGCCGCCCGTCTCTTCGCGCAGCTTGCCTTGCGCGATGCCCAGCGAGCGCAGCCACTCGGTGCGGGCGCGCTCCATGAACTTGAGGTAGTTGGCATAGAACACGATGCCGCCGGCATCGGTGTCCTCCCAGTAGACGCGAATGGGCAGCGCAAAACTCATGCGGGAACGGTGGCTTCCGCCCAGGCACGCAAGCGCGCGACCGATTCTTCGAGGTGCGCCATCGAACTGGCCGTCGAGAAGCGGACGAAGCGTCCTGTTTCGGCCGAGCCGAAGTCGCGGCCTGGCGTGACGGCGACGTGCGCCTGCTTCATCGCTTCGAAGGCGAAATCCCAGCTGCCGGCGATGCCGAGCCTTTCCGCGAACGAGCTGCAGTCGGCCCAGGCGTAGAAAGCGCCGTCGGGCATCACAGGCACCTGGAGGCCGAGCGCGTTGAGCTGTGGAATGAACCAGTCGCGCCGTGCCTTGAACTCGGCGCGGCGGCGTTCGTACTCGGTGATGCTGTCGGCTTCGAAGCAGGCCAGCGCCGCGTACTGCGACACCGTGCTTGCGCAGATGAAGAGGTTCTGCGCCAGCCGCTCGACTGCCGGCACGAGCGCGTCGGGCACCACCAGCCAGCCCAGGCGCCAGCCGGTCATGTTGAAGTACTTGCTGAAGCTGTTGATGCTGATGACCTGGTCGTCGATCGCGAGCGCGGTCTGGCCGAAGGCGTCGTCGTAGGACAGGCCGAGGTAGATCTCATCGATCATCGTGATGCCGCCGCGCCGCGACACGACCTCGTGGATGCGCCTCAGTTCATCGGGCGCGATCGAGGTGCCGGTCGGGTTGGACGGCGAGGCCAGCAGCACGCCGCGTGTGCGGTCGGTCCACGCGGCTTCGACCTTGGCGGCGCTGAGCTGGAAGCGCTCGGCAGCCGTGGTCGGCACCAGCACGGCGCGGCCGTCGGCTGCGGTGACGAAATGGCGGTTGCATGGATAGCTCGGGTCGGGCAGCAGCATCTCGTCGCCGGCCTCGATCAGCGCCAGGCAAGCAAGCTGCAATGCGGCCGACGCGCCGGCCGTGATGACGATGCGGCGTGCCGGCACGTCGACGCCGAAGCGTTGTGCATACCAGCCGCTGATGCGTTCGCGCAGGTGATCGAGGCCGGTGGCCTGGGTGTACTGCGTGGCGCCTGCACGGACGGCGCGTGCGGCGGCTTCCTGGACCAGCGGCGGCGCGGTGAAGTCGGGTTCGCCGATGTTCAGGAAGATCATCGGCCGATCGGTGTGCGCGACCTCGCCTGCGAGCCTGGAAGCTGCCTTGGCCACTTCCATGACATAGAACGGCTCGATGCGTTCCGCGCGCTTCGAAATCCTCATGGCTTCGCCTTCCCACTGGCGCGATCGGCTTCGACCTCAGCGGCACGCAGCTGAGGCGCGAGCCCGTTGAGCACGGCGTTCACGTACTTGTGGCCGTCGGTGCCGCCGAATTCCTTGGCAAGCTCGATGCACTCGTTGAGCACCACGCGCCAGGGCACGTCGAGGCAGTTCTGGAACTCGTACACGCCGATCCACATCACTGCATGCTCGATCGGGGAGATTTCCTCGAGCTTGCGGTCGAGCAGGGGGACGATCAGTGCGTCGAGCTGGTCCGCCGCCTCGATCGAGCCGTGCAGCAGCGCGTCGTAGTGCGCCGCGTCGGCCTTGTGGAAGCCGGCGAGATCGCGCGTGAACTGGTCGATCGACTCTGCGTCGTTGCGGCCCACGATGTGCTGGTAGAGCGCCTGCACGGCGAACTCGCGCGCACGGCTGCGCGTCGACTTGGCCGATGCCTTGCGCGCGCCTGTGCTGGTGAGCCCAGTGCGGGACTGGCGCGGCTTGCCGCTGGATGCTTTGGTGTCTTCGGTCATGAAAAGGTGGCGAGCAGTTGCGCCATCTCGACTGCGACACGTGCTGCATCGCGGCCCTTGTCGGTCTGTCGCGCGATGGCCTGTTCGAGGTTTTCGGTGGTGAGGATCGCGTTGGCGATCGGGATGCGGTAGTCCAGCGCCAGGCGGCTCACGCTCGCGCCCGATTCGTTGGCCACCAGTTCGAAGTGGTAGGTTTCGCCGCGGATGATGCAGCCCAGCGCGACCAGTGCGTGATAGCGGTTGCGCTCGGCCAGCGCCTGCAGCGCGACCGGCACTTCGAGCGCACCGGGCACGCTCAGGTGGTCGATGTCGGCCTCGGCGACGCCCAGCGCCGCGAGTTCGGCGCGGCAGGCCTTGGCGAGCGCGTCGGTGATGTCTTCATTGAAGCGCGCCTGGACGATGCCGATGCGCAGGCCCTTGCCGTTGAGCTCGACGTCGCTGCCCTTGTTTGCGTGTTGCATCAGGTCTCGTCTTTCGTGATGTAGCCGGCGATCTCCAGGCCGTAGCCTGCCGCCATGCTGGGCATGCGGCGCGGCGTGCCCAGCAGATTCATCTTGTGCACGCCGCATTCGCGCAGGATCTGCGCGCCGATGCCGTAGCTGCGCAGGTCCATGCGGCCGCGTTCGGGGGCCTGGGCCGGACGCGCGGTGCCATCGAATTGCGACAGCAGCTCGGCGCCGGTTTCGCCGCAGTTCAGCAGCACGGCGACGCCTTTGCCTTCGGCCGCGAGGTGGGCGAGGCTGGCGTCGAGGCTCCAGGAGTGCAGTGCGCGGTTCAGTTCCAGCGCGTCGAGCACCGACAGCGGCTCGTGCACACGCACGTCCACCGTGTCGCCGGTATTCCATTGGCCGCGCACCAGAGCCAGGTGCACGCCGTTGCTGGGCTTGTCCTTGAAGGCATGGGCCGTGAACGGGCCCCACGCAGTCTGGATCTCGCGGCAACCAACCTTCTCGATCAGCGATTCGGTCCGGCTGCGGTGCTCTATCAGCGCGGCGATGGTGCCGATCTTGATCCCGTGCTCGGCGGCGAAGAGCTGCAGGTCGGGCAGCCGCGCCATCGTGCCGTCTTCGTTCATGACTTCGCAGATCACGGCGGAAGGCGAGCAGCCGGCCATGGCGGCCAGGTCGCAGCCGGCTTCGGTATGGCCGGCGCGCATGAGCACGCCGCCGTCGACCGCTTGCAAGGGGAAGATGTGGCCGGGCTGGACCAGGTCGGCCGCGACCGCATTGGACGCGACCGCGGCCTGAACGGTGCGCGAGCGGTCTGCGGCGGAAATGCCGGTCGTCACGCCCTCGGCCGCCTCGATCGACACCGTGAATGCAGTCGAATGCTTGGCGCCGTTGCGCGCCACCATCGGCGGCAGTTGCAGCCGCTCGCACATCTCGCGCGACAGCGTGAGGCAGATCAGCCCGCGGGCATGGCGCGCCATGAAGTTGATGGCTTCGGGCGTGACGTGGTCGGCGGCGAGGACGATGTCGCCTTCGTTCTCGCGGTCTTCCTCATCGACCAGGATCACCATGCGGCCGGCGCGAAGCTCGGCCACGATCTCTTCGACCGGGGAAATCGGCGCTGGCGCACGGCCGTTGCGCGAGGCGCCGATCGGCGTGACGGATGCATTCATGGGGAGCTGTCTTTCTGTGGCATTGGAATGGCGCCGGCCTGGAGCATGCGCTCCACGTAGCGCGCGACGGTGTCGATCTCGAGGTTGACGCGGCTGCCCGCCTTCAGGCTGCCGAGCCCCGTGTTCTCGACCGTGTGGGGGATCAGGTTGATGCTGATTTCGCTGCCCTGCGGGCCGTCGCTCACGCTGTTGACAGTGAGGCTGACGCCGTTGATCGTGATCGAGCCCTTGTAGGCCAGGAACCGCGCGAGGGCGGGTGGCGCGAGCACGCGCAGCTCCCAGCTTTCGCCGACGGGCTCGAACCGGCTGACGGTGCCGATGCCGTCGACGTGGCCGGACACGATGTGGCCGCCCAGCCGGTCGCTGGCGCGAAGGGCCTTCTCGAGATTGACGCGCGCCGCTTCTTCCGACAGGCCAGCCGTCTTGTCGAGCGATTCGGCCGAGATGTCGATGGTGAAGAGCTGTTGCGCAGGGTCGAGCGTGGTGACGGTCATGCACGCGCCGTTGAGCGCGATGCTGTCACCGAGACCCACGTCGTCGAGGTACCCGTCAGGCACTGCGATGCTGAGCCGCTTGCCGTGGGATGAAGAGCTTCCGAGGTCGTGGACGGCGGCGATGCGCCCCACGCCGGTGATGATTCCGGTGAACATCCCGGCATTTTCGCAGAGAAGCGGCCCCCGGCCACGGAGGGGGCTAGAAAGCGTCGCGGTCGGCCACTCGGGCCAGGATCCTCAGGTCGGGCCCGAAGCGATCGACGGAGCGGAAATCCAGGGGCAGGGCGGCAGAAAGGACGGTCAGCGGGCCGCCGGCGAAGGGTTGGCTGGCCATGTCGAGCCCCTCACCGAGGAACTTGGGGGCGAGGTAGAGCAGCAGTTCGTCGACCCATCCTTCGCGCAGAAGCGAGCCATTGAGCTTGTAGCCTGCCTCGACATGCAGCTCATTCACCTCGCGCACGGCCAGATCGAGCAGCATGGCGGCGAGGTCGACCTTGCCATCGGCATTGGGGAGGACGGTGATCGTGGCGCCCCGAGCTTCAAGAGCGCGGGCCCGCGCTTCGTCCCGCTGGGCGGCATAGATCCAAACCTGGCGGTCTGCGACGCCGAAGATGTTCGCATCGGGCGGCGTTTGCAGTCGACTGTCGACCACCACCAGATGCGGCTGCCGCGGCGTCTCGACCAGACGCGCGTCAAGACGCGGGTTGTCCTCGATGAGCGTGCCGACACCCGTCAGCACCGCGCTCGCCCGCGCCCGCCATGCATGGCCGTCGGTGCGGGCGGCTTCGGAAGTGATCCATTGGCTAACGCCGTTGGTCAATGCCGTCTTGCCGTCGAGCGATGCCGCAACTTTCAGGCGCACCCAGGGCGTCTTGCGCACCATGCGGCTGAAAAAACCGATGTTGAGTTCGCGTGACTCGGTGGCGCCGGGGCCCACGACCACCTCGATGCCGGCCGCGCGAAGGCGCTCGAAGCCCTGGCCGCCGACGAGAGGGTTCGGATCCGCGACCGAGGCGACGACGCGTCGGATGCCCGCGGCGATCAAGGCATCGCAGCAGGGAGCGGTGCGGCCGTGATGAGAACAGGGCTCCAGCGTGACATAGGCCGTTGCACCGGCGACTGAACGACCTCGCGCAGCAGCATCCTGCAACGCCACGATCTCCGCATGAGGCCCCCCCGCGCGTTGAGTGTGGCCCGCTCCGGCCAGCTCGCCCGCTGCATCGATCAGGACGCAGCCTACGCGAGGGTTGGGGTCAGTGAGATAGCGCGCATCGACTGCTAGTTGTTGTGCGGCAGCGATCTGCTGCGCATCGGCATTGTGAGTGGGCATGGAAGAATCATACGAGCGGTAGTCAAGCAGGGATGAGCGGCAGGTCGTCGTCGTTAGACTTCGTCATCGAACACAAGGGAATCCCTTGGGTATCGATGTTCAGGGAAGGTATAAAAAATATGGCGTTATACAAACGTCCTGCCGCAGGCTTTTCTCTTATCGAGGTGCTTGTCTCGATCATCGTCCTCAGCATTGGGCTGCTGGGGGTGGTGGGTATGTTGATGACGTCCGTGAAGAGCACGACCGAGTCCGGTTTGTTCACGACGGCGGTCAATCTGATGCGCGAGTTGTCGGAAGAAGCACGCATCAACAAGAACGCTTCGGCAAAGAAAGTCGACGGTAACCCCTATCTGCTCTCCGAGTTGACGAGCAGCGATCCCCTCCCATGGAAACAGGGCGGCCCCCAATGTGTTGGTGTTGATGCCAACTGCAACGAGGCGGACCTTGCGGCCTGGGATCTTCGCAACTGGGTCGAGCGCGTCAGGAACTCTCTGCCCGGTGCGCATGTGGTCGTCTGCTTCGACGATGACCCGGTCAGCAAGGGCGTGGATGACTTCACGTGGGGCTGTGCCGACCAAGGCAGGAACCTGGTGGTCAAGCTGGGCTGGACGCCGCACACCAGAGGCGACGAACTGACCAACTCCGAAAAGTTGCCTCGCGTTGTCATGCAACTGGCGCCAGGACAGGCCTACGATGGCTCTGAGGGCTCCTGAGATGGCGTCCCGAGCGCAGCAGCGCGGCGTTACCTTGATCGAGTTGATGGTCGCCATGGCACTGGGCCTGGTCATCGTGCTCGCCGCTTCGATGGCCTTCCTCGCCGGGAAGAAGCTGTTCAACACCGACACCGACGTGCAGGCGGTCCAGGATTCGCTTCGCTTCACACGCTATGTCGTTCAGAGTCTTATCCGCCAGTCGGGGTACAGGGACTTTGCACCCGACCACTTGACCGATGGCATGGGCGTTGTCGCTGGCAATCCCAAGTCCGGAAGTCTGATCGACCTCAATGTCGCGGGTGCGAGCAACACGACGGTGAATGGCAATGGCGAAAGTTTCGGTGAGAACGACACGGACTCGAAGTCTCGGAACGACTCTCTCATGGTGCGCTTCTTTGGTCGTAGCAGCGCCGGCGACGCGGCCAAACCTGACGGGACCATGATTCAACAGTTCTCCAGCGCGCCGTGCTTCAACCCAACTTCTACAACGATGGTGCGTATTTCCCCAGCCACGAGCTGGTCGGCAATCTCGACAAGCTGACGCCATTGGTCAAGAGTGGCGTAGTGAAGAGCGACGGTAAAGTCAGCATTGCCAGTTGCCGCGATCGCTTGTTCGTCGGATCGTCCAAGGAGGGGACTTGCGACGCACCTGGCAACAACCAGAAATTTGGACCTGGGAAGACGGCGGCTCCCTATAACGCCCGCGTCGAGGTCTGTTCGCAGACCGAGGGTCCCGTTCGCAGCGACCTCTGCCTGAAGTACCCGAACGGAAACTACAAGCCGATGGGCACGATCCAGACGTATTCCGACAAGATGCGATTTGCCGCATTCGGATATCTGATGGACAACACCAACAATCGATATGGTGGGGTGTTGCGTGCACCCATGAAGTTCACGGGCCCCACGGCCCAGAACGAACGGTTCGAGAAGATCGCGAACGAAGCCGCGGAGTGGGATGCAAGGTCCGGCGTGTTCATCGTCAATCCGCTCCCGGGCGAGGGAAACTCCAGCGGCGTGGTGAACTATCTCAATCAGTTCGGTCGCACCGGTTCGACTCCCGGTACCTACAAGACCCTGGACCCGGTCGGGGTCTATGGAAACTACGACGGCGAAACATCCCAACGTCGCGGTTGGTACTTCGACTTGCCTGATTCGGAGAGCGAGGGCGAGCGCCAAGTCTCGCAAATGGTGTTGAGCGATGGCTATCTGTTCTTCAATACGCTGATTCCCAATCCGAATACTTGCGGCGCTGGCGGTGGCGGCCACAGTTGCGCGGTGAACGCGATGACCGGGTTGTCATCGGGCAGCACCTGCATTCCGTCAACGGTCGGTTTGCTCAGTTCACCGTTGGTGATTCAGGCGGGCGATGGTGCGTACAGTTCGACGGACTCGTTCGGCCGCCGTATCGAGAGCAAGAAGGTCTCCGTCATCAATCAGGGTACGGGGACGGGTGCCGGGCCCGGCGTCTCGATCGATAGCCCCATATCGGGAGGAATCGTGTCGCAGATTGCCGGCCGCCTCAACTGGCGACAGATCACCAACTTCAAGGACGTCAAGCAATGAAGCGCGTGATTCCGTCGTCCACCCGGCAGCCACCGGCTCAGGGCTTCACGCTGATCGAACTCATGATCGTGGTGGCGGTGGTGGCCATTCTGGGCGCCATTGCCTATCCCTCCTACATGGACTCGGTCCGGCGCGGTTGGCGTGCGGAAGCGCGCACCGCGCTCTTGCAGGAGATGCAGCAGCAGGAACGCCTCTATACCCAACGAGCAAGCTACAAGACAGGCGCAACGATGACGAAAAGCGAGCCGGGCAGCAAATACGACCTCGCAGTTGCCGCTTGCGGTGGAACTACGGATGCCCGGCTATGCATCAAGCTGACTGCCAACCTCAAACCCGGATTCTCGGATGATGCGGTCGGCAATATCTGGATCGAAAGCACGGGTGAGAAGGGATGCACCGGCAAGGATGTGAGCAGGTGCTGGCAATGACCACGCACGCCATGTTTCATCATCGGGCCCGTGGTTTCACCCTGATCGAAATGATGGTGGTTGTCGCACTCGACGCCATCCTGGGAGCCATCGCCGTGCCTGGATTCCGCGATCTGTCGCTCAATCAGCGGCTGGCTTCGAGCGCCAGTGAGTTCCTGGCTGCCCTGAGTCTGGCGCGCACCGAAGCCATCAAGCGTTCGCAGAGCGTGACGCTGACTCCGCGAAACCAGGACTGGTCGAACGGGTGGGAGGTCGCGACCAGCGTCGAGGGCAATCGGGAGGTGCTGCGCACCTTCGATGCGCTTCGAGCGGGTGTTGCGGTCGACGGGCTCGGCAACGGTTTCGACAAGTCGTTGAGTTACGACGCCAACGGGTACTCGCGGGGGAAGACCGCAGGCTTTGGCGCAGGCTGCCTGACATTCAAAGCCGAAACAGGGCGACGCAGCTCGATTGTTCTTGCGCCATCCGGTAGGCCGAAGCTTTGCGACCCCGACACGAAAGGGGATTGCGGCAATGGCGTTTGTGGCAGCGGAGGGTGATCGCGCAAGGAACGCGATCAAATATCCCTCAACAACTGCCTGAACTCATCCACATCCTCAAAGCTCCGATACACCGACGCGAACCGTACGTAGGCCACCTTGTCGAGCTTCTTGAGTTCCCGCATCACAAGCTCGCCGACCTTGGTCGACTCGATTTCGCGCAAGCCGCTGGACAGCAGCTTCTGCTCGATCCGCAGCAGGGCG
Organism: Variovorax sp. J22R115; assembly: GCF_030317005.1. Classification (NCBI taxonomy): domain Bacteria; kingdom Pseudomonadati; phylum Pseudomonadota; class Betaproteobacteria; order Burkholderiales; family Comamonadaceae; genus Variovorax; species Variovorax sp. J22R115. The sequence continues at coordinate 235,680 of NZ_JASZYM010000003.1, read as the reverse complement.
TTGTCGATCTGCTCGATGCTGACCGGGCGCTTGCGCAGCGCCAGCATCATCGACGCGCGCACCTTGCCGGCGTCGAAGTCGGCCCGGCTGCCATCCTTCTTGACCACGACCGGGAAGTTGACGTCCGGCCGTTCGTAGGTGGTGAAGCGTTTGTCGCAGCCGCCGCACTGCCGCCGGCGCCGCACGAAGTCGCCGTCTTCCGAAATGCGTGTCTCGACGACCTGCGTTTCGAGGTGGCCGCAGAAGGGGCACTTCATGCGGCCGCTCCGTCCGGCGCCGAGCCGTGAGGATGCGCGATGCCGGGCGTGCGTGCCATCGGCTTAGCGGTAGACGGGGAAACGGCTCGTCAGCGCATGCACCTTGGCGCGGACCGCCTCGATATTGGCTGCGTCGCGGGGGTTCTCGAGCACGTCCGCGACCAGGTTGGCCGTGGCTCGGGCTTCTTCGTCCTTGAAGCCGCGGGTCGTCATGGCCGGGGTGCCGATTCGCACGCCGCTGGTGACCATCGGCTTCTCGGGGTCGTTCGGGATCGCGTTCTTGTTGATGGTCATGTGCGCATCGCCCAGCACGGCCTCGGCTTCCTTGCCGGTGATGCCCTTGGCACGCAGGTCGACCAGCATCACGTGGCTTTCGGTACGGCCGCTGATGATGCGCAGGCCGCGCGCGGTCAGCGTTTCGGCCACGATCTGGGCGTTCTTGACCACCTGTTGCTGGTAGGTCTTGAATTCCGGCGAGAGCGCTTCCTTGAAGGCGACGGCCTTGGCGGCGATGACGTGCATCAGCGGACCGCCCTGGAGCCCGGGGAAGATGGCGCTGTTAATCGCCTTCTCGTGCTGCGACTTCATGAGGATGATGCCGCCGCGCGGGCCGCGCAGGCTCTTGTGGGTGGTGGAGGTGACCACGTCGGCGTGCGGCACCGGGTTGGGGTACACGCCCGCGGCCACGAGGCCTGCGTAGTGCGCGATATCGACCATGAAGATCGCGCCGACGTCCTTGGCGACCTTGGCGAAGCGCTCGAAGTCGATGCGCAGCGAGTAGGCCGAGGCGCCGGCGATGATCAGCTTGGGCATCGATTCGTGCGCCTTGCGTTCCATGGCGTCGTAGTCGATCTCTTCCTTGTCGTTCAGGCCGTAGCTCACGACGTTGAACCACTTGCCACTCATGTTGAGCGGCATGCCGTGGGTCAGGTGGCCGCCTTCGGCCAGGCTCATGCCCATGATGGTGTCGCCAGGCTTCAGGAAGGCCAGCATCACGGCTTCGTTGGCGGAAGCGCCGCAGTGGGGCTGCACGTTGGCGGCATCGGCGCCGAACAGTTGCTTGACGCGGTCGATGGCCAGTTGCTCGGCCACGTCGACGTGTTCGCAACCGCCGTAGTAGCGCTTGCCGGGGTAGCCTTCGGCGTACTTGTTGGTGAGTTGCGAGCCTTGGGCAGCCATGACAGCCGGCGACGCGTAGTTTTCGCTCGCGATCAGCTCGATGTGATGTTCCTGACGCGCGTTCTCGGCCTGGATGGCGGCGAAGATTTCAGGATCGGTCTGTTCGACCAGGATGTTGCGGTGGTACATGGCAGTCCTTCAAGACGATGGTCCTTGTTCTTCAACCAAACAAGGGCTGCCCAGGCGAACGGCTGAACACCTGCTCGAGTCCGCAGGCGGCACGCTTCCCAGTGGTAGTCCACGTCAGCGCAATGCACCTGAAAAGGGTTGCGCCTATCGCCAGTCGCGTGCTGGCCGAGTGTAGCCGACGGCGATTGCCACCGTCCTGAAAAGCCTAAGAGTTGGAGAGCAGCGCCAGGTGTTGCGAATCCCGCGCGGCCTCCGGGGCCGCCTGCCGTTCCTGCGGCGCGTCCTGCGCCTCCTGCAGGTCGGGCTTCGGCTGCTTGGTCGGTGCCGCGACCGGGACGGGGTTCGTGCGCGCGGCCGGCGGAGTGACGGCGGACGGCGGCGTGATGACGGAAGGTGTTCGGCCGCCGACCACCTGGCGCAGGCGTTCGTGTTCGGCGAGCACCTTGACGGCGTAGCCGCCGTCATCGCTGAGATTGGCCGCGCCGACGTAGTAGCGAAGGCCACCCTCGAGCGAGCCGGCCCGGGCGATGCATTCCTGCAGCACCTTGACGCCGACGCGCATGTTGGTCACCGGGTCGAAAGCGGTGAGCGCACCGCCGGCGGGTTCGTACTTTTCGCCATGGACGCGGGTCATGACCTGCATCAGGCCCTGGGCGCCGACCTGGCTCTGGGCGAAGGGGTTGAAGCTGGATTCGACGGCCATGATGGCGAGGATCAGCGTCGGATCGAGCTTGGTGCGCTTGCCGAGATCGAAGGCTTCGGCGACCAGCACGCTGAGCGGCTCGACCGCCACGCGGTACTTCTTGCTGAGCCAGTAAGCGACCGCGGCCTGCGGCTTCGGCAGCACGTGCGGGCTCGCGGCCGTGGTGCGTTCGATGGCCGTGGGCTGCAGGTCGCTGACCTCGGGAGGCGGCTTGCGCGACTGCAGCCAGCCCATGAGCTGCTCCTCGCCGGACTGGCGGAGGTCCGGGCGTGCGGCCAGGGCCAGTGCGGCGAACACGATCGCAAGCCCTACCAGGGCAAACCCGTTGTGGGTGATCTCAAAAAAGCCGTCCACCACGTCGGACACAAATGTCCGTAGCCCTCGGGCTGTGGCATCAAACGCCTGGTTCATCGCTCTTCCTTTCTGTGCGGCGCCTGGTCACAGCGCCACGAGGGCGGAGCTAGAAGGCAACGGCGCTTGGATTGGTACGAATCAGGTCCGCGCAAGGTAGGGAGAGGGCGCGGCAGCCTGATCAAAGCCGGTGGAACTCGGCAGCGGATCTGGGAGCCCGGCCGCGTCTGGCGGCTCGGGGAAGCTGGCATTCTAGAAGTGCCTAAATACCCGGTCAAGAATAATGACTTGGTTTGTTATTCTAATTTCGATGTAAAAAATGTTTGAATTAGTTCACGAATCGGGGCGCGCCAGTCCATTGAAAACCTCATTTGCAATCCCTTTGCCACGCGCCTAGGCTGAGGGGGCCTGAGCTTTTCAGGCGTTTCACCAAGGTCCAGTGACCGGAGGAGAAATCCGAAGGTTCAGCGGCTGAGGCCCAACGGTGGCAATCTCTTGCTGCCAGCATGACCGGAACGATTGAACTTCTGGTCGAGCGAAAAGATGGCATGGGCGTTGCGTCCGCCATCGAGCCCGGAGACCAGACTTTTCGTCAGGTCTCCGGGCTTTCTGCTTCTGGGAAGCCACGGGCGTTTGGGGCACACTCCCCGTCGATGAATGCTGCTTCGCTGATACAGAACAAATGGGTGCGGCGCGGGGTCGTGACGCTACTGGTCCTGTTGGTCGTCTGGGCCATTGCCTGGCTGGCCGTGCCGCCGATCGCCAAGGGCCAGATCCAGAAGATTGCCAGCGAGAAACTCGGCCGCGAGGTCACGGTGGGCAAGATCGACTTCAAGCCGTGGACGCTCGAATTGGCGGTGAACGATCTGCGCATCGCCACGGCCGACGGCAGCCAACCGCAAGTGGCGATCCGGCGAATCTATGCCGATGCCGAACTCCAATCGATCCTGCGCCTGGCGCCCGTGATCGACGCAATCACCATCGATTCGCCGGCGATCCGCCTGACGCATCTGGCCGACGGCAAGTACGACATCGACGACATCCTCGCCAAGCTGGCGCCCAAGCCGGATGCACCCAAGGGCGATCCGCCGCGCTTCGCCATCTACAACATCGCCATTTCGGGCGGCTCCGTCAATTTCGAGGACCAGACAGTCAAGCGAACGCATGAGCTTCGCGATTTCGTCCTCAACGTCCCTTTCCTCAGCAACCTGGCGTCCCAGCGCGAGGTCAAGACCGAGCCCAGGCTGGCTTTCGTTCTTAACGGCAGCAAGTTCGATTCCACCGCGTCCTCCACGCCTTTTGCCGACAACCGCAAGACCGACGCTCAACTGAGCTTTCAGGATCTCGATCTGGTTCCCTATCTGGGCTACATCCCGGGCGGCCTGCCGGTCGCGCTGAAGGCGGGCAAGCTCGATGCCGACCTCAAGGTCGATTTCGAGCAGGCCGCCACGACGGGGCTCAAGATCACCGGCACCATCGGCGCGCACGGCATCCAGGTGGTGGATTCCAAGGCGCGCGACCTGCTCGGCTTCGATTCACTCAAGCTCACCCTGGTCGACGTCAGGCCGCTGGAACGCGTCGTGCACCTCAGTGAGGTGGCGCTGGCCGGGCCGGAACTGGTCGTGGCACGCGATGCCGCCGGACAACTCAATCTGCTCGCGACCGACAAGGCCACGGGGGCGCAGGAAAAGGCGGCGACCCTTCCCGCACCCAGCCCCGATGGCGACGGTGCGCCCAAGCCGGCGGAAGCCCAGCCTTGGCGCATTCAGGTCGACAAGGTGGCGCTGACCGGCGGCGCGATCGGCTGGCGGGACCAGACCACGCAACCGGCCGCGGCGATCGATGTGAAGGACCTCGCCGTGGAGGTCCGGGCGGTGACTTGGCCAATGGACAAGCCGGCGCAGTTCAACGGCTCGACCTCCATCGGCGGGGCGGCGGTCAAGTTCAGCGGGGAGGGGACCGACAAGGCTGCCCAGGTGCAGACCGACGTTGCTTCGCTGCCTCTGTCGCTCGCAGCGCCGTACCTGGCGCAGAGCCTTGAACCCACCCTGGACGGCAAGCTGAGCGGTCAGATCGAGGTCGCGTGGGCGAAGCCCGATCTCAAGTTCAAGGCGCGCAGCGTCGTGGCCGAGGGCCTGGCGCTCACGCAGGCCAAGACCGCACTGGCGAGCGTTGGCCGCTTCGAGATCGTCGATGCCGAAGCCGACATGACGAAGCACACGCTCGCCATCGCCTCCTTCACCGCAGCGAGTCCGAAAGTCCGGATCGAGCGCGACAGCGAAAAACGCTGGATGTTCGAGCGCTGGCTGAAGGCGCCGCCAGGTGGCAGCCAGAGCGGCACGGCGGACGCCAAGGTCGCCGCGCCCAAGGACCCCAAGGCGGCCCAGGCGCCAGCGGGTGCAAACACCAAGCCGTGGGAGCTTTCCATCGGTACGGTGGCCATCGACAACGGTGCACTCTCTTACGAGGACAATGCCAGCGCCACGCCGGTGGCTTTCGAACTCAGTGCCCTGAACGTCAAGGCGCAGAAGATCACGCCGAACACCGACACCGTGTCTCCGCTCAAGCTCTCGGGGCGGATCGCCGCCGGCCGCGCGGAGCCGGGTCGGTTCGAGTACGACGGCAACGTGGTGCTCAAGCCTGTTTCGGCAGAAGGCAAGCTGACGGTCGCGTCCCTTCCGGCCCACGCCTTCAAGGCCTATTACGCGGATGCGCTCAACATCGACATTCGCCGGGCGTTTGCGAGCTATCGCGGCACGGTCAAGTTTGCGACTTTGCCCGCGGGAATGAGCGTGCGGCTGGCCGGCGACACCGCGGTGGACGACTTCCGCGCCAATAGCGTCGTGCTGACCCAGGCGCCTGGCCTGTCGCGGAACAATCAACTGCTGAGCTGGAAGACCCTGGGGTTGCGGGGTGTCCAGGTGAAGCTGGAGCCGGGCGCCCCCTTGGCGGTGGACGTGCGCGAGACCGCGCTGACCGACTTCTACGCCCGCGTCATCATCGATCCGACTGGCCGATTGAATCTTCTCTATCTGGTCAAGAAGCCCGGGGAGCCGGCAACTCCTGCGGCTGCCGATGCGGCGGCGCCCGAGGTCACGACAAAGCGCAGCCTCGGCGGCACGACCACGACGACCGCCAGCCGGCGTCCGCTCGCCCGGACGCGAGGTGCACCGCCGCCGCCGCCGGCGGAGCTCATGGTCGGCGGCGCGGCCGAGCCCGCGAAGGCTGCGCCGGTCGCCACGGCAGCAGCGACCGAGCCTTCCGGTCCGGCGCCGGTCATCAATTTCGGCCCGATGAGCCTGGTGAACGGAAAGATCGACTTCTCCGACCTGTTCATCAAACCCAACTATTCGGCCGACCTGACTGAACTGACCGGCAAGCTCAGCGCGTTTTCGTCGAAGCCGCAGGGCGACAAGCCCGCGCTGGCGGATCTCGAACTTCGCGGCAAGGCGCAGCAGACCGCCTCGCTGGAGATCACCGGCAAGCTCAACCCGCTGGTCAGGCCGCTCGAACTGGACATCACCGCCAAGATGCGCGAGCTGGATCTCCCGCCGCTGTCGCCTTATTCGGTGCGCTTCGCCGGGCATGGCATCGAACGCGGCAAGCTGAGCATGGACGTCAACTACAAGATCGCACCGGACGGCACGCTGACGGCCGCCAACCGCGTGATCCTCAACCAGCTCCAGTTCGGAGAACAGGTCGAGGGCGCGCCGGCCAGCCTGCCGGTGCGTCTGGCCGTGGCGCTGCTGGCCGATCGCAATGGCGTGATCGATATCGACCTGCCGCTCAGAGGGTCGATCAACGATCCGCAGTTCAGCATCGGGCCGCTGATTCTCAAGGCGATCCTCAATCTGATCGCCAAGGCCGCCACCGCGCCGTTTGCGCTGCTGACTGGCGGGTTCGGCGGTGGCGGGGAGTCGAGCGTCGTTGCCTTCGCGCCGGGCAGCTCGGAACTCTCGCCGGAAGCCAAGGAAAACCTCGACAAGGTGGCGAAGGCGCTCACCGACCGGCCCGGCCTCAAGACGACGGTGGTCGGCATGTCCAGCCTCGACAAGGAGCGCGAGGCCTACCAGCGCCAGCAACTGCGGCGGCTCGCACAAGCGGAAAAGCGACGGGCTTCGGTGCGCGCCGGGCAGGATGCCTCCGCGGTGACGCCCCTGACCGATGCCGAATACCCGGCGTTGCTGGCGGCTGTCTACAAGCGCTCAGAGGTCACGAAGCCGCGCAACATGGTCGGATTGGCCAAGGATTTGCCGACCAACGAGATGGAAGACCTGCTTCTGACCAGCATCCCCGTCGACGAGGAGTCGATGCGGCAGTTGGCTGTGGATCGCGGCGCCGCGGTGCGTGACTACCTGCTGGAGCAGAAGCTGACCAGTGAGCGGCTCTTCCTCGGCGCGGTGCGAACCAAGGCCGAAGGCGACAACTGGAAACCAGGTGCCGAACTGAAACTGGCCACCCGCTGATCCGGGCGGCCGCAAGTCGGTGAAAATGGGGCGGTGCGCCGGCAATTGCCGGCGCCTTCGCTTTTTCTCCACAGATAACGACATTCGCGCAGTGACTTCAACTTCCTCCAAGCCTCACGACATCCAGTCCCTCGACACGTTGACCGGGGGCGCCTTCACTGCTTCCACTTCCGGAGAGCGTGCGCAGCGCATCCGCGAGTGGCTCGCCAGCAACCCGGCGCCCGAGCGCGTTCAGGACGTGTTCAAGGAAATGAGCGGTCGCGACAAGGGCGCGGCGCGTCCCCTGCGCGAAAAGCTCGATGAACTCCGGCGCGCCAAGGACCAGGAGGCCATCGCCGTCGAGTGGACGCACAAGGCGGAGGCCTTGCTGGCGCAGCCCAAGCTCAACATCGCCGACGCGCTCGCCTGGCAGCGCGACGCGGCCAAGGCGGGTGCTCCCTTGTCGCGCGAGCCGCTGGCAGGGTTCAAGTTCCGGCTCGCAGAGCGCGTGAAGGGCATCGAAGATCTGCAGCATCGGGCACAAGTCCATCGCGAAGCAGCCGTGCTGCTGGCGCAGCGTTTCGAGGTGCTGTCGACCAAGGGCTGGCGCGACGCGCAGGCCGCCGAGGAAGCCCTGCGTGCCGACGTTGTGCACTGGCAGCAACAGGCCGCGGAAATCACCGCCGACGGCAATTGGAGCAGCCTCGACGCGAGGTTTGCGCCCCAGCTCGAATCCTCCAAGGCGCAACTACTGGTGGTATCCGACGCATTCCATGGTGCACTGGCCCAGGCCCAGGCCGCCGCAGCCGATGCCGCTGCGCCGCTGCCGCCTGTGCCCGTGTGGGCCGACGAACTGCGTATCGCGCGGGGTGGTGCACCCGAGGCCGCGCCGGCTGTGACACAGAAGCCTGCGGCGCCGAAGGTCGATCCTGAAAAGCGCGCCGCTGCGCAAGACGCAGTGCAGACTGCGCTGGCCAAGCTCGAACAGGAAACAGCCGAAGGCCACGGCAAGGCCAGCGCCGGAGCGGCCGCTGCGCTGCGTGCGGTGCTCAAGGAGCACGGCCGGCTGGTCGACGCTCCGCTCGAAGCCCGCGTGCATGCGGCCTTGGTCGCCGCCGGCGAACTCGAAGGCTGGCAACGTTGGAGCGCCGACAAGGTCCGCGAAGAGCTGGTCGCCAAGGCCGAGGGCCTGCTCAAGCGCCCCGAGGGCCAAGCCCTGGGCGGCCGCAAGATGCAGGAAACCTTGCGCAGCTTGCGCGAGCAGTGGAAGCAGTCGGATCAGGGTGGCGTGCCCAACCACGCGCTCTGGAAGCGCTTCGATGAGGCGTGCAACGAAGCCCACAAGGTGGTTGAAGCCTGGCTCGAAAAGGTCCGCGCCGATGCTGCCGAGCACCGCGCCCAGCGCGTCGCGCTGGTCGAGGAGGTGAAGGCATGGGCGGCAGAGCATGCGCAGGCATCCGACCTGAAGGCTCACAACCGCGCACTGCATCAGTTCGCGGACCGCTGGCGTGATGCCGGCCACGTCGGCGAGAAGGTGTTTGCCGAACTTCAGGCGCAATGGAATGAGGTCTTCGGCGCCGCACGTGCGCCGTTCGAGGCCGCACAGAAGGCGAGCGTCGAGCGTCGGCAGGCCATGATCGCCGAGGCCATCGAACTCGGCGCCACGCCGGTGCTGCGCATCGACGCCGTCAAGGCGCTGCAACAGCGCTGGCAGGCTGAAGCGCAGTCGGTGCCACTCGACCGCCGCCACGAACAGAAGATGTGGGACGCCTTCCGCGCCCCGATCGACGAGGCATTCAATCGCAAGAGCGCTGACCGCGAAAAGGCTTCGGCCGCAATGAGCGAGCACGACCGCCATGTGTTGAACGCGTCGAAGGCGCTCGAAGCTGCCAACAGCACCGGCGACGCGCAGAAGATCCGCGCCGCCGTGGCGCAACTGGAAGCGGCGATGCGCGGCGAAGCGCCGCCGCCAGCACCCAAGACTGCGGCTGCCGAGCCGGCCCAGGCCGCGCAGGCCGACGGTCCAGCCGTGGGCGCCACGGAGGTGGTGGCACCGGGTCAGGCCGCGGCCGAGTTCGGCGAAAGCGCCGGACAATCGCCCGCGCCCGAAGATGCCGAATCGGCGCCTTCTGGCGTGCCGGCCGAGGCGGCCGCGACCGAAGCCGATCTGGTCGCGCCTGCCGACGGAGCTGACCCGTCGGCACGTTCCGATGCAGAAGCAGCCGAACCTAGTTCCGCACCCGCAGCGCCTCCGAAGCCGGCGCCGAAGCCGGTGATTGCGGTTCGTGGCGATGACCGACCAGGGAACAAGAAGGCCGAACCCGCACCGACCGGCCGTGGCGGCAAGTTCGGCGATCGCCGTGACAGCCGCGGTGCACCCGCTGGCCGTCCAGGCGAGCGGACGCCGCGCGCTGGTGACCGCGGTGATCGCGGCGCACCCGCCGGTGGCGGCCGCTTCGGCGACCGCCCGCCGCGCTTCGAGGACCGTGGTCCGCGTCTGGGCGATGCGGCGTTCCGCGCGCAACGCGAAGCGCTCGAACGCGCCGATCTCGCACTGCGCAAGCTCGCGGCACAGGCCCATGGTGAAGCGCTCACGCAGGTGCTCGGCGCATGGGAGAAGCGCGATGCCGCCCAACTGCCCAGCGTCCAGGAGTTGGGCCGTGCCGTCACGCCGGCGGTGCGCAGCAGCTGGTCGCAGGCCTTGGGTTCCGCGCCATCGTCACAGGCCAACGATGCGGCTGAAGCATTGCTGCGCCTCGAAATGGCGGCAGAAGTGCCGACGCCTGCGGAGCAGCTCGAAGCGCGACGCGCCTTGCAGCTCAAGCTCCTGACACGACGCGGCGATCCCGCGCCGGCGCAGACCTGGGGTCAGGATGCCGGCAAGGTGCTGGCAGCAGCGCACGATGCCGCATCGGCACGTCGTCTGCAGAACGCGCTGAAGGCGCTTCTTCGCAAGTAGAAAAGAGTGGTCGGCCTGCCTCCGCGCAGGCCGGCGATCACGCCTTGTCCGTCGACGTGAAGAACTCGTCGAACAACGACACCAGCGCCGGGAAGTCGGCCTCCAGGCGGGCACGATTCACAAAGTAGGCCTCGCAGGCGACCGCGAAGAATTCGCCAGTCGACTGTGCGCCGTAGTCGTCCAGCCAAGGCGGCTCGCCACCAAAGCGTTCCGCCAGTATGTTTTGCTCGCGGAAGGTGTCAAAGGCCGGCTGCAACACCGCAAACCACGCAGCGCGCGCATCCCGCGAACTCGATGTGCCTCGGAAGCCGGGTGGCAGGGGCGGGCAGCCATCGAACTCGCCGCCGCCGCGCAAGTCGATCTTGTGGGCGAACTCGTGGATCACGACGTTGTAACCCTCGGCGCGGGTGACGCTGCTCGCGAGCACATCCTGCCAGCTCAACATCACCGGTCCGCGGTCCATGGCCTCGCCGGCCACGACCTCTTCGTACTCATGGACCACGCCGGTAGCGTCGGTCGTCTTGCGGAGTGCGACAGCCTCGGAAGGATGCACCACGATCCCTACGAAATCGTCATACCAGTTGAGTCCACCTTTCAGGTGCAGCACGGGCAGCACGGCCTGCGCCGCCACGGCAAGTGCAACTTCGTCGGTGATGACGAAGCCGTGCGCACCGTGAAAGCGCTTGTCTCGCAGGAACTCCGCGGCGAGCTGCCGCAGGCGCTCCACGTCGGCCACCGGTCGTTCGCCGAGAAAGCGGTAGCGTGCGAGCGTCGCCCGCCAGGCAGCATCGGGGATTCGGGGCGGCGCGCGCAGGCTGCGCAGCCAGGAGAACATCAGCGCAGGTCGACGCGTTTGGCGCCGGCGCTGGAGATGCACAGCAACTGTGCCCGCGCCGGGTGCGCGGTGACGTCCCAGTCGCTCAGCACGATGCGTTCGAGGCCGTCGCCCAGCGAGTGCGTGGCCGGTTTGTGGGTGTGGCCGTGAATCAGCGTGGTGGCCTTGGCCTGGCGCAGCCAATCGCGTGCGGCGTCCGCGTCGACGTCGGCCCAGACCATGCCGGGGCTTTGCTTGCGGTCTTCGCTCTGCGCGCGCACCGAGCGCGCCAGCGCGCGGCGCTCTTCCATCGGTCGGGCGAGCACGGCTTCCTTCCACGCCGGCGTCCGCACCTGGGCCCGGAATCGAAGGTACTCCGTGTCTTCGAGGCAGAGGGCGTCGCCATGGCTCAACAGCCAGCGCTTGTCGTGTAGTGCCAGCACGGTGGGATCGTCGAGCAGCGTCAGCCCGCACTGGGCCGCGAATGCGTCGCCGACCAGGAAGTCGCGGTTGCCGTGCATGAAGTAGATCGGACGGCGCGCGGTCGCCGTACGAAGCACCTCGGCACATTGCGCCTCGAAGCCGGGCAGGGCGGCTGCGTCGTCGCCGATCCAGACCTCGAACAGATCGCCGAGGATGAAGATCGCATCGGCCGGCGTGGTCTCGAGATAACCCTGCCAGGCGCCGAAGGTCGCCGCGTCCGAGGCCTGCAGATGGAGGTCGGAGAAGAGATCGACCGTGCGCCAGCCTGCAGGTGCGACGATCTCGGCGAACACCACGATGCGCGGACTCAGCTCTTGACGACGGCCTTCTCGATCACGACGTCTTCGAGCGGCACGTCGTCATGGAAGCCCTTGCGGCCGGTCTTCACAGCCTTGATCTTGTCGACCACTTCCTTGCCCTCGACGACCTTGCCGAACACGGCATAGCCCCAGCCCTGTGCCGAGGGGGCGGTATGGTTCAGGAAGCCATTGTCGGCCACGTTGATGAAGAACTGCGCTGTGGCCGAGTGGGGCGCGCTGGTGCGAGCCATCGCGACTGTGTAGTTGTCGTTCTTGAGGCCGTTGTTGGCTTCGTTCTGGATCTCTGCGCCGGTCGGCTTTTGCGACATGCCAGGTTCAAAGCCGCCGCCTTGCACCATGAAGCCGGGGATGACGCGGTGGAACACCGTGTTGTCGTAGTGGCCCTTGGTCACGTACTCGAGAAAGTTCGCAACGGACTTCGGCGCCTTCTCCTGATCGAGTTCGAGCGTGATCACGCCCTGGTCCTTGATATGCAGTTCGACTTGGGGATTGCTCATAGGGGCTCCTTCGGATTACTTCGCCAGGGTGGCGGATTGGATGGTGATGGTTTCGAGGGGCACGTCCGACATGCCGCCCTTGTTGCCCGTGCGCGCAGCGCGGATTTTGTCGACGACCTCGGTGCCGGAGACGACCTTGCCGAACACGGTGTAGCCGTAGCCGTCCGGATTGGGCGCGTTGAGGCGGGCGTTGTCGACGACGTTGATGAAGAACTGCGACGTGGCGGAGTTGGGGTCGGACGTGCGCGCCATCGCGACCGTGTACTTGTCGTTCTTGAGCCCGTTCCCGGCTTCCAGAGGCACGGGCGCACGCGTCGGCTTCTGCTTCATGTCGGGTGTGAAGCCGCCGCCCTGGATCATGAAGCCGTCGATGACGCGGTGGAACACCGTGCCGTCGTAGTGCTTGTCCTTGACGTACTGCAGGAAGTTGTCGACCGACTTCGGCGCTTTTTCCGGCGCGAGTTCGATCACGATGTCCCCGGCCGAGGTGGCGAGTTTCACGCGCGGCGCGTTCTGCGCCCAGCTGGCGGTTCCTGCGATGGCCAGCGTCGTGGCCAGGACCAGCGCCGTGCGGCGCGAAAGGGCTTGAAGTGTCACGGGAGGATCGCTTTCGACAAGGAGTTGCGCCGCGGCGCGGTCTGCACGTGCCTTACTGGCGCACGGGTTTGCGGGCGGCCGGCGCCGCCGCAGGCAGCGAGCTGGCCGTGGGTGTGCTGAACATCTGGCGGATCAGCGCGAGCTTCGGGGGCACGGTCGCGTTGCCCGATTCGAGTTGCTGCGCACGGCCATAGGACTGCGCTGCGAGGCGCACGTAGACGTCGCCGAGGTTCTCGTGTGCTGTGGCGTAGTCGGGGCTGAGCTTGATCGCCATTTCGAGCGCGGCGCGGGCCTTGTCGAACTGGCTTTGTGCCGCATAGAGCGCGGCGAGGTTGTTGTAGGGCTCGGGCAACTCGGGGAATTCCTGGGTGAGCTGCGTGAAGGCCGCGGTGGCCTCGCCCTGCTTGCCTTGTTCGGTCAGGATGACACCGCGCAGGAAGCGCATCTGGGGGTCGCGCGGCTTGCCGGAAATGTAGGCATCGGCCTTGGCCAGCGCCTCGTCCGCCTTGCCCTGGCGCAGGAGCGCATTGACGTCGGAATAGTCGTCTGCATGCGCCATGCCGACCGTCAGCGCCAGCAGCAGGGCCGGGAAAATTCGGAGGACGGATGAGAACGAGAAAGCGGCGTGCTTCATGAAGCCTCGAGAGAAAGAGGGATGCGGGCCTTCGTAAACACGCGGAAAATATCCGTCGGTGGCCGTTTACAATGGGCAGGATTGTAGCCGAGGGTCCACGTCCAGTTCCTCGTTGCCACACCACTTCCACCCCTGAAAAAATACTGTCCTTCGCCCGTTCTTGCACGAGCGCGAACCGACGTTTTCCGAGCCTCATGAGTCTTCGCATCTACAACACGCTCTCGCGTGAACTGGAGGAATTTTCTCCTCTGCAACCAGGCAGGGTGCGCATGTATGTGTGCGGCATGACGGTGTACGACTACTGTCATCTCGGCCACGCGCGTTCGATGATCGCTTTCGACGTGGTGCAGCGCTGGCTCAAGACATCGGGCCTTGAGGTCGACTACGTCCGCAACATCACCGACATCGACGACAAGATCATCCGCCGCGCCGTCGAGAACGGCGAAAGCATTCGTACGCTCACCGATCGCATGATCGTTGCATTGCACGAGGATGCCGACGCGCTGGGCATCGAACGGCCTACGCACGAGCCTCGTGCGACGGAGTTCATTCCGCAGATGCTGTCGATGATCGCCACGCTGGAACAGAAGGGCCTTGCCTATCGCTCGCCGAACGGCGACGTGAACTATGCGGTCCGCAAGTTTCCCGGATACGGCAAGCTCAGCGGCAAGACGCTCGATGAACTTCACGCCGGCGAGCGCGTCGCCGTGCTGGACGGTAAGGACGATCCGCTCGACCCGGTGCTCTGGAAGAGCACCAAGCCCGCCGAGCCCGAAGAGGTGAAGTGGCCCAGCGAATTCGGTCCGGGCCGTCCCGGCTGGCACATCGAATGCTCGGCCATGGCGTGCAAGCTCCTGGGCGAAACCCTCGACATCCACGGCGGCGGAGCGGATCTGCAGTTCCCGCATCACGAGAACGAGATCGCGCAAAGCGAAGGCGCCAACGGCAAGCCGCTGGCGCGCACGTGGATGCACAACGGCTTCATCAACATCGACGACGAGAAGATGTCCAAGAGCCTGGGCAACTTCTTCCTCATTCGCGATGTGCTGAAGAAGTACGACGCCGAGACCGTCCGCTTCTTCGTCGTGCGGGCCCACTACCGCAGCCCGCTCAACTACAGCGACGTGCACCTCGACGACGCGCGCAATTCGTTGAAGCGCCTGTACACCGCGCTGCATCTGGTGGCGCCGGCGCCAGTGACGATCGACTGGAGCAACGCCTACGCGGCCCGCTTCAAGGACGTGATGGACGAGGATTTCGGCACGCCCGAAGCCGTGGCGGTGCTGTTCGACCTCGCCGGCGAGGTCAATCGCACCAAGTCGGCCGAGTCGGCCGGCTTGCTGAAGGCGTTGGGCGCCTGTCTCGGCATTCTCCAGGGCGACCCGGAGGGTTTCCTGCAGGCGGGAACGACGCTGGACGAGGCGTCCATCCAGGCCCTGATCCAGCAGCGCGCAGATGCCAAGGCAGCAAAGAACTTCGCCGAAGCCGACCGTATCCGCAATGACCTGCTCGCGCAGGGCATCGTGCTCAAGGACTCGCCCACCGGCACGACCTGGACGTCGGCCCAGTGAACGCGGCGAGAACGACAGTCGTGGCCAAGGAACCGATCGTCCAGGTCTTCACGCCGGACTACTGGGAAGAAGCCTGCAAGCACCTGGCCAAGAAGGATCGCGTCATGAAGCGTTTGATCCCGCGCTTCGGCGACGCCTGCCTCGAGTCTCGCGGCGATGCCTTCACCACACTGGCGCGCAGCATCGTGGGGCAACAGGTCTCGGTGAAGGCCGCCCAGTCCGTCTGGGATCGCTTCGCCAAGCTGCCCCGCAAGATGACGCCGGCCAGCGTGTTGAAGCTCAAGGTCGACGACATGCGTGCGGCGGGCCTGTCGGTTCGCAAGGTGGAGTATCTCGTCGACCTGGCCCTCCATTTCGATTCGGGCGCCGTGCACGTCAATGCGTGGGAAAACATGTCCGACGAGATGATCATCGCGGAGCTGGTCGCGATCCGCGGCATCGGCCGCTGGACCGCCGAAATGTTCCTGATCTTCCACCTGATGCGGCCCAATGTGCTGCCTCTGGATGACCTCGGGCTGATCAACGGCATCAGCCAGAACTACTTCTCGGGCGACCCCGTCAGCCGCAGCGATGCGCGCGAGGTGGCTGTTGCCTGGGCCCCTTACTGTAGCGTTGCGACTTGGTATATTTGGAGATCGCTCGACCCGCTACCGGTCGCATACTGAATAACAGGAGAAGACGTTGGCGAAACGAACCTTCCTCGACTTCGAGCAGCCCGTCGCTGAACTCGAAAGCAAGATCGAAGAGCTGCGCTATGTACAGACCGAATCCGCGGTCGACATCTCGGAGGAAATCGATCAACTGGGCAAGAAAAGCCTTCAGCTCACCAAGGACATCTACAGCGACCTGACGCCCTGGCAGATCACCAAGATCGCCCGGCATCCCGAGCGCCCCTACACGCTCGACTATGTGAACGAGATCTTCACGGACTTCGTGGAACTCCACGGCGACCGTCATTTTGCGGACGACCTTTCGATCGTGGGCGGCCTGGCGCGCTTCAACGGTACGCCTTGCATGGTGCTCGGTCACCAGAAGGGCCGCGACACCAAGGAGCGCACGGCGCGCAACTTCGGCATGAGCAAACCGGAGGGTTATCGCAAGGCGCTCCGGCTGATGAAGACCGCCGAGAAGTTCAAGCTGCCGGTTTTCACCTTTGTCGATACGCCCGGCGCCTACCCGGGCATCGACGCCGAGGAGCGCGGCCAGTCCGAAGCCATCGGCCGCAACATCTTCGAGATGGCGCAGCTCGAGGTGCCGATCATCGTGACCATCATCGGCGAAGGCGGCTCCGGCGGCGCGCTGGCAATCTCGGTGGGCGATCAGGTGCTGATGCTGCAGTACTCGGTCTATTCCGTCATCAGCCCCGAAGGCTGTGCCTCCATTCTCTGGAAGACCAGCGACAAGGCGCAGGAAGCTGCCGATGCGCTCGGCATCACCGCGCACCGTCTCAAGGCGCTGGGCCTGGTCGACAAGATCGTCAATGAGCCGGTCGGCGGGTCGCACCGCGATCACCGGCAAATGGCCGCTTTCCTCAAGCGTGCATTGAACGATGCCTTCCGTCAGGTGAGCGATCTGTCGGTCAAGGAATTGCTCAATCGCCGCTACGAGCGTCTGCAAAGCTACGGCCGCTTCGCCGACACCAAGGCCGACAGCGGCAAGTAAGGCCGGGCGGGCCGTGCCTGCCTCGCGCCGTCTCCGATGGAAAATCCTGCCGCCCACGCACTGGCATCCTGGGCGGCACCGTTGCCGCTGGGTGTGGCCTACAGTGGCGGCGCCGACTCCACGGCACTGTTGCACGCGGCCGCACGGCTTTGGCCGGGGCAGGTGCATGCGCTGCACGTGCATCACGGCCTCCAGCGCGCTGCCGATGATTTCGAGGCGCTTTGCAGGGCCACCTGCGCGCTCCTGACTGTTCCCCTGCATGTGGGGCGTGTCGATGCCCGTCATGCACCTGGGGAGAGCCCCGAGGACGCGGCGCGCCGCGCGCGCTACCTGACGCTCGCCGGTCTCGCCCAGACGCAGGGCCTGAAGCACGTCGCGCTGGCGCAGCATGCTGATGACCAGGTCGAGACGATGCTGATTGCCCTCAGCCGCGGCGCCGGACCCGACGGTCTGGCCGGCATGCCGCGGCAGATGCTGCGACACGGCGTGCACTTCCACCGGCCGCTGCTCGACGTCCATGCCAGCGTGCTGCGTGACTGGATTTCAGGCAGCGGCACGCCCCACATGGACGATCCGAGCAATGGCGACCTGCGCTATACGCGCAACCGTATTCGCCAGCAGGTGCTGCCGGCGCTGGCCGCTGCATTGCCTCAATTCCGCGAGACATTCGCGCGCTCGGCACGCAACGCCGCGAAGGCATCGGCCTTGCTGGCCGACGTCGGCTCCAGGGACATTTCGGAGGCAGGCTCGCCCCCTCGATTGGCCGTGCTGCGCGCCTTGCCGCGAGAGCGTCTTGCCAACGCATTGCGCCATTGGCTCAAGCGCGACCACGGCTCGGTCCCGAGCGAGGCGCAGCTCGAGCAACTCCTCGACCAGATCGCCGCATGCGCCACGCGTGGCCATCGCATCAGCCTCAAGATTGCTGCCGGCAGGGTCGAACGGGAAGGCGACACACTGCGTTGGTACAATGCCCCGCCCTTGTCGTAGCCCTCGGACTTTGCGCCGAAGTCGGTTTCGACGGGCGCACGGACGTCGGCATTGCGGCGCCCGAACCCTTCTCTTTGACTTCACCCATGGCATTGATCGTTCATAAATACGGCGGCACGTCGATGGGCTCGACCGAGCGCATCAGGAATGTCGCCAAGCGCGTGGCCAAGTGGGCTCGCGCCGGCCATCAGATGATCGTGGTTCCGAGCGCCATGAGCGGCGAGACCAATCGCCTGCTTGGCTTGGCCAAGGAACTCGCTTCCGGCAAACCCGGCGACGACCACAACCGCGAACTCGACATGCTGGCCTCCACCGGCGAACAGGCGTCGTCCGCGCTGCTGGCCATCGCGCTGCAGACCGAGGGTCTCCCGTCCGTCAGCTACGCCGGCTGGCAAGTGCAGGTGAAGACCGACAGCGCCTTCACCAAGGCACGCATCGAGAGCATTGACGACGAGCGCGTCCGCGCCGATCTCGATGCCGGCAAGGTGGTGGTCATCACCGGCTTCCAGGGTGTGGACGAGGGTGGCAACATCACGACGCTGGGTCGTGGCGGCAGCGATACCTCCGCGGTCGCCATCGCGGCGGCGATGAAGGCTCATGAGTGCCTGATCTATACCGACGTCGATGGCGTCTACACCACCGACCCGCGCGTCGAGCCCGATGCGCGCCGCCTGACCACGGTGAGCTTCGAGGAAATGCTCGAGATGGCGAGCCTGGGCTCCAAGGTGCTGCAGATTCGCTCGGTCGAATTCGCCGGCAAGTACAAGGTGCCCCTGCGCGTGCTCTCGAGCTTCACGCCCTGGGACATCGACATCAACGAAGAAGCCAAGTCTGGCACGCTGATCACTTTCGAGGAAGACGAAAACATGGAACAAGCCGTCGTATCCGGCATTGCGTTCAATCGCGACGAAGCCAAAATTTCCGTGCTTGGCGTGCCTGACAAGCCGGGCATCGCGTATCACATCCTCGGCGCCATCGCCGACGCGAACATCGAAGTCGATGTGATCATCCAGAACCTGAGCAAGGACGGACGCACCGACTTCAGCTTCACCGTCCACCGCAACGACTACGCGAAGGCGGTCGACCTGCTCAAGGCCAAGGTGCTGCCGACGCTGGGCGAGGCCGACATCGTGGGCGACACCAAAATCTGCAAGGTCAGCATCGTCGGCATTGGCATGCGCAGCCACGTCGGCGTCGCGAGCAAGATGTTCCGCGTACTGAGCGAGGAGGGCATCAACATCCAGATGATCTCCACCAGCGAGATCAAGACATCGGTGGTGATCGACGAGAAGTACATGGAACTCGCCGTGCGCGCGCTACACAAAGCTTTCGATTTGGATCAACCAGCCGCCTGAAGGATGGCATAATCGACGGCTCAGGAACTGTGACCGAGTGGCCGAAGGTGCTCCCCTGCTAAGGGAGTATGGGGTGTAGAGCCTCATCGAGGGTTCGAATCCCTCCGGTTCCGCCAAGAATGCAGCAACCACGGGCCCTGGCGGCCCGTTTTGCTTTTCGACCCCACAAACGGGCCCACAAAAAAGTCTGAGGGGCTGCTCCACGACTTCGCCAGTGACTTCGAGCACAAATGTTCAAGACGCGGCCGGGTGGCCTGATTTCAGCGGCGACCTTGGGGATTGCAAGGGTTCGTCTGCCCTGTTTTCGTCGGCGGTTGGTCGGTCAGCAGGGACAGGGCGGTAGCGACGATGTGTGCCCTTGCGTTCGGGAGTGCGTAGGAGCGCCATGACTGACCAGGCCGCCCCGAGTTTGTGAGCGGGACAAGGGAGCGCCCCGAGGTTAAAACCTTTACGCAGGCGCATCAGACGCGCCATCCAGTTCCATGGGGGCAATTGGCGATTGGCGACACCGTGTGGATGAAATGGAGCGGCGGTCCCATCGTCGCAAGATCAGTCGTGAACGGATATCGGCAGATCGAGAACTGCACGCCGAATCACCTTCGTGCCGCAACCGAGGGCGCTCTCCTGGCTCGCAGCGCTGCCTACTTCGAGTCTTTAGCCCCACGATTTGATGCAGTCGTAATCCATCTGGAAAGCGAGCAGTGGCTGGACGAGCCCCTTGTTACGTCACCGCGCAGCCGTGGCGAAAGCTGGATCGTCCTCAAATCGGAGGAGTTGCGTCGCGCCTGGCTGACTGCAGATGAATCTTCTGTATCTTCGGGCTCATCGGCGCCGCCGCGAGCAAGCGAAGGGCGCGGCTCGCGGAGCATTCCCCACTCCATGCGTTTCCAGGTGCTGCGACGTGACGGCTTCGCCTGCCGCTATTGCGGCAGGGGTGCGCCAGACGTGAAGTTGCACGTCGATCACGTCGTGCCGTGGTCCAAAGGCGGGCGGAGCGCGGTTGAAAACCTCAGAACTGCATGTGAGGCGTGCAACCTTGGCAAGGGTGCGGGGCACGCCGATACATTGGCGTCGTCAGGCTAAGTCCGTCCTCGGCTCCTATCATCGTTCTGCGCGCTCGGCGTGACCGGGCGTTTGCACCAGCCCTCGCGGGCGTGCCAATGACCAGACGAACAGCACCGCACATGCGTTCTCATCTGCAGGCAGCAAACGGCACCTCCCGGTGCCGTTTGTCTTTGTTTGTCCTTCTTAGGCCTGGAACTTTGCTAGACGACGCCAGCGTCCTTCATGGCTGCGCGAAGTTCAGGGTGCATAACGCAGAACTCATTGCCTTTGTCCTCCCATAGGGCCCCGATCCACATCATCTTGTCCGCAGGGCCCGCCCATGCGGGCGTCCAAGGGTCATCGGGGTCAGGTCGTGGCGAAAGGAACCGTACATGACTTACAACGCCTCCTACATATCCTTTCAAGTTGCACCTGGGGTGCAGCTTTTCGAGTCGTTTAGCGGCTTCCCAGGGTGCCCGGGTCATTGTGGGATCGGCGGTGCACAAAAGGGGGTGCGGAACGGCGCTGCGACGCTCGGCACGGTCGAGCAGATCCTTCGTGCGTTGCGCTGTTTCGAACATGGTGAGATTTTGGCCGGTGCGTTGCTTAAGCCCGCCGCGGCCTGAGGGGTGTGTCATGGAGTCGTGCTATGCGCCGCTTGAAGATCGGAGGAACTTCGGGCCGCATGCCGATCCTCGAATGGCACGACGCGATCCGCCGCGAGCCATTGGCGAGCCGGCACAACCATCATTCTGATGAGGTGCGCCCCTTGTGCTCGCCGAGCACGTAGTGCAAAGTTTACGGACCCAATACGCTGGTGCTCGCCCGGCCGCAGGAGCAGATGGCGCCCACCCGGGGAAGCTGCCAGATGCAATTCGAGTACGACGTCTTCATCAGCTACGCACACATCGACAACCAACCGTTCACGCGCGAACAGGAAGGATGGGTCACCGTTTTCGACAACGTGCTGCAGATCATGCTAGATCAGCAACTGGGCAAGAAGACGAAGGTCTGGTTCGACAAAAGCCTGCAGGGCAATGACGACTATTCGGCCGAGATTGCCTGCAAGCTGCCCAACGCCGCGACCTTGGTTTCGGTGTTGACGCCGCGGTACCTGGCTTCAGGCTGGTGCACCAAGGAGATTCGGTTGTTCTGCCAGCTCGCCAAAGCCACGGGCGGCCTGTTCGTGAAGAACAAGGGCCGAGTCTTCAAAGTTATGAAGTCACCGATCGCCAGGGTCGAAAGCGACCGGGTGCTCCCACCCGAGGTCGGCTGCGCCACCGGCTACGAATTCTTTCTTCGGTCTGACGGCGAGGCCGCCATCGAACTCGACCTGGCCTATGGCAAGACGTACGAGCAGGTCTTCCTGCTGCGGGTCCGTCGGCTGGCCGGCGACATCGCCGACCTGCTGCGGCAGTTCGGCGATGTCGTGGCGCTTTGCAATGCGCCGGTGGCGGCGATCGGTCGGCCCATCTACTTGGCCCAGTGCTGCGCCAGCCGCAAGGCCGATCGTGAAAGTGTGCTGTCCGACCTCCGTAGCCACGGCCTGACGGTGCTGCCCGATGACGACATGCCGGACGATGAAACGGGCTTCATAGCCGAGGCGGATTGCTTGCTCGCCGAGTGCCGGCTGTCGATCCATCTCATCGGCAGCAGTTACGGCCCGGTGCCCGACGGCGATGGCCAAAAATCTACCATCGTGCTGCAAAACGAGATTGCTTCAAGGCACAGTCGGTCGCGGGGCTTGCCGCGGATTATCTCGCTGCCGGAGAACACCGCGTCGTCGAACGCGGCACAACAGGCCTTCATCGAATCTCTGTTGACCCAATCGGATATGCAATTCGGCGCCGATCTGTTGACGGGCGACGTTCAATCACTGATTGAGGCCATTCACGCTCGCTTGTCCGCGCTACCTACGCCCACCCCCAATCCGCCGGCACAGACCGCAGGCTTGCCCAAACCCGAGCGCCGGCGCGTGCACATCTTGCACGATCAAAAGGACACCCAAGATGTGCTGCCGTTGATGAAATTCATCAAATCGAACGGGATGGACGTCACCTGGCCGATCTTCGAAGGACAGGACTCGGGCCGGTTGCGCGAACTCAATGAGTCGTTGTGCCTGCGCGCCGATGCCGTGATTCTCTTCTACGGCGCCGGTGATCCGACCTGGATGTACTACAGGCGGACCGAATTGATGAAACTGCGCGGCCTGGGCGATCAACAGGCCGGGCGGCCGTCAATCGCCGAAGTGACTTTGGTCTCCGGCCCAAACAGTACCGACAAGGATATGGTCGTCGAGATGGCCGGCAGCGATGTGGTCGATGTCCGCAGCGGGCTTTCCGATGTGGCCTTTGCCCAGCTTCTGCCCCTTATTCAATATGGTGGGGAGCCGCGTTGAACGCCGACGATATCAGCCACGGCCGGAATCCGTTCCCGGGGCTACGGCCTTTTCGGGAAGACGAAGAGCATCTATTTTTCGGCCGCGAGACTCAAGTTGACGCGATGGTTAACAAGTTGGCGGCGACGCATTTTCTGGTGGTGGTCGGCACGTCCGGATCGGGCAAGTCCTCTCTCGTCAATTGCGGTCTGCGGCCGGCATTACACCGCGGCTGGATGTCAAAGGCCGGTACTGCCTGGCGGGTGGCGCAATTCCGGCCTGGTGCGCAGCCCATCCGCGCCCTGGCCGAAGCGCTAGCGAGCGAGGGTGTTCTATACAGCAACTTCAAGACGCAATCGTTTGGCCTAGCCTCAATCATCGAAAGTGAATTGCGTACCAGCAAGTTGGGCTTGGTGAAGAGTTTCGAGCAGGCACGGATGGGGCCGGACGTGAATCTTCTGGTGGTGGTCGACCAGTTCGAGGAATTGATCCGATACCACGCCTCCGACCCCGCGGCCCGCGGGCTCGGACCCGAGATCAACGAAGAGGCCAAGGCCTTTGTCAACCTGCTGCTTGAGGTGCGTGATCATCCCAGCCTCCCGATCTGCGTGGTGCTGACCATCCGGTCCGATTTTTTGGGCGACTGCGCGCAATGGATGGGCCTGCCCGAGGCAATCAACGAAAGCCAGTACCTAGTGCCCAGGATGAGCCGCGACGAGCGCCGCATGGCGATCGTCGGACCGGCCGCAGTCGGCGGTGCGTCCATCGACGCGGCTCTGGTAACCCGACTCGTCAACGACGTGGGCGAGAACCCAGATCAGCTTTCGATCCTGCAGCACGCACTCAACCGGACGTGGGCGTTCTGGAAGCGGGAGGGCTCGCCTGGCCAGCCGTTGGCGCTGAAGCACTACCGGTTGGCCGGCACTATGGACTGCGCCCTAGATCTGCACGCCGAGCGGGCCTACGCCGAACTCGGCGCCGGGCCGCCGCAGCAGATCTGCGCGCTGATCATGAAGGCCCTGACCGATTGGGGAACGGATGCGCGCGGCACGCGTCGGCCGATGACGCTGGGCGCCTTGTGTGAAGTGAGCGGAGCATCGGAGAGCGAAATTGCCGCGGTCATCAACGTGTTTCGCAAACCCAGCCGTTCGTTCCTTATGCCACCGGGCGAGGAAGCGCTCAAGCCTCAGACCCCCATCGACATCTCGCACGAAAGCCTGATGCGGGTTTGGAAACGGCTAAAGAAATGGGGCGAGGAAGAAGCCCGGTCAGGCCAGACCTACCGCCGCCTTCTCGACTGGGCGGGCCGTTGGGACAAAGGTGAAGCGGAACTTTGGCGCGGGCCCGATCTGAGCAGCGCCAGCGCCTGGCGCCGCAGTGTAGCCCCGACCGCGGCCTGGGCCGAGCGCTACGGCAGCCGCGAGGATTTCCTGCGCGCGACGAAATTCCTCGATGCCAGCGAAAAGGCGCAACGGGACTGGGCTGCGGCCGAGGAAGCTGCGCGCCTCGCGCAATTGCTGCGGATCCGGCGCTGGGCTTGGGGCTTCGGTCTGTCGACCTTCGCGCTGCTGCTGGGTCTGGGCGGTTACCTATATGCCTACCAATGGGAGAATCACAGGTATTTCGACAGTATTGGGACCATTTGGGGCGTGCCGGACGGCATTGACGTGCTCAGTGCAAACCAGGTCAGTCGCCGCTTCGAGAGCTATAGGATCACGCGCAAGGGACGCTTCGGCCCAGTGGTGCACATGGAGATCGTCGACGGCGCAGGCCGACTGAAAGCCGGCGGTGCGCTCACGGGCTTCGAAGCCAAAACGGGCGAATCCTTCAAGCGTGAAGCGCGCTGGGAGTATGTCTACGGCGCCGATGGTCGCGTCGCCTACGAAGTGGCGCTCGACCGGCACGGGCAACGCGTCAGAAGCATCGTCTATTCTCCGGTCGACGATAAGTCGCCCAATAGCCGCAATGTCTACATGATCGGGAGCCTGGGGTCGCCGATAACGCTGGCGGAGTCCTGCGCGGCCTTTCTACGAAACGAATACACGGAAGCCGGCCACGTGGCGAAGATCCACTATCTAGACCAGATCGGCAACCCGACCGCGGGGCGGGATGGCGCATCCATTCTGCAACGAAGCTTCGACGCGAAGGGCCGCCAGACGAGCATGCTGTCTCTGTGGAAAGATCGCCGCCCGATGAACGACATGTACGGCAATGCCGAACTGCGCATTTCCTACAAGAATGACGGCTCCAAGGTCAGTGAAACGTTCGATGCGGCAGGGGACCCCATAGACGTGGGAAAGAACGAAGCAGCGAATTGGCACCGTCGGGTCGCGAGCTTCGACAGCAATCGCAATACCGTGGATGTCGCCTATTGGACCGCCAAGGGAAAGCCGGGCCGTAGTCCATTCACAGGGTGTCACCGCCTCCACTTCGACTACGGTGAAAACGGGTCGCTGATCCGGACAACTTGCTTGGACTCGCAAGGCGAACCGATGCGGGTCGCTGACGCGGCCTTTGTCCGCTGGGAGGCCAGCTACGACGATTTGGGCCGGGAAACTTCGTGGCGGTATTTCGATGAATCTGGCAAGCCTGCCAAGGGCTGGGGCGGCCGCTTCATCGAAAGGGTCGCCTACGACAGCGAAGACAACGTTGTCGGGATTTCCGAACACGACGAGGACGGAAAACCCGCGCTTGGCAACGCCGGATATCACAAACGGCTCAGCACATTCAAAGGCGGCCGAGAAGTGCGCACCGAGTACTTGGGCATCGAAAACGAGCCGGTGGCAATCGGAGAGGGCCATGCCACCATCGAGCGTCAGTACGACACTCGCGGCAATGTCGAATGGCTGAACTACTTGGGCGTCGATGGCCTGCCGACACCAGGGAAGGATGGCGTCGCGTCATCGCAGTCGAGATACGACGCCTGCGGCCGGCAGATCGAGGTTCGCTATCTGGACGAGAGGAAGAAATTCGCGAAGGGGGTGCGCAAGGCCTACGACGAAGACAACAACGTGATCGAAGAGACTCACCTGAGCGAGGCGGGCTTGCCCTTGTCGACAAAGGACATGTACGCACGGGTAGTGCGCGAATTCGATCGCCATCGCAATGTCGTGCGCGAACGCTATTTCGACGCCCAAGGCCTGCCGTGGCTGGAGAAAGGCATTTATGCCGAGGTAAGGCGGCGCTATGACGATCACAATGAGCGGGTCGATCTCGCCTACTTCGACGCGGCCGGCAAACCGGCTTTAGGAGCTTTGAACGAAAACGCTGCTCGGGTCACGCATAGCGTAAGCCCGCAGGGGCAAAAGGTGTCGAACTATTTCGACGCCAACAACTCAATGATCAAGTCGATTTACCTGAATGCCGAACGACTGGATACCCGCACATCTGCCTTTTCCGAATCGCGTTATGTCGGCATCGACGGGCAGACCGTCCCGAAAAGCGAGACTATCTATTACGGGCCGACCGGCAAGCGCGCGCGAGTGGAGCGCGAATCCGCGCGCTTGATAAAAAAGTACGACGAGCAGGGCAACCTGACCGAAGAAGCCCATTTCGGCGGCGACGGCAAGCCCGCTCCGCTGTCCGAGCAGATCTACTTCGACGCGGACGAGAGGGTCGTCCGATCAATTCGGAAACCTTCGAAACGCACGAGAAAATACGACGAGCATAAGGGTGTGGTCGAGGAAGCCTTTTTCGGGGCCGACGGCGAACCCACTCTCGACGAGGAAGGCTGGGCGCGTCGTGTAACCGTCAACGACGCAAACGGCCAGGCAATCGAGCGTGCGTATTTCGGAATCCACGGAGAGCCTGTCGTCAGTTCAAGCACCCATTTCCACCATGCTACAAGGGTTCTTGATGCGCACGGGAACATCCTCGAGCTATCGACATTCGATGTCGACGGCAAACCGCTTGCGATCCCCTTCAAGTCGGACGGTCGCACACGTCTTTGCGCAAGATATACGGGGCGCTACGACGACAACAACAAGTTTGTCGATTTGACTTGTTTCGACTCGGCTGGCCGCATCGTCCGCTGACGGCGGTGTCGGCTCTACTCCATCCGTATGGCTCGCAGGCTTTGCGGGACCTTTCGCCGCGCAATTAGCTGTCGACGTCGCCCGCCTCGCGCATTCGGCAAAGGCACGCCAGCAACTGCGCCAGGACGCCGCTACTTCGGTGGCTGTTCAAAATCGACTGTTTTGGGACATGGCTCGCAGACATGTCCAAAACGTAGCTTGACGAGATTTCGTACGCAGACCATGATCCGGACGACCTTTCCGTACAGGAGCTTCACTTGTCCCGATTGTTCGCTTACTGCCGCGTCTCGACGGCTGAACAGACCACCGACAACCAGGTGGCCGAGATCGCAGCAGCCGGCTTTTCGGTCACCGGGTCTCGGGTGATTGGTGAGACCGTGTCGGGGTCCATGCCTGCCTCTGAGCGGCGGGGGTTCGGCAAGTTGCTCGACAAGCTCGAGGCTGGAGACGTGCTCGTGGTCACGAAGTTGGACCGCTTGGGCCGGAACGCCATGGACGTCCGGGCAACCGTCGAGGCTTTGACAGGTCTCGGCGTCAGGGTCCACTGCCTCGCCTTGGGCGGCGTCGATCTGACGAGCCCGGCAGGCAAGATGACGATGGGGGTCATCGCTGCGGTCGCGGAATTCGAGCGAGATCTGTTGATTGAACGGACTCAATCGGGGCTGGCGCGTGCGAAGGCCGAAGGCAAAGTCTTGGGTCGTCCATCGGCGCTGTCGGCGGCGCAGTTGGCTGAGGTCCGCCAGCGACTCTCCGCGGGCGAGGCGGTCGCGGCAATTGCGCGAGCACTGAAGACGAGCCGGCAAACCATCATGCGAGCTCGTGCTTCCTCCGAAAGCAGTGATTGAACAACCGCGACACATTCACAGCAAGAGGCGACCACCGGGGCCACTGCGCAGGCCTCGGCAGCGCCCTGTTCCCAATCGTCGATTTTGGATCGTTGCGATTGATCATTCATGCGGGTTGCAGGCGTGTCGTGTCCAGCGCATGTGAACTTGCATTGCCGTTGGTCGGGCTGCTGCCCTAAAGCGCGAAGGATAGTCCTGCATGGTGCAACCCTTGGCCACACCAGAAGAATACAAAGCACGGAGGGGTGTATTCGTGTCCTATGCGCGAAAGGACGGCGAGGCCTTCGCCATCGACCTGCGCGACCGGTTGCTAGCCCGAAACATTTCCGTGTGGCAGGACCGTGCTGGGCTCGAGGGCGGACGGGACTGGTGGGAGCAAATTAAGGATGCGCTCGGTCACGTGGAGTACATCGTGCTGGTGATGACCCCGGCGGCGATGCGGTCCGAGGTGGTGCGCAAGGAATGGCGCTATGCACGTCAGCAAGGGGTGTGCGTCTACCCGGTGATCGCGGATGCTAGCATCGACATTGCTTCATTGCCGCGGTGGATGAGCAGCATCCATTGGTACGACCTAGCCCACCAGGAAGAGAAGTTCTTCAACGACCTCAACACCCGATGCCAGATGCAGCGGGTGCCATTCATGGCCGAACCCCTGCCCGAGGACTTCGTGCCCCGCAGGTTGGAGTTCGAGCAGTTGAAGAAACTGCTCCTGTCGCCTGACAAGGAGGCACCGGTCGCGATCACAGCCGCTTTTCGGGGGGCGGGGGGCTTTGGCAAGACCACGCTCGCGCGAGCTATCTGCAGTGACGACGACATCCAGAACGCCTTCGACGACGGGATTCTGTGGGTGACCTTGGGGGAAGCTCCCTCCGCTGCCGCCCTGCTGGGCAAACTCAACGACCTGATCGAGACGTTGAGCGGCGAACGTCCGAGCTTTGAGGGGGTGGAAGCTGCGGCGACCCGGTTTCGCGAACTCCTTGCTGATCGTGACATCTTGTTGGTGGTCGACGACGTATGGCGGGCACCTGATGTGAGGCCTTTCCTCACGGGGGGGGCGCGCTGCGCGCGCCTGATCACCACGCGCCGAGGCGACGTCGTGCCATCTAGCGCCGCCAAGGTGTCGGTTGACCAGATGAGTGCGACGGAGGCCGTCGAACTGCTCTCCAAGGACCTGCCGGCAGGACATGAGACTGCATTTCGAGCGCTGGCTGCACGGTTGGGCGAGTGGCCCCTGCTCCTGAAACTCGCCAATTCCTGGCTGCACAAGCGCATTCGCGAGAGCCGCCAGCCGGTCGACCGCGCGCTCGGTGCGTTCGATGTCGCATTGACTAAACGCGGTGTCACGGCCTTCGATCCACAGAATTCCGTAGAGCGTAACGACGCCGTCTCCAAGACTCTGGAATTGAGTCTGTTCGGGCTTGCCGAGGCCGACCAGCGCCGGCTGCTGGAACTCGCCGTGTTCGAAGAGGACTTGCATATTCCCCTTTCAGTGCTGGCGCGGTTCTGGGCTCATACCGGAGGCCTTGATGAACTGGAGGTCGAGGAAACGTGCCAGCGCCTTTTCGGCGAGTCGTTCTTGGTGGACTTCAGCCTGGAGGAGCGCTTCGTGCGCCTGCACGATTCCATTCGGGCGTGGCTGATCGGCCGATTGGACGCCGCCTCGCTGCCTGAACGACATGGACAACTGCTTGCCTCTTACGAACGCGTCGGGCAGCCTTGGCACGAGGTGCCGGACGACGGGTATGTCCGAGTGCATCTGGCTCGTCACTTGGTCTCGGCAGACCGCCAAGCTGACCTTCAGCGGTTGCTGTTGGATGTGGACTGGATAGAAGCCCGACTACTCGCGAGTCGTGGCCCTGCCGGTTCGCCAGCACCTCCGGACGTCTTTGGTCTGTTGAGCGACTATGACACGCCCGCGCCCACGCCCGACTTGACACTTGTCAGATGCGCCTTGCAGGCGTCGACGCATATCATTGC
This sequence comes from Variovorax sp. J22R115, assembly GCF_030317005.1. Classification (NCBI taxonomy): domain Bacteria; kingdom Pseudomonadati; phylum Pseudomonadota; class Betaproteobacteria; order Burkholderiales; family Comamonadaceae; genus Variovorax; species Variovorax sp. J22R115. The sequence goes on along the minus strand of NZ_JASZYM010000003.1, from coordinate 206,460 downwards.
CGCACATCCGGATCAGGTCGGTTTGCAATTGTATGGCCGCCTGGGAACAAGCGACTTGCCAGCTGTGCGCGAACTCTGCCAAATCGCCATCGCCCGAGAACAATCCGCGCCATTGCTACCCCTGCTTCCAGCGTTGAACCCTCCTGGACCGCTGGTCCTGACATTCGCCGGCCATGAAATTGGGGCCAGCGGCGCCATGCTGCTGGCCGAGGGCCGGAAGGCGCTGTCGTGGTCGAGCGACCGCACCCTCAAACTGTGGGACCTGGAGCGCGGCGAGTTGCTGCACGCCCTCGCCGACCATGGGCGTTGGGTCTACGGCGCCACGCTGCTGGCCGAGGGCCGGCAGGCGCTATCGTGGGCGCAGGACGGCACCCTCAAGCTGTGGGACCTGGAGCGTGGCGAGTTGCTGCACACCTACGCCGGCCATGAGGACGAGGTCAACGGCGCCGCGCTGCTGGCCGAGGGCCGGCAAGCGCTGTCGTGGTCGGGGGACGGCACCCTCAAGCTATGGGACCTGGAGCGGGGCGAGTTGCTGCACACCTACGCCGGCCACGAGGACGAAGTCAGCGGCGCCACGTTGCTGGCGGAGAGCCGGCAGGCGCTGTCGTGGTCAGGGGACGGCACCCTCAAGCTGTGGGACCTGGAGCGCGGCGAGTTGCTGCAGACCTACGCCGGCCACGAGGATGAGGTGAACGGCGCCGCGCTGCTGGCCGAGGGCCGGCAGGCGCTGTCGTGGTCGGGGGACGGCACCCTCAAGCTGTGGGACCTGAAGCGCGGGGAGTTGCTGCAAACCCTCGGCGGCCATGAGGATGGCATCACCAACGTCACGCTGCTGGCCGAGGGCCGGAAGGCGCTGTCGTGGTCGGTGGACAACGGCACCCTCAGACTGTGGGACCTGGAGCGCGGTGAACTGCTGCACGTCCTCGCGGGCCATGAGCGTGGGGTCTACGGCGCCGAGCTGCTGGCCGAGGGCCGGAAAGCGCTGTCGTGGTCGGTGGACGACCGCGCCCTCAAACTGTGGGACCTGGAGCGCGGCGAGTTGCTGCACGCCCTCGCCGGCCATGAGCGAGGGGTCTGCGGCGCCACGCTGCTGGCCGAGGGCCGGAAGGCGCTGTCGTGGTCGAGCGACGGCACCCTCAAACTGTGGGACCTGGAGCGCGGCGAACTGCTGCACACCTACGCCGGCCACGAGGACATGGTCTACGGCGTTGCCCTGCTGGCCGAGGGCCGGCAGGCGCTGTCTTGGTCGGGCGACCGCACCTTCAAACTGTGGGACCTGGAGCGTGGTGAACTGCTGCAGGCCCTTGCCGGCCACGAGCGTGGGGTCAGCGGCGCCACGCTGCTGGCCGAAGGCCGGCAGGCGCTGTCTTGGTCGGGGGACGGCACCCTCAAGCTGTGGGACCTGGAGTGCGGCGAACTGCTGCACGTCCTCGCCGGCCATGAGCGTGGGGTCTACGGCGCCACGCTGCAGGCCGAGGGCCGGAAGGCGCTGTCGTGGTCGGTGCACGACGGCATCGTCAAGCTGTGGGACCTGGAGCGCGGTGAGCTGCTGCACACCCTAACCGGCCATCAGAGCGTGGTCACCGGCGCCGCGCTGCTGGCCGAGGGTCGGCAGGCGCTGTTGTGGTCGTTTGACAGCACCCTCAAGTTGTGGGACCTGGAGCGCGGCGAGCTGCTGCACACCTTCGCCGGTCATGAGAGTGAAGTCAGCGGCGCTACGCTGCTGGCCAAGGGCTGGCAGGCGCTGTCGTGGTCGAGCGACCGCACCCTCAAGCTGTGGGATCTGGAGCGCGGCGAGCTGCTGCACACACTCGCCGGCCATGAGGATCTGATCATCGACGTCACGCTGCTGGCCGAGGGCCGGCAGGCGCTGTCTTGGTCGTGCGACGGCACCGTCCGGCTGTGGGACCTGGAGCGCGGCGAACTGCTGCACACCCTGGCCGGCCATGAGCGTGGGGTCACCGGCGCCACGCTGTTGGCCGAGGGCCGGCAGGCCCTGTCGTGGTCGTTTGACGGCACCCTGAAGCTGTGGGACCTGGAGCGCGGCGAGTTGCTGCAGACCTACGCCGGCCAAGAGGGCGAGGTCACCGGCGCCACGCTGCTGGTCGAGGGCCGGCAAGCGCTGTCATGGTCGGTGGACGGCACCCTCAAGCTGTGGGACCTGGAGCGCGGCGAGTTGCTGTACACCCTCGCAGGCCATGAGGATGGGATCACCGACGTCACGGTGCTGGCCGAGGGTCGGCAGGCGCTGTCGTGTTCGAAAGACCGCAGCGTTCGACTATGGGACCTTGGTGAAGGGCGCTGTATCGGCTTCTACGTCACGGATTTCGCGCCGTCTAAAGTTGTTGTCGGGCTCGGCGGGCGCCGAGTGTTCATCGGCGATAACGGTGGTCGCATGCATTTGCTGTGCATCGTGGGCGCAACAAGCTTCTGATTTTCTCGTCGGGTCAAAAGTCCGAAGCGGCCTCGTTTTCGTGTCTAGCATGGGTGTACTCCAGATGGACGCTTGATGCGGGGGGAGACTTATCCAAGCCCAACGATGTGGAGAAGGGGGGTTTGCCTTCTCCACAGCTTGGTCGAGAGTCCGTCAGAAAGCCCTGCGACGATGTTTCAGAACGGCCTTGGTGCTCCACACCATGACAAGACCTACGGGTGTGACGACGCGCCCTGGGCCCTAGGAAGTTCGCGCCTTGGCGGGACGGATCCCGATATAGGATCGGTGTGCGCGTCTGGCATGACAAGGCGTTTGCTAATACCTGCGGGTAAGCCAACGATCAGGAAAACAGCATCGCGGCATGCGTTTGACTGTAGGCAGCAGGCGGCGCCTTCGAGTGCCGTTTGTCTTTGTGAAGCTATCGATGCAAGAGGTGGAAGTAGGCAGGCCATGCCGTGCGCAGGTCGGCCCAGCTCAGATAGCTCTCAGCCGCCGTGCTCTCCAGCGCTGGACAGAAGCGCCGCTCCTTCTCGGAGAGGGTGAAGGTTTCGATGGCTTCGTCAAGCCAACGACCAAGCACTGCCCGCTGTGAGACCGGGGAGCTCGGGATCAACGCTGCCATCCTGGAGCGGCTGGGGATCCACAAAATCCTCACGCACCTGGGCTGGAGCCACAACCGGCGCCTAAGGCCGCGGCGCGCAAGCCCGGGGCGGTGCAGCGTGTAGGCCTGCCGAGTCGAGGTTCACCAATTCAGCATACGGGTGAAGCCCGAGTCGCAAGCTAAGGATGCGCCCTGTGAAAGGTCCGGGAGTTGGCGAAGTGAGAAGGTGCGGCTCGGTGCACCGACATCGAGGCAACTTGGCCCGGCTCGGCCCCATCATGGCCTTTGGACAGTTCGTCTAGGCCCCCAATTGCACCCAGGCCCCCGTCGAGTGTGGGCACGGCGATCTTCAAAATCGCGCTGGGCTCGCAGGTTCAGCGGCAGTACGTCCGCCCGCGTCCGTGGGAGCGCTGCCGCGGGTCGACCGGCCCGAGGCCCCGCGCGGCACGGACAGAATCCGCGCCGATGCGGCCGGCACCTGCCCCTCACTATCCGATGGCCTGAGGACCGCAACAGGGAAGTCCCCTGGCGGGTGGTTGACACTGGCAGGACGAGCGCTGATATTTGCCCCGCCGCTCATCACGATGCCATGCCACCCCCCACCGCCCAGCCCGCCTTCCCGTCAGGACCGGGTGCGTGGTCGGTGTTTCTCAGCTCGACCATCGACGACTTCGACGACTACCGCGCCCGCGTCACGACGGTGCTGCAGAAGTTCGGCACCGCCTGCGACGACTGCCGTACTTGGAGCGGAGCCTGGGAGGATGTCGAATCGATGTGCCGGCGCCACCTGATGCAGGCCAACGGGTACCTGCTGCTGCTGGGCCACTGGTACGGTTCGGCGCAGACGCCGGGCAGGCCCTCTATCACGCAGCTCGAATTCGAATGCGCGCTGGAACGCTGGAAGGGCACCGAGCCACCCTACATCGCGGTGATGGTGCCCGAGCAGAACAGTCCGGCCGATGCGGAACTGCAGCTGCGCGCGGAGGCTATCGTCGCGAAACGCCAGCTGGACGCGGCCGACCATGCCGCGCTGATGCGCAGCTTTCGCGACCGGGTGATGGACTGGCGGAAGGTCAACTTCTTCCGCGACACCGAGGACCTGTGCAATCACGCACTGGCCATCAGCACCAACTGGCGCGCCGGCGGCTTCCTGGCGGCGGCGCGGGCGCAACGGGAGGCAGCGCCCGATGCGGCGGATGATGAGCCGCCGCGGCCTGACGAACGGGCCTTGGGCATGCTGGGGCGCGGCCCGCAGATCGACGCCGTGCGCCAGGCATTAGCCGAACTGAAGGTTGGGCCCTACCCGGCGCTGGCGCTGCTGGTGCACGGCGACGACAAAGGCGGCCAGCGCACCTTCCTGGCTCACTTGGCCAGCGCGCCGCTGCGCGGCTTCAGGCCGTCGAGCTCGGGCGGGCGGCTGCCACACTCCTGCCTGGACCTAGTGGCCCTGTGCTCCTGGGTGGCGCAGACGCTGGGCCTGAAGGACGCTGCCGAACACAGCCCGACGAGCGTGGCCGAACGCGCCGCCGCGCGGCTGCGAGAGCGCCCGATGTGCCTGATGCTGGACGGCGTGGGCTCCTTCGACGGCGGAGCCGCGGGCTTCAATGCCCAGTTCTGGCAACCATTCTTCGAGCGCCTGAGCGCATTGCACGCCGAACTGCCGCTGCCGCACCGGCTGGTGGCGGTGCTCAGCAGCTACGCCGGCCTGTCGCCCGAGGTCGAGGCTATAACGCGCGCGATCGACAACGAAGCGACGGACGCCACGGCGTCGCGGCTGGTCGCGCTGCCGGCGCTCGGGCCCTTCACCAAGGCCCAGGTGACGCGCTGGCTGGGCGAGATGAACTACGCTGACGAACCGCCTGGGCACCTGGCCGAAGTGGCGCGCCGCGCCGTCACCAACGACCGCGGTGATGTCGATCTGGTCCCGATGCAGGTGCTCGACCGCCTTCGCTTCGAATTGCTGAAACCTCTGGAGGACGACTCATGAGCCTGCGTTATACCGGCACGGCCACCGACTTCTACGTTGCACCTCCGGCCACCGCCGACGTGGTTAACCTGGCCATTGACCTGGGCCGGCCGCTGTTGGTCGAGGGTGAACCGGGATGCGGCAAGACCCAGCTCGCCTACTCGATCGCCGCCGAACTGGGCCTGGGCCCGGTGGTGAAGATCTCAGTCAAGAGCAACTCGCGCGCACAGGACCTGTTGTACCGGCTGAACGCGCTCGCGCGGTTGCAGGACGCCCAGCGCCATGACGTGCAGCAGGCGCGCCACGTCTACCCCTACCTGTCGCTAGGCCCGCTGGGCGAAGTCATCCACAAGCGCGAGCGGCGCGTGGTGCTCATCGACGAAGTCGACAAGGCAGACATTGACTTCCCCAACGATCTGCTCGACGTGCTGGACACTTTCAGCTTCCAAGTCGACGACCTGCCGCCCGAGGAAGAAAGGCTCAGCCTGGCGCAGCCCGGCGGCTTCGGCCGCACGGTGCAGGGCGACCGGCACCAACCGCCGGTGGTGGTGATCACGAGCAACCGCGAAAAGCGCCTGCCCGAGCCCTTCTTGCGGCGCTGCCTGTACGTGCGCGTCAGCTTCCCGCGCACCGAGGAGGAACTGCGCGAGATCGTGCGCCGCAACACGCACGACACGCTGCCGCAGCTGGTCGACGCGGTGCTAAACGCAGCCGTGGCCTCGTTCCTGCGCGTGCGCCAGCTTGCGGTGGGAAATACCCAGAAGCCACCCACCACCAGCGAGTTGATCGACTGGGTGCGCATCGTGCATTGGCGCGGCCAGTCGCCCGAGGACCTGGCGGCCGACCCCTACAGCCCGCCCTACTGGGAGACCATGTTCAAGACCATGGGCGACTTGGATGCCTACCAAGCGCTGGTGGCCGCCAAGGCGGGCAAGGCTTAGCGCCGCATGTCGTCGACTGCCGTCAGCGTGGACGAGGCCCTGCCGCTGCAGTGCCTGTACCTTCACTTGGTGCGTGCGGGCTTCGAGCTGTCGGTGCGCGACTACGAGGACGCGCTGCGCGCGCTGCGCCTGGGCCATGGCATCGGCAGTCGCGAGGCGCTGCAGGTGCTGTGCATCAACCTGTGGGCGCGCGGCGACGAGGAAGTGGTGCGGCTGCAGGGCGTCTTCAAGCGCTTCGCGCGGCCGCGGCGCGACGAGATCGACCGGCTCGTCGGCGCCGGCGGACCCACCGGCGCCGCGGCGCAGCCCGAAGCACCAGCCGACGCGGCTGCCCAGATCGCGGCAAAGGCGCAAGGCGCTGCCGCAGGCGCCCCTCGCGCCGAGTTCGCGGTGGCCGGCGATTCCGGCATGGCACTGCCCAGCGTGCGTTTGCAGGGCAGGGTGAACGACAGCTACGTGTTCGAGGGCCGCCCGCCGGTGGCGCTGCGCACGCTGGTGATCGCCTGGCGCCGCTACCGCGTGGCGCGGCGCAGCGGTCCGCCGGTCGAATTGGACATCGAAGCCACCGTGGCCGCGCAGTGTCGTACCGGCTGGCTGCTGGAGCCGGTGCGCTTGCCGGCGCGCCGCAACGAGGCGCGCTTGCTGGTGCTCGTGGACGCCAGCGCTAGCATGGTGGCTTGGCGCGGCCTGCACGAGCCGCTGGCCGAGTCGCTGCAACAGGGCCGCTTGAAGCAGGCCCGCCTGCTGTACTTTGAAAACGACCCGCGCATGGGCTTGTTCGAAAGCGCAGCGATGCACCGGCCGCTCGACTGGAAGGACGTGCTGGGCGAGCATGGCGACGCCGCGGTGCTGGTGATGGGCGACGCCGGCGCCGCGCGTGGCTTGCGGGACCGCCAGCGCCTGGCCGGCACGCGCGAGTTCGTGGGCCGCGTGGTCAACCAGGGCAGCCGGCTGGCTTGGCTCAATCCGATGCCGCGCGAACGCTGGGGCGACGCGGCTCGGCCGTTGCGCCCATCGGCCGTGATGCACGAGCTCAACGAGGACGGCCTGACGCGCGCGGTCGACTTCCTGCGCGGGATGCGGGACGCCTGACATGAAGCCCACCATCGCGCCGACCCGGTCGTCCGCGTTCCTTGCGCTCCGCGTGCGGCAGCGCAGGCTGGGGCCCTGACATGTCCGACGCCGGCGACCAGGGGCTGACCCCGCTGCAGGCTTTCGAGGCCGTGATGGGCTTCGCGCGCCGGCGCGGCGAACCGGCGCTGCAGCTGGCGCTGCATGCGTCGGTGCCGCAGGTGCTGCACGCTGACCTGCTGCAACTGCTGCGCATCAACTTCGTGCCCGACCGCCAGCCCCCGGGCGTGCTAGAGACCGACGTCATGTGCGCGCCTTTCTGCAGCGACATCGGCAACGGCTACTTCCGATTCAACGCCCATGCCCGGCACCAACTGCTGCAGCAGCTGGACCCGAGCCAGGCCGGCCGCGCCGAACCACGTTCTATGCTCGTGGCCGACTTCCTACTGGCCTATTTTGAGCGCCAACACTCGGCCGAACGCAGCGACACCGACCCGCTGTACCGCAGCTGGCTAGAGATCGAGCGCTGGAACGCGCTCGCCTTCCGCGATCCCGACTCGGCTGCTGAACAGCTGGCCGCCGCCGTGCGGCATGCCTGCACGCCGGGTCAGATCAGCGCCCGGCTGCGCGTGGGCACGCTGGCCGGCTCGCTGTCCACGCCGCTGGTACGCTACCACCGCCTGCTGCGCTATGCCGCTGGCGTCGAAGCCGCGCATTCTGGCTCAGCAGACGCCGCTGCGCTCCTGCGCGCGCTGGGCGACGAGCCGCTGGAAGTGGGCGACGTGTCGCTCCCGCCGGTGCGGCAATGGCTGCAAGCCGTCACGGCGGCGGCGCCCAAGCCGGCTGCCGCGGCGCGAGTCGGCACGCCGGCCGAGGCTGCCGACGAGCGGCAGAGCGATAAAGCGACGGCAGCGACCCGGACGCCCGCGCCGCCCATGTCCACTTCGAAGCGGCGCACGCTGCCCGTGCTTTTCGAGTGCCAGTACACAGCCTACGTCAGCTACGCGCAAGCCGACGACACGGCTTGGTTCAACTGGGTGACGCAGTTCCGAGACGAGCTTTTGCGCAGCCTGGCCGTCCTGCCGTGGAGCGTGCCCTTGCCGCACCTGTACATGGCGGGCCATGAAGGAACGATTGGCGGCGCGATAAGCGAGGAGCTGACGCACCGGCTGGCGTCCTCGTTCGCTTTCATTGCGGTGGTGCACGACAACTACGCCAAAAGCGAATGGTGCCTGAAGGAACTGGAGGCCTTCCACTCACTTTACGGTGACGAAGGCTTCCGGAAGCGCCTTTACGTTATCGCCCTGTCGCAGACCGCGATGCAGCGCGTCGCCAACAGCCCGCGTTGGCGCACGCTGTTCTCGGCTGGCGACCAGGTCTGGCTGCCGTTCTTCGACACGTCCGATCCATCGAGGCCCCTGGAGATCTACACGCGTCCGGGCTTGGTCGCGCCTGCATTCCGCAGGCCTTTCGACCGTCTGCGCGTGGACCTGGCGTCAAAGCTAGAGCGCAGCGCGGCCGAAAAGCACCCACCGCCACTGTCATCGAACAGGGGCGTGCTGATGGGTGCCGTGCCGTCTGACCTGTCTGCCGCCATGGCCATCGCAGTGGCGCGACTGCGTGCAAGCGGCATCGAAGTCCAGCAGCTAACCCAAGGAGCGCTGGTTAGCGATTTCTCCGAATTAGACACAGCCGGACAACTGGTGCTCGCCTTCGACGATCAGGAATTGCTAGTCCCCAGCGCCGGTCCCGGCGGCCACCTGGCCCTGCAGCGCGACGCCTGGCGCAAGAAGGGCAAGTCCCTTGAATCGCTGCACTGGCTGGACTTGCGGCCCGAACCGCTCCGGCGGCCCAGTCGCGGCGCAGCGGCCTGGGTGGAGCAGCAAGGCCTGGCGACAGTGAACATCGATGGCCTAGTCCGGGTTCTCGGGGGCTCGGTCCCGAGTGCTGCGCCGGAATCTGTTATGCGAATCTACATAGAAAGCAACATGCGCGAGCCCTCGCTCTGGGAAACGTTGGGCGAATATATGAGCCAACGCTGGGACCATCTGATGGCGGAATTGGAGCCACGGTGGGGTACACCCCCTAAGCTTCGAGCACGCGGCCTACCATTGGACAGGATAGACAGCTTCGACCTGGACGAGGCTGACGGCATCGTGCTGCTGTGGGGCAGCAAAGAGGTCCGGACCATCTTCGCCCAGATCGACAACGTCGAGAGCAAGCTGCGCGCTCCAACGCCCGGCATCGTCGCCTACTTGACGCCGCCGCATCCGCCCTCGGCCGATGCGGTGCCCGCCGCCGGCTGGGATGTGTTGCGATTCGTATCAAGCCACCCCGAGGTGGTGCGCGTGGTCGACGAAGACGAAAGCCGGCTCGACCGCTTCTTGAATAAGGCCTGGAAATGGCACCAACGGCGTGAGGCAGGGCCAACTGCATGAACCGCCAGACCATTTCCCGCGACGCGCGCCAACTTTCGCGACTGCAAGTCCACAAACGGTCTCATCATCCGTTCCTGCGTCCGGCCGAAGATCGTGTGAGTCGTCAGCACGGGTATGCCGGTATCAAGCTGACTTTTTAGGAGCGCTTCATGCGGCTTCTCGCCTGACGCGACGTCGCTAGCACGCGACAAGAACACAAAAATGCTGCCGGCGCGAATTGTAATAGCTCGAATGTTCGTGGGCGGGGCGCAGCGTCTCGGATGTGGGGGAACAGACGGGGGAATCGGCATATTTTTTGGACCGGGAAAGGTAGTTGATATGCAGCCTCTAGGCTCTTATGTGACTGCCTCCGGTTCCGCCAGGATTGGCCTCCATATCGCCTCGCGGTGATCGAAAGGCCCAAAAAAGCCCCGCCAGCCGGGGCTTTTTTTGCGTCTGACTCCCTGGTCCGAGCCGCCTTCCTGCCTGGACTCTGCATCCCGGCTGCAATACGCCGTTTGGAGGGGAATGCCGCGGGAGACAGATGCCGATGGGGCGTTGCCTATGTCACGACCAGCCCCTTGAGGGCCGGATCCGAGGACGGTGTCTTGAACTTCATGTCCTTCAGCGTCTTTACGAGCAGCTGGGCAATCATCAGGTTGCGGTGGCGCTTGCTGTCCGCTGGCACGACGTACCAAGGCGCATAGGGGGTCGACGTGGCCGTGAGCGCGTTTTCGTAGGCTTGCTGATAGGCGTCCCACTTCTTGCGCACGGCGAGGTCGTCCATGGAAAACTTCCAGTGCTTGCCGGGATCGTCGACACGAGCCTGCAGGCGCGAGCGCTGCTCATCCTTGCTGATGTGCAGCATGCACTTGACGACGACGGTGCCTGTCTCGGTCAGTAGCCGCTCGAAGTCGTTGATCTGCGCATAGCGGCGCCGCGTCTCGGCCTTGTCGACCCAGCCCTCGACGACGGGCACCAGCACGTCTTCGTAGTGGCTCCGGTTCCACACCATGATGTCGCCGGAACGTGGCACCACAGCGTGGCAGCGCCACAGGAAGTCGTGCGCACGCTCCTCGTCGCTCGGTGCCTTGAAAGCCGTCACGCGGACACCAAGAGGCGATGTGCGTGAGAACACCCATCGGATCGTGCCGTCCTTGCCGCTGGTGTCCAGGCCCTGCAGCACCAGCAGCAGCTTGCGCCGCCCCTCGGCATGCAGGAGGTTCTGCAACTCGTCGAGTTCGGTCGCCAACTCATCGAGTTCTTCGCGCTGTTCGGTTTCGTCGCCCCGCAGAAAGGGCGAAGCCGCGGGATCGACTTTCGATAGCTGGAATTTGCTGCCGACAAGGAATTTCTTGAAGCTGGCCATGGGGAGGGGGCTCCTGCGCAAATCCGCAGCGTACGCGATTGCGGCGCGCCTTCGCCGCGCCTACTCGTCGTCGCGATCCAGCGAGGCGCTCCAGCGGTTGTCCCAGCCGCCTCGGCGGGCGTCATCGAGGTCGCGCCGGTCGCGCTTCGTGGGGCGCCCCTGTTCGATGCTGAGGGCCGGCTCGCTGCCGACCCGCCGCTGTTCGCGCGCCGCGGCCTGCGCGGCCAGGCTCTCCGGAGTTTCCTCGTAGAGCTGCTGCGCCACGGGCGCCGGGCCGCGCTGGCCGCTGATGCCACGCACGAGCACGGTGCGCGTGATGGCGCCAAGCCGCATCGTGACCGAGTCTCCCACCTTGACTTCGCGCGAGGCCTTGGCGGTGTCGCCATTGACTTGCACGCGGTGCTTGCCGATTTCGTCGGCGGCGAGCGAGCGCGTCTTGAAGAAGCGCGCGGCCCAGAGCCATTTGTCGATGCGAAGACGATCCATGTTCATCGATTGTCGCGCGCGAGCGGCAGGCTGACTACGGCATCCAGCCCGACAACCTGTCCGCCGGATTCCCTGTTGTCGAGAGCGATGCTTCCGCCCAGGGCAAGCACGATCTCGTGGCAGATGGCGAGGCCCAATCCGGAGCCGCTTGCGACGTCGCCGGCCGCGAAGGGGGCGAACAGCCGTTGCCGCAGTTCGTCGCAGATGCCGCGGCCCTCGTCGCTGACCGTGAGCATCGCTGCGTCACCGTCGGTTTGCACTCGTACCACCAGTGTCGCGCCGCGAGGACTGTGTTTGATGGCGTTGTGCAGGAGATTGCGAGTGAGTTCCTGAAGCATCCAGCGGTGCGCGCGTACCTGCACCGGCGTCGGGGCGGTGGAAAGCTCGAAGTCCAGCGCCTTGTCCGCGACGAGCGGCGAGAGGTCGAGCGCGATGCCGCGCACCGTCTCGCCGAGGTCCAGCGCCACGGATTCGGGCTGCTGGCGCAATTGCTCCACCTTGGCGAGCGACAGCATCTGGTTCGCCAGAGCGGTCGCGCGGTCGACCGTCTCGTTGATCTCACCGAAGGCCTGTGCGGCCGGCACGTCGCCGCGGCGCGCGGATTGCACTTGCGCCTTGAGCACGGCGAGCGGCGTGCGCAGCTGATGCGCGCTGTCTCGCACGAAGCGCTTCTGGTGGTCGAGCAGCCGGCGCAGGCGGCCCATCACCTGGGTCGTGGCATCGATCAAGGGCAGGAGTTCGCGAGGGGCTTCGGGTGACTCGATGGGTGAGAGATCGTCGGCGGCGCGCGCTGCGATCGCTTCGCCGAGCTCGCGCACCGGTCGGGTCGCGCGCTGCACCACGAGCACCGTCACGCCGGCGATCACGGCAAGCAGCACGAGCTGCCGCCACAGCGTGTCGATGAGCAGCTTGCGTGCGAGGGTCTCGCGCAACTCAAGCGTCTCCGCGACCTGCACGACGGCCATGCCGCGCCCGCGCGCGCTGGCGACCGGCTGCAGCAGAACGGCCACGCGAACCGGCCTGTTGCGAAATTCGGCATCGTAGAAATCCACCAGAGCGGCGTAGGGCGGCCGATCCGGAAGCTTTCCTCGCCAGAAGGGCAGTTCGGCAAAGCCGGAGATCATCGCGCCGTCCTGCGCAGACACGCGGTAGTACATGCGGCTCTGGTTGTCGGCCTCGAAGGCCTCGAGCGCGGAGTAGGGCACCATGGCGCGCAGCGAAGCCGCTTCGTCGTAGCCCTCCACGTCGAGCTGCTCGCCGATGGTCTTCGCCGAAGCGAGCAGCGTCCGATCGTAGGCGGTGGTCGCGGCCGCGAGACTCTGCCGATAGAGGCTCACGCTGTTGATGACGATGAACACCGCGACCGGCGCGAGGATGCCGAGCAGCAACCTCGCGCGCAGCGACGAGATGCGCCTCATGTTTCTTCGCGCAGGAGGTAGCCCAGGCCGCGCAGGGTCATCAGCGTGGCGCCGGTGCCCGCCAGCTTCTTTCGGAGCCGGTAGACGACCACTTCGACCGCTTCGTACTGGACGTCCATCTCGCTCGGAAACACGAGCTCGAACAGGCGTTCCTTCGATACGGCGTGACCGGGCTTGACCATCAGCGCCTTCAGCAGCGCCAACTCCCGCGGTGTGAGTTCGAGCACGTCGGCGCGGTGATAAATGGCTCCGCTGTCGGGTTCGTAGCGAAGGCCGCCGACCTGCTGCGGCCGCGCCGGCGAGTCGGGACCCGCGTTCTGGTGGCGCCGGTTCAGCGCCCGAATGCGGGCCTCGAGTTCATCGAGATCGAAGGGCTTGGGCAGGTAGTCATCCGCACCTGCATTGAGCCCCACGATGCGGTCACCCACTGTGCCGCGTGCAGTCAGAAGCAGCACCGGCGTGCGCAGCCCGGCGGCGCGCGCCTGGGCCAGCACCTGCAGGCCGTCGAGATGGGGGAGGCTGAGATCCAGGGCCACCACATCGGGTTCCAGCTCGCGCCATTGGTCGAGCGCCAGGGCGCCGTCGCCGCAGACGCGTACGTCGATCTGGCGGCGGCCGAGCGTGCGCTGCAGGGTGGTTTGCATCGACGGATCGTCTTCGATAAGCAGCAACTTCATCCCGCGATTTTCGGTGTTTACCCCAGTACGCTGGACAGCCAACTGACAGCGGGGCGGCGCATCATAGCGGCGTTCAGCTTCTACTCAGCTTCCATTCGAAGGAGACATGCATGCGTCGCGATACGTTTTTGAAGTCACTGGCCGCCATGGCCGCCACGGGGGCCCTGCCGCTTTCGGCCTGGGCTGCGGCCAACGTCAAGATGATGATTCCCGCCAATCCGGGCGGTGGTTGGGACACGACGGGCCGCGCGCTGGGCAAGGCGCTCACCGATGGCAAGCTGGCCGACACGGTGACTTATGACAACAAGGGTGGCGCGGCCGGCGCGCTGGGTCTGGCCCAGTTCGTCAACGGCTCCAAGGGCGACCCGAACGCCATGATGATCATGGGCGCCGTGATGCTGGGCGGCATCATCACCGGCAAGCCGCCGGTCAGTCTCTCGCAGGCCACGCCGATCGCCCGCATCACCAGCGAATACAACGTGTTCGTGTTGCCAGCCAGCTCGCCGCTCAAGTCCATGAAGGACGTGGTCGAGCAACTCAAGAAGGACCCGGGCAGCGTCAAGTGGGGCGGCGGCTCGCGCGGATCCACCGAGCACATCGCCGCGGCCATGATCGCGCAGAAGGTCGGCGTCGATCCTTCCAAGATCAACTACGTTGCGTTCCGTGGGGGCGGTGAGGCCACGGCAGCCATCCTGGGCGGCAACGTCACGGTGGGCGGCAGCGGCTTCAGCGAGTTTGCCGAATACATCAATGCCGGCAAGATGAAGGCCATCGCGGTGACCTCCGCACAGCGCCTGCCGGGTATCAACGTGCCGACGCTCAAGGAGCAGGGCATCGACGTCGAGATCGGCAACTGGCGCGGTGTGTATGGCGCGCCGGGGATCACGGCCGAGCAGCGCAAGGCGCTGACGGACATGGTGCTGGCGGCCCTCAAGACCCCGAGCTGGGCCGACGCCATGAAGAAGAACGACTGGACCCCGGCGGTGCTCTCGGGCGACGCTTTCGCGAAGTTCGTCGACGACGAGTTCGCGAGCCTGCGCGCGACGATGGTCAAGTCCGGCATGGTCTGACCCTGGTCGCCTCGCTCTCCCCCTGACAGCGGCCGTGCCGCCGGGCCCGCCAACGCTGGCCCGGCGGTGCTGTCGGAAGGGGGTCCTTCGATCTCGACTCAGGGACAAAAGAATGACAACTCCACCCTCTTCGGTCTCGCTGACTCCGGCGGTATGGCCGCAAACGCTCGTCGGTGCCGGCGTGCTGCTGACCGGGCTGGCGCTCGCGTTCGGCGCGCTCGGCATCTCGTCCGAGGCCGGCTACGGCGGCGTCGGACCCAATTTCCTTCCCTGGCTGGTCGCCATCGCGCTGACGGTGTGCGGCGCCTGGATCATCTGGGAATCGCGTACGGGCGGTTTTCGCGAGATGGACGAGCCTTCCGGCGCGGTCCATTCCTACTGGGCCGGCTTCGTGTGGGTGTCGGCCGGGCTGCTGCTTAACGCCGCGCTCATCACCACCATCGGATTCATCTTCAGCTGCACCCTGTGCTACCTGCTCGCGGTACAGGGCTTGCGCCGGGCCAGCGGACAGGCGGGCGTCAATTCTCCGCGCACCTGGCTGATCGACATCGTGACCGGCCTTCTCATCTCGGCGCCGGTTTTCTGGATGTTCACGCAATTCCTGGCCATCAACCTGCCAGGCCTGACCGGCACGGGGTGGCTCTGACATGGACATCTTCAATGCACTGATGCACGGCTTCGCGCTCGCGATCACGCCGGTCAATCTTCTGTGGTGCCTGGTGGGCTGTGCCCTGGGCACAGCGGTCGGCGTGCTGCCGGGCATCGGCCCGGCTGTCGCGGTCGCCATGCTGTTGCCGATCACCGGCAAAGTCGACGTCACGGCCTCGATGATCTTCTTCTCGGGCATCTACTACGGCGCCATGTACGGCGGCTCGACCACCTCCATCCTGCTGAACACGCCCGGGGAAACGGCCAGCATGGTGACGGCGATGGAGGGCAACAAGATGGCCAAGAGCGGCCGGGCAGGCGCGGCGCTCGCCACGGCCGCGATCGGCTCCTTCGTGGCCGGCACCATCGCCACCGTGATCGTCACGCTGTTCGCGCCCTTCGTGGCCGAGTTCGCGGTCAAGCTCGGGCCGCCTGAGTATTTCCTGCTGATGCTGTTGGCCTTCACGACCGTGAGCGCCGTGCTCGGCAAGAGCACTTTGCGCGGCATGACGGCGCTGTTCATCGGACTTGCGGCAGGATGCATCGGGCTCGACCAGATCTCCGGCCAGGGCCGCTACACCGGCGGCATTCCCGAGCTGCTCGACGGCATCGAGATCGTGCTGGTCGCGGTCGGCCTGTTCGCCGTGGCTGAAGTGCTCTATGCAGTGCTCTACGAAGGCAAGGTCGTCGAGGGGCAGAACAAGCTGAGCCGCGTTCACATGAGCGCCCGCGACTGGAAGCGCTCCATCCCGGCATGGCTGCGCGGCACCGCCATCGGCACGCCTTTCGGCTGCATCCCCGCCGGCGGAACGGAGATCCCGACCTTCCTGAGCTACGCGACCGAAAAGAAGCTGGCGAAGGACGCGGACGCCAGGGCCGAGTTCGGCACCAAGGGCGCGATCGAAGGCGTGGCAGGCCCCGAGGCGGCCAACAACGCGACCGTGACCGCGGCGCTGATTCCGCTGCTCACGCTGGGCATTCCGACGTCGAACACGACCGCGATCCTGCTCGGTGCGTTCCAGAACTACGGCATCCAGCCGGGGCCGCAGCTCTTCACGACGTCCGCCGCGCTGGTGTGGGCGCTGATCGCGTCGCTCTACATCGGCAACGTGATGCTGCTGGTGCTGAACCTGCCGATGGTCGGGCTGTGGGTCAAGCTGCTCAAGATCCCCAAGCCGCAGCTCTATGCGGGCATCCTGATCTTCGCGACGGTCGGTGCCTATGGCATGCGGCAAAGCGCATTCGACCTGGTGCTGCTCTACGCGATCGGCGTGCTGGGCGTGGTCATGCGGCGCTTCGACTTTCCGACCGCGCCGGTCGTGGTCGGGATGATCCTCGGACCGCTTGCCGAGGCGCAGCTGCGCAATGCAATGTCGATCGGAGAGGGCAGTGCGGCGGTGTTCTTCCAGCGTCCGATGTCGATCGTGCTGGTCGTCGTCATCCTGGCCGTGATGATCCTGCCGCGCGTCGCCAAGAGAATGTCGAGCAAATAGCTCGCCCCCAGGCTGCGCGCACTTCGTGTCGCTTCGCCTACCCCCTGCCGGGGGCAACACCAGCGGACCGGCGGAGCCGGATCCGCGGTGTTTCGCGAATGGACGCTTGAAACGCCTGCGGGTCTTAGTTGCCGGTGGCGTCCGATTGATACTTGGCGGTCGTCGACTTGGCGCCGAAGCCCTTGATGCGCTGGATCTCCGCCACGAATTCGGGGCCGTTGCGCATGCTCATGTAGGCGGACATCTGGCGTGCGTAGGCCGCGCTGTTCGGATCGAAGCTGTCGCGGCCGGCTACCTGCGACATGCCGGACTTGTTCCACAGGCTCAGGTCGGCGGCGACTTCAGCGCGGCTCAGCGCGCCGATGGTCGAGTCGGGCGGGCCGACGCGGTATTCCGCAGCGACGGTGTTCATCTCCGAGCGATTCGCGGCGAGATCAGCCGACACTTGAGCGCGGCTGAGTTGGCTGGTCATCCGAATGGGGGCGCCGACCCATTGCTCGGCAGGCACGGTCTGAGCGGATACGGCCCCGGCCAGCGCAAGGGCGGAGACACCGAGAATTAGCTTTGCATTCATGATGAAATCTCCTTGAGGCTTTGAGGTGTGGCCGCCGGAATTGCAGTCACCACGGGATGCAACTGTGGCGGCACGCGGCCAATCGCGCTGTGCGTTTGCGCACAGGTTTTTTCAACCGGGCTGTCTTGGATGCGAGTTCGACACGATGGCGCTCCAGCGTTCCAGTCTTGCCCTGCAGCACATCGCGTTGCTCGAGGGCTTGCCGCCGCAACGGCTGGATGGGCTCGCCCAGCGCTGCCAATGGCAGAGCGTCGCGGCCGGCACGCCGCTGCTGCTGCGGTCGGAAGACAAGAGCGATGTCTTCTTCCTGGTGTCAGGTCAGTTGCGCGTGACGACGTACTCGGCGGCAGGCCGCCAGGTCACTTTCCGCGACCTTCAGGAGGGCGAATATTTCGGCGATATTGCCGCCATCGACGGCAAGCCGCGATCCGCCGACGTCGTGACGCTCAAGCCCAGTGTCGTTGCCAGCCTCGATCGCTCGGGCTTCCTGGAGTTGCTGCGTGACGAGCCGACCGTCGCGGAGCGCGTGATGCGCAACCTCGCCGCTCTGGTGCGGCAGTTGTCGGATCGCGTCATCGACCTGAGCACGCTGGGCGTGCAGAACCGTGTGCATGCCGAGTTGCTTCGTCTCGCACGTGTGGCAGGCATCGTTGACAACCAGGCACGGCTCGATCCCGCCCCGACCCACGCAGAATTGGCGAGCCAGATCAGCACCAATCGCGAGCAGGTGACGCGCGAGCTCAACGCATTGCGGCGCGACGGCGTGCTCGCCAAGGACGGCAAGGCACTCGTCGTTGCCGACGTGCAGCGGCTGGCTTCGCTGGTGGCGGAGGAGCGGGGCTTCGCCTGAGCCCGGTCGGCGCGCGTGCTAGCGCTGGGGCTGGTTGGCCGGTTGCACCACCGTGGAGCGGCGATCGTTCGATCTGATCGTTTCGCTGCCCGCGGGTGCCGGCGTGCCTTGCGGCGTGACGACCGTGGAGCGGCGGTCACCCGACCGGTTCGTTTCGGTCCCCGAAGGTGCCGGTGCGCCTTGCGGCGTGACGACGGTGGACCGGCGATCCGTGGATCGCTTCGTGACATTGCGGGGAGGCCCGCCCCGAGCGCGGTCCAGCGCAGCGCCTGCGTTGCGCACGCAAGCCTCGCGGGCCGGCGCGGCCAGGGAGCCATCGTTGCACTTCGCGATCTGCTGGTCGTGGCGTTGCTGGGCCTTCGCGAGGTCCGCCGCGGTCTGGGCGCCTGCCGCCAGTGCCGTGGCCAGAAGGGCGCCGGAAATCGCGACACGCGCGTGGATTCGGATCATGGTGTGCCTCCGTCGTACGACGATGCGACTAGTCTAACTTGCAACAATTTGCGACGTAACCACCTCATGGCGTAGGCGCGGGCTGTTCCTCGGCGTGGGGGGACGGGGTCGGCCCGGATTCATGGTGGCCCATCTTCCCGCGAATGCGCCGAGACGTGCGGCGGATCCACTGCTCGACGTCGTCGACATAGGTGAACACGGCCGGCACCACCAGCAGGCTCAGCACCGTCGAGGTGATGAGCCCGCCGATGACCGCCATCGCCATCGGCGAACGGAAGCTGGAATCGGCCGTGCTGAGGCCGAGTGCGATGGGCGCCATGCCCGCGCCCATCGCGAGCGTGGTCATGATGATCGGCCGTGCCCGCTTGTGGCAGGCATCGCGCAACGCATCCCAGCGGCTCATGCCGTGTTCGCGCCGCGCCACGATGGCGTATTCCACCAGCAGGATCGAGTTCTTTGTCGCGATGCCCATCAGCATGATCAGCCCGATCAGCGAAGGCATCGACAGCGCCTTCTGGCCGATCAGCAGGCCGACGAAGGCGCCGCCAAGTGCGAGCGGCAGCGCGCACAGGATCGTGATCGGATGCAGGAAGTCCTTGAATAGCAGCACCAGCACGATGTAGATGCAGAGCACGCCGGTGAGCATCGCCAGGCCGAAGCTCGCGAACAGCTCGGTCATGACTTCGGCGTCGCCCACCTCAGCCACGCGCACGCCGGGCGGCAGGCTGCGGATCGAGGGCAGCTTCATCGCGGCGTCCTTGGCGTCGCCCAGGCCCACGCCGGAGAGCTCGATCTCGAAGTTGACGTTGCGCGAGCGGTCGTAGCGGTCGATCACGGCCGGGCCGCCCTCGACAGTGAGAGCGGCCACCTGGCCCAGCATCACCGGGCCGCGCGCGCCTGGCACGGAGAGGCGTTCGAGAAGGGCCAGGTTCTGGCGCGCCGAATCCTGCAGCTTGACGACGATCGGCACCTGGCGTTGAGCGAGGTTGAGCTTGGGCAGGTTCTGGTCGTAGTCACCGAGCGTCGCGACGCGCAGCGTGTCGGCGATGGCCGAACTGGTCACGCCGAGGTCGGCCGCGCGCGCGAAATCGGGCCGCACCGCGATTTCGGGGCGGATCAGGCTTGCTGTGGAGGTGATGTTGCCGAGGCCCGGGATCGTGCGCAGATCGCGTTCCACCGCGCGGGCGGCAGTCGTGAGCGCGGCGGGATCGTCGCCGCTCAGCGCCAGGATGTACTTTTCGCCGGAGCCGCCCAGGCCCACCGTGCTGCGCACGCCGGGCAGCGATTCGAGCGCGGCGCGGATTTCGTTCTCGATCACCTGCTTACGCGGGCGGTCGCCGCGCGGGTCGAGCTGGATCGTGAGCGTGGCCTTGCGCGTTTCCGGCGTACCGAAGTTCGCGAACGGGTCGCCGCCCGCGCTGCCGCCGCCCACGGTGGTGTAGACGCTGCGCACATGTTTGATCGCCATCACGCGGCGACGCGTTTCTTCCGCCGCCGCCATGGTCTGGGCCAGCGTCGCGCCGGGTGCCAATGAGAGATACACCTGCGTCTGCGAGTTGTCGTCCGGCGGGATGAACCCGGTCTTGAGGAGCGGAATCATCGCCACCGAGCCGAAGAAGAAGAGGGTGGCCAGCACCATCGTCGTGAAGCGGTGCTTCAGGCACCACTCGGCCATGTGCATGTAGATCCTGAGCCAGCGCGGCTCCTTTTCGGCGCCGACGATGGGCTTCAGGATGTAGGCTGCCATCATCGGCGTGAGCATCCGCGCCACGACCAGCGAGGCGAACACCGCGAGCGAGGCCGTCCAGCCGAACTGCTTGAAAAACTTGCCCGCCACGCCGCTCATGAAGGCGGTCGGCAGGAACACGGCGATCAAGGTGAAGGTGGTGGCGATCACCGCCAGCCCGATTTCGTCGGCCGCTTCCATCGCGGCCTGATAGGGCGTCTTGCCCATGCGCAGGTGCCGCACGATGTTCTCCACCTCCACGATCGCGTCGTCGACCAGGATCCCGACCACCAGCGACAGCGCGAGCAGCGAGACCACGTTGATCGAGAATCCCAACAGGTACATGCCGACGAAGGCAGGGATGACCGACATGGGCAGCGCCACCGCCGAGATGAAAGTCGCGCGCCAGTCGCGCAGGAAAAGCCACACCACGATCACCGCGAGGATGGCGCCTTCGTAGAGCAGGTGCAGCGAGCCTTCGTATTCCTCCTGCACCGGGTCGACGAAGTTGAAGGCCTCGGTGAGCTGGATGTCGGGCCGTTGCGCGCGCAGCTCGGCCAGCGCCTTCTGCACCGCGGCACCGACTTCGACCTCGCTCGCGCCGCGGCTGCGGGCGACTTCGAAACCGACCACCGGCTTGCCGTCGAGCAAGGCGGCGGCCCGCGGCTCGGCAATGGTGTCGCTGATGCGGGCCACCTGGTCGAGCCGGATGCGGCGGCCATCCGAGAGGTAGATCTGCATGTCGGCGAGCTCGTCGGCCGACTTCACCGTGGCGAGCGTGCGCACCGGCTGCTCGCTGCCGCCCAGGTCGGTGCGGCCACCGGCGCTCTCCGTCTGCACCTGGCGCAATTGCCGCGAGATGTCGGCCGCGGTGGCGCCGAGCGCCTGCAGTTTTTCGGGATCGAGATCGACGTGCACTTGCCGGGTGACACCGCCGACGCGGTTGACTGCGCCGACGCCACTGATCGCGAGGAGCTTCTTCGAGATGTCGTTGTCCACGAACCATGAGAGCGCCTCGCCATCCATGCGCGTGGACGAGATCGTGAAAGCCAGCACCGGCTGCGCCGCGAAGTCGAGCTTGGTGACCACCGGGTCGCGCACGTCGGCCGGCAGGTCGGCACGCACGCGCTGCACGGCCGAGCGCACATCGTCGACCGCTTCCTGCACCGGCTTTTCGAGGCGGAATTCGACGATCAGCGTGGCGGCGCCGTCCTGCACCTTGGTCGTGATGTGCTTCAGGCCCTGGATGGTCGCGATCGAGTTCTCCAGCTTGCGTGCGACGTCGGTTTCGAGCTGCGAGGGCGCCGCCCCCGGCAGCGCCGCCGACACGGTGACGGTCGGCAGGTCGATGTCGGGAAAGTTCTGCACCTTCATCGCGTTGAAGGACAGCAGCCCCCCGAAGGTGAGCAGCACGAACAGCATCACCGCCGGAATCGGGTTGCGGATGGACCAGGCCGACACATTCATGGCGGTGCTCCTTACTTCGCGGCTTCGATGGCCGGCTTCGCGGCGGCTTCCACCACGCGGACGAGGTCGCCATCGTTGAGGAAGCCGGCGCCTTGCACGACCACGCGCGCATCCGCCGGCAGCGGCGTCGTGATCTCGACCCGGTCGCCCACGCGCCGGCCGGTTTCCACCTTGAGCTGCGAGACGCGGTTGTCCGGCTGCAGAAGCAGCAGGTGGTTAAAGCCGTCCCGCGGAACGATCGACGCCTGCGGCACGGTGGTCGCGCTGGTGCGGCCCAGCTGAAAGTTGCCGCGCGCGAACATGCCGGCCTTGATGCCCGTGTTCTGGAGCACGTTCGGGATGTCGACGTAGACCAGGGCGGCGCGCGTCTGCGGGTCCACCGTCGGCGCCACGCTGCGCACCTTGCCGCTGACCTGTGCGCCGCTGGCGCTGATGACCACGGCCGGCGTGCCGACGGCGATGCGGCCAAGCTCGGACGAGGTGATTTCCGCACGCCACTCGAGCCGGCCCTGGCGGATCAGCCGGAACAGTTCGGTGCCGGCGTTGACGACGCTGCCCACCGTCGCGGTGCGCGAGGAAATCACGCCGTCATCGGGCGCCAACACCTGCGTGTTGCGGCCGCGCACCTGCTGTGCCGCCAGCACGGCCTCGGCCGCCTCGACCCTTGCCTTGGCCGTCTGTTCGGCGGTCTGGTACTGATTGATCTGCTGCTGGCTCATCGCGCCGGTGGCCTGCAGCGTGCGAGCGCGCGCCGCGGTGCCCGTGGCGTCGGCGGCTGTCGCGCGTGCTTCGGCCAGCGAGGCGCGCGCCTGGGCCACATCGGCCTGAATGGTTTCGCCCGAGAAGGTCGCGAGCACCTGTCCCTTCTCGACCACATCGCCGACGTTCACGCGCACTTCGGCAAGCTTCAGTCCGCTGGATTCGGAGCCGATGCTGGCCTCCTGCCAGGCTGCGACGTTGCCGTTGGCCGCGAGCGTCACGCTGAGTTCGTTGGTCTCCGGCTTGGCGACGGTGACGGTCAATGTCGGCCGAGCCGTCGCGGCTTCCTTCGGCTTGGCAGCGCTCTCGGGCTGCTTGCCGCGCGTGAGCCAGAAGGCGGCGGCTGCAAGGACCAGCACGACGGCCAGTCCGATGACGATGAGGGTGGAACGCTTCATTCTTTTCATGGCGACGGAGTCACAGGGGTTGTCGTTGTGGCGACGGATTCGGGCCGCGACCAGCCGCCGCCCATGGCGCGGTACAGCGACACCCAGGCTTCGGCGCGTTCACGCTGCAGGGAGACGCGGGCGGTCTCGGAGACGAACAGGGTGCGCCTCGCGTCCTCCAGATCGAACAGGCTTGCGAGCCCGGTGCCGTAACGCTGCTGGGTGGCATCGAACGAGACCTGGTAGTTCGTCACCGCGGTTTCGGCGTCGCTGGCGCGCTCGTCGGTGCTTTGCAGGTTGATCAGGGCTTCCTCGACCTCGCGCACGGCTTGCCGCACCCGCGCCCTGTAGACGGCGACGGATTCGTCGTAGCGCGCCTTCGCGGCCTCGGAATTGGCCGCGAGCGTGCCTCCGTCGAAGATCGGCACAGTGAGCGCGAGGGGGCCGATGGTCCAGGTATCGAGCGTTTCACGGAATCCTCCGGCGCGGACCTGGAGCGTGGCGATGGAGCCCTGCAAAGTCAGCCGCGGAAAGCGCTGCGCCAACGCTGCGCCCGCATCAGCGCTGGCCGCCGCCACGGCCAACTGAGCTGCAAAGATGTCGGGCCGCTGCGCCAGGGCTTCGGCGGGAACGCTGTGAACGGCCTGCACCGCGGGCAAGGTGACGTCGATGGATGCAGCGTCCAGCTTGGCGTCGAGGACGGGCGCTTCGATCGCGGTCAGCGCGGATAACGCCTGTCTTTGCACGGCGCACAGCGCGCGCTGCTGCGTCAGGCGCCCCGCTGCTTCAGCGGCGCTCGCGCGCGCCAGCGCGGCGTCGGCCGGTGCGGTGAAGCCCGCCCGTGCCGACAGGTCGGTCAGCCGCGCGGTCTCGGCGCGCGATCGGGCATCGGAGGTCGACACCACCAGTTGGCGACGGCAGGCGCGTTCCGCCAGGTACGCGTTGGCGGTCTCGGCGGCGACGGACACGCGGGCTTCGTGCCATTGCGCGCCCGCACCCTCGAAACGGGCCTGGCTGGCATCCCGGTTGGCGCGCAGGCCGCCGAACAGGTCGATCTCCCAGCTGGACTGCAGGCCCGCCTGCCCGGTCGTGAGAATCGGCAGGCTGGTGGGGATTCCGTCGGTCGTGCCGCCCGTCGCGCCCGTGGAAAAGCCGGAACTCGGGGAGTTGCCGCGGCTGGCCGACGCCGTACCGTTGAGATTGGGTATCAGCGCTGCACCTGCCGCGACGCGCGAGGCGCGCGCTTCGGTGATGCGGGCACCGGCGCTGGCCACCGTCGGGCTCGCGGCCTCCGCAGCGAAGATCAGTTCGACCAGCAGCGGGTCGTTCAGCTGGCGCCACCATTCGGCCAGGGTCGGCAGCGACCCGCCGTGCGGCAGCGCGGCGGTGGAGGCGGGCAGGGGGGTGTTCCATTGCGCGGGCAGAGGCGCCGTCACCTGCTCGGGCGGGCGCGGAACCGCGCAGGCCGCAAGCAGCAGGGAGGCGACAAGGCAAAGCGCGGGAAGCCGGGTGTTCCTCATGAGATCGGGGTCCGCAAAAAGAGGCGTGGTTCAGGCGAGCAGGTCGATCGCCATACCGCCGTGTGCGGCCGGTGAGCCGTGCAAGGCGCGCAGCATAACAAGGCGGATGGCAGCCGCTTGTCGGCGCTCGCCGCGTTTCCAAAAGCCTTCGATGCTAATCAGGAACCGAGCCGACCATTGATGCTTTTCATCTGCAGATTGATGCGCAAGGTGATGCGCAAGGCAGGCGCGCTACGATCCCGCCATGTCTCCCGCCGCTGCCGCCCCACCCGCATTGCCGCTCGATGCCGAAGGCATCCTCGCGCTCGCCGCGCGCTCGATGTTCCATTTGTTCTCCAGCATCAGCCAGGGCATGTTCCTGGTTGACCGGAGCGGACGCATCGTCTGGGTCAACGAGGGCTATCGCCGTTTCCTGCCGGCGCTCGGCTTCTCGTCGATCGACCAGTTTCTCGGGCATCGGGTCGAGGACGTGATCCCCAACACCCAGATGCGCCGTGTGCTCGAGACCGGCGAGCCGATCCTGATCGACCTGCTGACCAATAAGGCCGGCACCTTCGTCGTGAGCCGGATACCGCTGCGCGAGGAGCGCGAGGGCGATTCGGGCGCCGTGCCGGGCGAGGTGATCGGAGCGATCGGCATCGTACTGTTCGACCACCCCGAGACCACCTTGCAGCCGCTCATCAGCAAGTTCGCGCTCCTGCAGCGCGACCTCGACGATGCGCGGCGCGAACTCGCGAGCCAGCGAAACAACCCGCTGTACCAGCAGTCGGCCGATGGCCGGCGGCGCTCCAAATACACCTTTGCCAGCTTCATCGGGAGCAGCCCAGCGGCGGTGGAGGTCAAGCGGCATGCGCGGCGCGCGGCGCAATCGTCGAGCCCAGTGCTGTTGCTGGGCGAAACGGGCACGGGCAAGGAACTGCTCGCGCATGCGATCCATGCGGCGTCCGCGCGGGCCGCCGGCCTCTTTGTCAGCGTGAACATCGCCGCGGTCCCGGACACGCTGCTCGAAGCGGAATTCTTCGGTGTCGCCCCGGGTGCCTTCACGGGGGCCGACCGCAAGGCGCGCGAAGGCAAGTTCAAGCTGGCCGATGGTGGCACGCTGTTCCTCGACGAAATCGGTGACATGCCACTCGGCCTGCAGGCCAAGTTGCTGCGCGCATTGCAGGAAGGCGAGATCGAGCCGCTGGGCTCCAACAAGCTGGTGCCTTTCGATGCGCGCGTGATCGCTGCCACGTCGCGCGATCTCGCGGCATTGGTGCGGGAAGGGCGCTTTCGCGAAGACCTGTACTACCGCCTCAACGTGCTGCCCGTGCGCGTGCCGCCATTGCGCGAGCGGCGGGCCGATATTCCGGCGCTTGTCGAAGTGCTCGGCGAGGACATGGCCCTGCGCAGCGGCGAGGCCCCGCCCGAACTCACGCCCGACGCGCTGGCGCTGCTCGCAGCGCAGCATTGGCGGGGCAACATCCGCGAATTGCGGAACGTCCTGGAGCAGGTGACGATGCGCAGCGATTCGCAGCGCATCGACGCGACGCAACTCGAACGCATCCTGCGCGAGGCCGGCCAGGAAAAGATCGCGACGCCGAGCAAGGTGCCCGCCACGGCGACTTCCGATGCCGACGAAAACGCGGCCTTGGTGCGGCCGCTCGCCCAGCAGGTCGCCGAGTTGGAGCGCCGCGCGATCGCCGCCGCGATGGCAGTGACCGGCGGCAACAAGCTGGCGAGTTCGAGGCTGCTCGGCATCTCTCGCGCAACGCTCTACGAACGGCTGGAAAACCCTGACTGAAGAAAATGCAATTGTCTGAAAGTCAGGCAATTGGTGTGTCTTGAAGTCAGCCGATTCGAGACGCGGCCCAGGAACCCCGCGGAACCGGCTCCGCCGGGCCGCAGGGGGTTGCCCCCGTAAAGGGGGTGGAGAGCGACGCGAAGTGCGCGAGTCTGGGGGTGGCTTCACCTGGCATGAACTGTGCAAGATTCAGCCATCATCATCAGGAGACAAAGAATGCAACGTCGCCACCTCGTCGCCTTGGCAGGGCTCGCCATCGTCGGCGCATCGGCCCTGACCGCTCCGGCCTGGGCCCAGTCCAACGAGATCAAGATCGCCCACATCTATAGCAAGACCGGTCCGCTCGAAGCCTACGGCAAGCAGACGCAAACCGGCTTCATGATGGGGCTGGACTACGCAACCGGCGGCACCATGACCGTCAACGGCAAGAAGATCGTCGTGATCGAGAAGGACGACCAGGGCAAGCCCGACCTCGGCAAGTCGCTGCTGGCGGCGGCCTATGCCGACGACAAGGCCGCGCTCGCGGTCGGCCCGACCTCTTCGGGCGTCGCGCTGGCGATGCTGCCGGTGGCCGAGGAATACAAGAAGATCCTGCTGGTCGAGCCCGCAGTGGCCGACTCGATCACCGGCGACAAGTGGAACAAGTACATCTTCCGTACCGGCCGCAACAGCTCGCAGGACGCCATCTCCAACGCGGTGGCCGTCGACAAGGCCGGTGTCACCGTGGCCACGCTCGCGCAGGACAACGCTTTCGGCCGCGACGGCGTGAAGGCGTTCAAGGATGCGCTCAAGAAAGCCAAGCTCGCGCACGAGGAATACCTCCCGCCCGCGACCACCGACTTCACCGCGGGCGCACAACGCCTGATCGACAAGCTCAAGGACCAGCCGGGCCGCAAGATCATCTGGATCGTGTGGGCCGGCGCGGGCAATCCGTTCAAGATCGTCGACCTCGACCTGAAGCGCTACAACATCGAGATCGCGACTGGCGGCAACATCCTGCCGGCGATGGCGGCCTATAAGTCGCTGCCGGGCATGGAGGGCGCGGCCTACTACTACTTCGGCATCCCGAAGAACCCGGTGAACGAGGCCATGGTCTCGATGCACTACAAGGAATTCAAGACGCCGCCGGATTTCTTCACGGCGGGCGGCTTCTCGGCCGCGATGGCGGTGGTGACCGCGCTCAAGAAGACGGGCGGCGACACCAACACCAACAAGCTCATCTCCGCCATGGAAGGCATGAGCTTCGACACGCCCAAGGGCAAGATGACCTTCCGCAAGGAAGACCATCAGGCGATGCAGAGCATGTACCACTTCAAGATCAAGGTGGACCCGGCTTTCGCGTGGGGCGTGCCCGAGCTGGTCCATGAGATCAAGCCGGAAGAGATGGACATCCCCATCCGGAACAAGAGATAACGCCCAGGCTCGCGCACTTCGTGTCGCTCTCCACCCCCTCTCCGGGGGCAACCCTGGCGGCCCGGCGGAGCCGGTTCCGCGGGGTTCCTGGCTCTTGACGTAGCGCGCAACGGTTCTTTCCATCGATCCCCTTCGTGAGGGGGCGGTTCAGTGCATCCTAAAAAACCAACAGGAGACAAGCATGAAGCGCTACTGGATGATGAAGACGAGCATGGTCGCGGCATTCGCCGCATTGGTGGGACACGCGCCGACGGCCGCGGTGCCCCTGCCGGCCCTGGGGGCCAACGCGGCGGAAGTGAGTGTGTCGGGCCTGTCGGCCGGTGGGTTCATGGCGGTGCAACTGCACGTTGCCTATTCGGCGACCTTCAAGCGCGGAGCGGGCGTGGTGGCCGGCGGCCCCTACTACTGTGCGGAAGGATCGATCGTCAACGCGACGGGGCGCTGCATGACGCACACCACCAGCATCCCGGTGTCGTCGCTCGTAAGCACGACCAACAGTTGGGCATCGAGCGGATTGATCGACCCGGTCTCGAATCTTTCGACCTCGAAGGTGTATCTCTATTCGGGCACGTCGGACAACACGGTCAAGCAGGCCGTGATGAACGACCTGAAGACCTACTACCAGAGCTTCGTTCCCGCCGCGAACACTTACTACAAGAACAACCTCGGGTCCGGTCACGCGATGATCACCGACGACTACGGCGGCAGTTGCGGAACGACGGCAACGCCCTATATCAACAATTGCGGCTTCGATCTGGCCGGGGACATTCTGCAGTACCTGTATGGCCCTCTGAATGCCCGCAACAACGGCACGCTGTCGGGCACCTTCACCGAATTCAATCAGACCGATTTCATCAGTGGTCACGGCATGGCCGCGACGGGGTGGATCTACGTCCCGCAAAGCTGCAGCAGCACGTCGTGCCGGACGCACGTGGTGCTGCATGGCTGCAAGCAGAACTTCAACGACATCGGCGACAAGTACGTGCGCAACACCGGCTACAACCGCTGGGCCGACACCAACAACATCATCCTGATCTACCCGCAGACCAGCACGGCCGCCACCAACAGCTGCTTTGACTGGTGGGGTTACGACAACGCGAACTACGCCAAGAAATCCGGCCCACAGATGGCAGCTATCAAGGGCATGGTGGACCGGGTGATCAGCACTTCGGGTGGCGGCGGTGGCGGAACGGCGCTGCCTGCACCCACCGGCGTCGGCACTTCAGGCGCCACCGCCAGCAGCATGGTGATCGGCTGGAATGGCGTCTCGGGCGCCGCGGGCTACAACGTCTATCGCGGCAGCGGCAAGGTCAATGCATCGCCCGTCGCCGGCACCAGCTACACCGATACCGGGCTCGCCGCATCAACGACCTACAACTGGAGCGTGACGGCGGTGGATGCCGGCAACGTGGAAAGCGCGATGTCCGGCTCCGCTTCGGGCACCACCCTGGCCGGCAGCGGCGGTGGCGGGGCGACTTGCTACACCGCCAGCAACTACACCCACACCACGGCAGGCCGCGCCACGCAAAGCGGTGGCTATACCTACGCCAAGGGCTCCAACCAGAACATGGGTCTGTGGAACACCTTCATCACCACGACCCTGAAGCAGACCAGCCCCAACTACTACGTGATCGGCACATGCTGAAGCCAACTCCCACTGCCGATCGGCAGCCTTGCCTGTTTGAAGATGCTTGAAACCCGAGACCTGACCATCCGCTTCGGCGGCCATGTGGCGGTGAATGCCGTCAGCTGCGCTTTCGCGCCCGGCACGCTCACCGCGATCGTCGGCCCGAACGGCGCGGGCAAGACCACCTATTTCAATCTGATCTCGGGCCAGCTCAA
Organism: Variovorax sp. J22R115; assembly: GCF_030317005.1. NCBI lineage: Bacteria > Pseudomonadati > Pseudomonadota > Betaproteobacteria > Burkholderiales > Comamonadaceae > Variovorax > Variovorax sp. J22R115. Next base: position 177,099 of record NZ_JASZYM010000003.1, on the reverse strand, counting down.
GGCCACCGAGGGCACGGTGTGGCTCGACGGGCAGCCGTTGTCCGGATTGCCGGCCTCGGCCCGCACCCGCGCGGGGCTGGGCCGGGCCTTTCAGCTGACGAATCTCTTTCCCCATCTGTCGGTGCTGGAGAACGTACGCCTGGCCGTACAGGCGACGCGCGAAGGGCCGCATCGGCGCGGGCTCAACCTCTGGAGCATCTGGAGCGACCACCGATCGCTGACCGAGCGCGCCGATCAGATCCTGGCCGACGTGGCGCTCAAGGCCAAGGAGCACGCCACGGTCGCGAGCCTGCCGCACGGCGACCAGCGCAAGCTCGAAGTCGCGTTGCTGATGGCGCTCGAACCCAAGGTGTTCATGTTCGACGAACCCACGGCCGGCATGAACGCGGCGGAGGCGCCGGTGATCCTCGATCTCATCCGCGCGCTGAAGAAGGACAAGAGCAAGACCATCCTGCTGGTCGAACACAAGATGGACGTGGTGCGGGAACTCGCGGATCGCATCATCGTGCTGCACAACGGTCAACTCGTGGCCGATGGCGAACCGGCCGAAGTCATCGCCTCGCCGGTGGTTCAAGAGGCCTACCTGGGCGTGTCGAAGGAGGCCGCATGACCACGAACCTGCTGGAACTGAGCGGCGTGCACACGCACATCGGCGCGTACCACATCCTGCACGGCGTCGACCTCGTCGTGCCGCGCGGCCAGCTCACGATGCTGCTCGGCCGCAACGGCGCAGGCAAGACCACCACGCTGCGAACCATCATGGGCCTGTGGCACGCATCGCAAGGCCGCGTGCGCTTCGGTGACCACGACATCACCGCGCTCCACACACCGCAGATCGCCGAACTCGGCATTGCCTACGTGCCGGAGAGCATGGGGATCTTCTCGGACCTCACCGTGAAGGAAAACATGCTGCTCGCCGCACGCGCCGCGAAGAACGCCGACCAGATGGACGACAAGCGGCTGAAGTGGATCTTCAAGCTCTTCCCCGCGGTCGAGAAGTTCTGGAACCACCCTGCGGGCAAGCTCTCCGGCGGGCAGAAGCAGATGCTTGCCGTGTCGCGAGCGATCGTCGAGCCGCGCGAGCTGCTCATCATCGACGAGCCCAGCAAGGGCCTCGCGCCGGCCATCATCAACAACATGATCGACGCCTTCAGCGAGCTCAAGCACAGCGGCGTCACGATCCTGCTGGTCGAGCAGAACATCAACTTCGCGCAACGCCTGGGCGACACGGTGGCCGTGATGGACAACGGCCGGGTGGTGCACGGCGGAAGCATGGCGGCGTTCTCGGCCGATGAACAGCTGCAGCAATCGCTGCTGGGTTTGGCACTATGAAAATCGACTTCGACTGGAAGCCCGTTGCGTTGGTGCCGGTGCTCGCGCTGATCGCACTGCCCTTGACGGGTTCTGTCTCCACTTGGCTCACGCTCACGGTCGCAGGCCTTGCGATGGGCATGATCATCTTCATCATCGCCTCCGGTCTCACGCTGGTGTTCGGGCTGATGGACGTGCTGAACTTCGGCCATGGCGTGTTCATCGCCTTCGGCGCCTTCGTCGCGAGCAGCGTGCTCGGCGGCATGTCCGACTGGACCGGCTCGCAGGAGCTGTGGCGCAACCTCGTGGCCGTGTTCCCGGCGATGCTGGTGGCCATGGCGGCGGCCGGTGCGGTCGGCCTCGCCTTCGAGCGCTTCATCGTGCGGCCCGTGTACGGCCAGCATCTGAAGCAGATCCTCATCACCATGGGCGGGATGATCATCGGCGAGGAGCTCATCAAGGTGATCTGGGGCCCCGGGCAGATCCCGCTGCCGCTGCCCGACGCGCTGCGTGGCTCGCTGCTCATCGGCGATGCGGCGATCAGCAAGTACCGCATCCTGGCAGTCGTGATCGGCGTGTTCGTGTTCGGCCTCCTTGCATGGACGCTGGGCCGAACCAAGATCGGCCTGCTGATCCGCGCCGGGGTTCAGGACCGCGAGATGGTCGAGTCGCTCGGCTACCGCATCGGCCGGCTGTTCGTCGGCGTGTTCGTGGTCGGCAGCGCACTCGCGGGGCTGGGTGGCGTGATGTGGGGGCTGTTCCAACAGAACCTCATTCCGCAGATGGGTGCGCAGGTCAACGTGCTGATCTTCATCGTGATCATCATCGGTGGACTGGGGTCGACGGCCGGCGCGCTGATCGGCGCCTTGCTGGTCGGCCTGATGACCAACTACATCGGCTTCCTCGTGCCCACGCTGACGCAGTTCGCCAGCATCTTCCTGATGGTGGCCGTGCTGCTGTGGCGCCCCCAGGGCGTGTACCCGGTCGCGAACCGCTGAAGGACGACCATGCTCTCCCGTCTTCTTTCCAACGACATGCCGCGCAGCCGACTGCTCGCGGTTCTGCTCGCCGCGCTGGTGCTCGGCCTGGCCTTCGCGCCTTTCATCTTCCCGGGCGTCAAGGCGCTGAGCGTCGCGGCCAAGGTGCTGGTGTTCATCGTGCTGGTCGCGAGCTTCGACCTGCTGCTGGGCTACACCGGTATAGTGAGCTTTGCGCAGACCATGTTCTTCGGCATCGGCGCCTACGGCATCGCGATCTCGGCCACGCGGCTCGGCGCAGGGTGGGGCGCGGTGCTGCTCGGCCTCGGCGCTGCGCTCGTGGTCTCGCTGGTGCTCTCGCTTGCGATCGGGCTGTTCTCGCTGCGGGTGCGTGCGATCTTCTTCGCGATGATCACGCTCGCGGTGGCGTCCGCGTTCCAGACGCTGGCTTCGCAACTGTCGGACTTCACCGGCGGCGAGGATGGCCTGACTTTCAAGCTGCCCGAGCTGATCTCGCCCAGCTTCGAGTTTGCCGAGGAGCCTTTCCTGGGCGTCTCGCTCGACGGCCGCCTGCTTTGCTACTACATGCTGTTCGTGGTCGCGGTGGTGCTGGTGCTGGCGCTGCTGCGCATCGTGAACTCGCCCTTTGGCCGCGTGTTGCAGGCGATCCGCGAGAACGAGTTCCGCGCCGAGGCGATCGGCTATCGCGTGGTCGTCTATCGCACGACGGCCTCGGTGTTGTCGGCGCTGTTCGCGACGCTCGCAGGCGCGATGCTCGCCATCTGGCTGCGCTACAACGGGCCCGATACCTCGCTGAGCTTCGAGATCATGATCGACGTGCTGCTGATCGTCGTGATCGGCGGCATGGGGACGATCTACGGCGCGGTCATCGGCGCGGTGATCTTCGTGGTGGCGCAGAGCTACCTGCAGGATCTTCTGCGCTTCGGCAGCGAGGCCGCGAGCGGTGTGAGCTGGCTCGCCGCGTTGCTGTCGCCGGACCGATGGCTGCTGTGGCTGGGCGTGCTGTTCGTGCTCTCGGTCTATTACTTCCCGACCGGCATCGTCGGCCGTCTTCGTGCGAGGGCATCGCGGTGATCACTCCCATTTCGAACTACACGCAGCTCGCCGGCCGCGAGATCCACTGGATGGATTGGGGCCCGCGCGAGGGCCCGGTGGTCATCGCCTGGCACGGCCTGGCGCGGACCAGCCGCGATATGGATGAGCTTGCGGCGTATTTCTCCGAGCGCGGCTTCCGGGTGATCTGCCCGGACACGATCGGGCGTGGCCTCAGCCAGTGGAGCCCGGCGCCGGACGAGGAATACCAGTTGTCCTTCTACACGCGCATCGCGGCCGCGCTGTGCGACGAGCTGAAGCTCACGCGCGTGCACTGGGTCGGCACGTCCATGGGCGGCGCGATCGGGCTGGTCTGTGCCGGTGGCCTGGTCGAGCCGGCGATGAAAGGCCGCATCGCCAGCCTCGTGCTCAATGACACCGCGCCGCAGATCGCCGAGGCTGCCGTCGAACGCATTCGCTCCTATGCGGGGCAGCCGCCCGCTTTCGACACGGTCGTCGAACTCGAAGCCTTCTTCCGCACTGTCTACAAGCCCTATGGATGGCTCAGCGATGCGCAGTGGCGGCGGCTGACCGAGACATCGACGCGGCGCCTGCCCGACGGCCGCGTGATGCCGCACTACGACCCGGCAATGGTGCGGCAGTTCAGTGCGCACCCCGACGACTATGTGCTGTGGCCGCACTACGACGCGGTGGAAGCGCCCTTGCTGTGCCTGCGCGGTGTCGAGTCCGATCTCGTGCTGCCCGAGACGCTGGACGAGATGCGCCGCCGCGGTCCGGGCGCCAAGGGCCGTCTGCAGATCATCGAGATCCCGGGCTGCGGGCATGCGCCGGCGCTCAACGTTCCCGCTCATCTCGAGCCGATCGAGGCCTTTATCCGCGCCGCCGGCACGTGAGCGATGGCGGCCCGACAATCGGGCCGCCCATTCAACACGGAGTCAAACAACATGGCGCTCTCGCTCTACGACATCTCGGTTCCGGTGTTCATCCGCGGACTCGGCCAGCTTTCCCACGTCCTGGACAAGGGGCTTGCGCATGCGCAGTCGGCCGGCATCGATTCCGCCCAGCTCGTCGATGCGCGCCTCGCGCCGGACATGTTCACCCTCGCGGGGCAGGTGCAGAGTGCGAGCGATGCATCCAAGCTCGGTACGGCGCGCATCGCCGGCGTCACGGCGCCCAGCTTTCCGGACACCGAGACGACCTACGCGGAACTCCAGGCCCGCGTCGCCAAGACGATCGACTATCTCAACACCGTCGACCGTGCCCTGATCGACGGTGCCGAAGAGCGCGAGGTCACGATGAAGGTGCGCGGCGCCGAACTGAAGTTCACCGCGCAGCGCTACCTGCTGCAGTTCGCGCTGCCGAACTTCTTCTTCCATGTCACGACGGCGTACGACGTGCTGCGGCACAGCGGCGTGCCGCTCAGCAAGCTCGATTATCTCGGTCGGTACTGATGGCGTCGTGGCGGATTCAGGCCCGCCGGGTGGGCCAGCCGCCGAGGTGACGGTCCGCGATGTTCGACAGCGCCGTGATCCACGCGTTGCTGTCGTTGAGACAGGGGATGTAGCGAAATTCCTTGCCGCCCGCGTCGAGGAAGGCCTCGCGGCCTTCCATCGCGATCTCTTCGAGCGTCTCCAGGCAGTCGGCTGGAAAGCCAGGGCACATGACGTCGACTCTGGAAACGCCCGCCGCGCCGAGTTCGCGCAGTGTGGGTTCGGTGTAGGGCTCCAGCCATTTGGCGCGACCGAAGCGCGACTGGAAAGTGATGCGGTACTGCGCTGTGGTCAGCTGCAGCTTGTCGGCCAGCAGACGCGCGGTCGCTAGGCACTGCGCCTGGTAGGGGTCGCCGAGCCTGATGTTGCGTTCCGGAATGCCGTGGAAGCTCATCACCAACCGGTCGGGGCGTCCGCTCTGCTGCCATTGGCGCGTCACGCTGTGCGCCAAGGCGTCGATGTAAAGCGGATCGTCGTGGTAGTCGTTGACGAAGCGAAACTCGGGCACGCGGCGCACGCCGGCACTCCAGGCATTGACGGCGTCGATCACGCTCGCCGTGGTGGTGGCCGAGTACTGCGGATAGGCCTGCAGCACAAGCACGCGCGTGACGCCTTCGGCCTTCAATTCATCGAGCCGGGAGGCGATCGATGGATTGCCGTAGCGCATCGCATCGCGCACCGTTACGCGATGGCCTTTCTCGCCGAGCCAACCTGCCAGCAGCGTCGCCTGCTTCTTCGTCCACACCTTGAGCGGGGAGCCCTCGGGTGTCCAGATGCTGGCGTACTTGGCGGCCGACTTTGCGGGCCGCGTGCGCAGGATGATGCCGTGCAGGATCAGCGCCCACAGCGCGCGCGGGATCTCGACCACGCGCGGGTCGCCCAGAAAGTCGGCCAGGTACGGGCGAACGGCGCTCGCCGTCGGCTCGTCGGGCGATCCCAGGTTGCACCAGAGCACGGCGGTGCGCTCCTGGGCGTTGTCGGCGGCAGGCGGTTCAGGTCGAAAAGGCATGCGATATTCTCGGTCATGCCCTCCGTGACCCCTGATTCCATGACCCTCGACGTGAAGCGCATCGCCGCGATTTCACTCGACCTCGACGACACGCTCTGGCCGATCTGGCCGACCATCGAGCGCGCCGAACGCGTTCTTCATCAATGGCTGGTGCGCGAGGCGCCGAAGACGGCAAGCCTGCTGATCACGCCCGGCGTATTGCGCGAATTGCGCGAAGCCACGGCCAAGGAGCGCTCCGATCTTGCGCACGACCTGAGCGCGCTGCGCCGCGAGTCCATCCGCGCAGCGCTGCGGCGCGCGGGCGAAGACCCGGCTCTGGCGGACCCGGCCTTCGATGCCTTCTTCGCCGAGCGGCAGCGCGTGACGCTCTACGACGACGTGCTGCCCGCGCTGCGGTGGCTGAGCGAGCGCTATCCCCTGGTGGCAATTTCCAATGGCAATGCCGACCTGAATCTCACCGGCGTGAGTCGCTGGTTTCGCAGCGGCTTCAATGCGCGCGAATTCGGCAGCGGCAAACCGCATGCGCCGATCTTCCGGGCCGCGGCTGCGTCGGTGGGGCTGTTGCCGAAGGACGTGCTCCATGTCGGCGACGACGCTGTGCTGGACGTGGTCGGCGCGCTCGAAGCCGGCATGCAGGCCGCCTGGCTGGTTCGCGATGAGCGTCCGTGGGAACACGGCGCGCGGCCGCAACTGATCGTGCCGAACCTGCACGCGCTGTGCATGGCGCTGGAGTCCGCGTAGCCTGGGTATCCGTCAACGCGAGCTCATGATGGCACGTGCCACCGCGTCGCTCACCGACGACTGGATGTTGTAGTTCTTCAGCATTCCCGCCGCGTTGCTGGTCGCATTGATCACGGTTTGATTCACGATGTGCTGGTTGTCCAGCGTGTTCTGGATCACGGTCCCGTAGTTCGCACCGCCCTGTTGCGCCGCAACGGTGTTGCCCGGACCGTTCTGCACAAGATTCAGGCTCGACAGCTGCTTGTCGAGTTGCGCCGCCTGCGCCGGAGTCAGGTTGTTGATATGGCCGAAGTCCAGCGTGGTTTGCGTCACGAGGTTGCCGTTGATGTAGACAGCCCGCGTGATCCCGAAGCTCACCAGCAGCCCGTTGCCCGGGTCGAATCCGCCGCGCATCTGGTCGAGCGTGTGGCTGCTCACCGCCATCCATAGCTCCTCGCGGCGCGGCACGGGGTCGGATTCGCCTGAGTGCGCCTGCGAAAGGGCGCTTCCTGCCAGCGCGCAGAGGCAGAGCCCCAGCACCGAGCGCACGAACGGAAAGTGCCGTGCCTTCATCAGAAGTCTCCCGGTCCCAGCTTCGGCATGGTGATGTCGCTCATACTTGCTCGGCCGACGCCACGCGCCAGCGGCGCGCGAGGTGACACGCGCCAGTCGGCCGCCACGTTGAATTTCGCCTGCTCCATGTGGCTGTGGATGACGAAGAGCAGGCCGTTCTTCCAACTCTCGTCGAATACCTTGCGCGACATCGCGCGTGTGCCTTGTGCGGGATCGCCGACGAGTACGCGGTCGTCCTGCACGCCCTTGACCACGACAAAGTGGTGGTAGCCGTTCGTATTGATGAGGACGATGGCGGGGATGCGCGCCTGGTTGAGCTTTTCGAGCGGCTGCTCGAATCCGTCGGCCTTGAAGCCGTGTGCCTCCAGGTAGCGCTTCATGTCGAGCAGCGAGAAACCTTCCTTGTGGATCTTCGCCTGGTCGCCGTTCTCGTACATCTCCTTGAACACCGCCTCTTCGGTGACCGGGTAGTCGTAGTGGTGCGTCAGCAGCGTGGCGAGGGCCGCCGAGCCGCAACTGAAGTCGTATTTCTGGATCAGCGTACGCCCCATGCGCGCCTGTTTCAGGCTGGTGATGGGGATGGTCACGTCCATCCCGCCCAGGCCGGGCAGGTAGGCCTGCTGGGCAGGCGCTGCGATGGCCGCAGTCAGCAGTGCGAAGGAGAGCAGCATGCCGCGCATGGCGCTCTCCTCAGTTCATCTGCAGATGAAGGATCACCGCGTTCTGTATCAGTACATTCGCGCCGGAGTTCTGGATCACGACCGGCAGTCCATTCATGTTGGCGAACGAGCCCGCACTGATGGTGTTGTCGCCAGTGTTGACACGGTTGGCGGAGTTGTTGGCCGTGGTGCCGTTCAGCGTCATCTCGTTGCTGACTTGCTCGCTTCCTCCGCGATAGCTTGCCAGCGTTGCAGAGTCGACCGGCACGGCGGCAAAGGCCACGCTTCGATCACTGCCGGCCGATGCCTCGCTGGTCGCCGGAGCGCCTTGCGCCACAGCCGCGGCAGGCAACAGCAAACCCAGGGCCGCGCAAACGGACCCGATGAGGGTAACGAATTTCATGGCGTGTCCCTTCAGCCTCGTGTGAGGGCGAGCCGACAAGCGCCGTGCGGCCTGAACGGATCAGGCTGCACGGCGTTCATCGGTCTTCGCGATCGATCAGCGTCCCACGGACAGGTTGGCCTGGACGTTCACGCTCTGTTGAACCATCGAGGCAATGCCGCTGTTCTGGTTCGCGACCATGATGCCCGCGGCGGTTTGACCGACGCTCGTCATGGAGTTGGACATGTTGAATGTACCGGCGTTGACCGTGTTGGTTCCACCTGCGCCACCCGTACCGCCGTTGCCGACGCCACCGGTTCCGCCGTTGCCCGTGTTGGTTCCGCCTGCGCCGCCCGCGCCGCCGGTGCCGCTACCGCCTGCGCCGCCGGCGCCTGCAGTGTTGTTACCGTTGCTGGCGCTGCCATTGGTAGCGCTGCCGTTCGTGCTCGAGCCGCCTGCGCCGCCCGTGCCTGCGCCGCCGGTCTGCGTGCCGGTCGCGGTGCTGGTGGCTGCTCCACCGCCGCCGCCCGAGCCGCCCGCTCCACCGGCACCCGTGGCGCCGCTCGCGCCGCCTGCGCCTGCCGTGCTGGTCGATGTGCCGGCTCCGCCCGCACCGCTCGCGCCGCCTGCACCTGCCGTGCCGCTGGCACCGCCCGCGCCGCCCGCGCCGCCTGCTGCGCCTGCGCCGCCCGCGCCGCCTGCTGCGCCGGCCAGGCCACCGTCACCGCCTGCGCCGCCGCCGCCGCCATAGCCGCCCGAGCCAGCCGAGGTGCTGCCGGAGCTTCCGCCACCGCCGCCACCGCCGCTCCTGCCGCCGAGTGCCGCGGACAGGCTGCCGCTGCTTCCGCCGCGGCCGCTGTCGCCGCTCGAGCCGCCGCGTCCGCCGTCGCCGCCACTGGACGAGGCGCGTCCGCTGCCTTGCAGGCCTGCGGCGATGCCGCCGAGGCCGTTGCCGCCGTCACCCGCAGTCGATCCGCCGTTCGTGGCGCTGCCATGCGTGATGGCGCCATTGGATGCGCTGCCACCCACCGCGCCGACCGCGCCCGTGCCCGTGGCGCCGTTGCCGCCTTGGCCGGAGGCTTCGCCGCCTCGGCCTGTCCCACCGCGACCACCGTAGCCTGAGCCGCCGGCAGCTGAGCCAAGGTTGGTCGCGTAGTTGCCGATGTGGGACACCGTGTTGCCGGAGACATAGCCATCCAGCTTGCTGACGGCCGTCGCCTTGGCTGTGTTGAATGCGTTGGTGAAGGTGCCGGTGGATCCGTTGTTGATTGCAGCGGAACGCGCGGCGCTGGCCTCTGCAGCACCCGATTCCCTGTTGGTGCTCGTGCTGTTGCTCGTGCTGTTGCGCGTACTGTTGCTGGTGCTCGTGCGCGTGCTCGTGCTGGTACTCGTGCTTGTCTCGGTGTTGGTGTTGCTGCCCGTCTCCGTACGCTGACGTGCAGACTGGTCGGTGTCATTGGCAAATACCACCGAACCGCTGAACCCGAAGGCAAGCGCAATGGCCGAAGCCAGAAGTGTCTTTTTCATGAACCCTCCAAAAAGTTGAACAAGCTTGGTAGTGACGTGCGTCGCCGCAAATCACGGGCGGCTGTGCAACTTCGGTGCCACCAACTTACTGCTTGTTTCGCGCATGGCGTTCTCCATTGGGGAAGCGTTCCATATGACAGTTCATGAATGCATGCCCTAGCTGACCCAGAGGCACGTGGGGGGTGTTTTCGGGCTCGCAGTGTCACAGGTGCTTGACGGTGCACCCTGCCCGCATGCATCGCTTGCGGGGAGGCACGAGCCGCGACTTGACACCTCGGACAGTCCCGAAAGTTTCTCTTTCTGTCTCATGCGTGTGACAGCCGATTTCGCGTAAGTAAGGCGTTGCACGTATGCCGAACGGTATAGCGATGAGGCGCGGTCTTGCCTCTGGTGGCGCGGGCCTTTCGACGTGCGTCGGGACCGAAGTGCCACACCTCTGAGACACCCCACCCGTGTGGACTATCGACTTACCTTTAATTGCAACTTCTTGCTTGGCACTGTTACAGCAATGAGATTAGTCTGGCGCCCGATACCTCGCGGGAAGAACCATAAAAGAGGGGAAGAGATGGAGACCAATCGTCCGCTCAAGGCGCTCGTGTTGCTTGCCTATTCTTCGATGGCATGGACGGGCGCTGTTGCGCAGTCGCAGGGGACGACGGCAGCGCGGAACACACAGACCACAGCCAAGCGCGTCGAAGCACTCCAGAAGCAGTTGGCCGATCAGGGCCGGGAGATCGAAGCGCTGCGCAAGCAGGCCTCCGAGCAGGAAGCACGCTTTCGCGAACTGCAGGATCGCATGGTCACCCAGGAAGCGCGCGAGACGCTGCTGGCCCCCGGCAGCAAACCGCAGGTGATCACGCCCGGCACGCCCACCAGGATCCCGACCGAGACCGCACAATCCGCCGAAGACACGTCCACGACGCCCGTGCGCGTGGGCGTGGCACCTGCCGCCGAAGTCGAGGCGCCGCCCGTCGCCCAGATCTTCAGTGAGCCCAGCATCCTCACGCCGAAGGGCACGTTCGTCCTGGAGCCTTCGCTGCAGTACATCTATTCGTCCAGCAACCGGGTGGCGCTCGTGGGCTACACGGTGATTCCCGCGATCCTGATCGGCCTGGTGGACGTTCGCGAGTTCAAGAACAACACCTTCATTTCCGCGCTGACGACTCGGTGGGGTGCGACCAACCGTATGGAACTCGAGTTGAAGGTGCCATACGTCAACCGTTCGGACAACATGATCAGCCGCGAGATCTTCACGGGCAGCGCCTTCGACAATGTCTTCAATACGCACGGCAAGGGCATCGGCGATGTGGAAGCCGCGATTCGCTACCAGATTGCCGACGGCCGGGACAACAACAAGCCCTACGTGGTTGGTGCGCTGCGCTTCAAGGCGCGCAATGGCAAGGATCCCTTCGAGGTGCCGGTCGACTGCGTGACGCGGTGCGTCGGCAATGCCACCGGCACGGCCCTGCCGCTCGAGTTGCCGGTCGGATCCGGCTTCTATTCGTTGCAGCCGAGCCTGACCTTCCTGCTGCCATCGGATCCGGCAGTGTTCTTCGGTGGTCTCAGCTACACCTACAACTTCGCGCGCAACGACGTCAGCCGCACGGTGCTGAACGGGCAGACGGAGTTTCTCGGGGATGTGAAGCCCGGGGACGTCTTTGGCATGAATCTCGGCATGGGCCTGGCCATCAACGAGCGTTCGTCCTTCAGTCTGGGCATGGAGCTGTACTCCGTCGGGCGGACCAAGCAGAACGACCAGTACGTCATCGGCTCGGTACGCACCCAACTGGCCTCGCTGCTGCTGGGTTATTCGTACCGCTACAGCGACAAGACCCTTCTGAATGTCAGTGTCGGCGCCGGGTTGACCCGCGACACGCCGGATCTCCAACTGACAGTCAGGGTGCCGTTCACCTTCTGAGTGCGGCCTATGCGCGGGAATATCCTTTCCGTGACGCTGGGCGGCAACGCGGGCGAGGTCGCAGGCCCGTTGATCGCGCGCGGATGGGACGTGGCTCAGGCTTCGGACCTGGTGGGCGCGGGCCGAATCCAGGCCCACCGGAACTTCAACGTGAGCGTGCTGGTCGTCGGCAGTGCGCTGACCGCCTCCGAAGCGGCGGTGGAGGCCTGCATCGCGGCCTCGGGCGGTTCGGAGTGGGTGTGCGTCTGCGAGGCGCAAGCGCTCGAGTCCGCGGATTTTCGGGAGTTGATCCTCGGCAGCTTCTTCGACCACCAGACGCTGCCTTTCGACGTGCACGAGCTGGAGCTGATGCTCGACCGGGCCAGCCAGCGCGCCTTGCTCCGGCAGCGGCATGACGCATCGCACCGCAATGCGGTGGATGCGCTGGGCATGGTGGGGCAGGGCCCGGCCATCACGCGGTTGCGGCAACAGATTCGCAAGGTCGCGGTCACGGAAGCACCGGTGCTGATCGGCGGAGAGAGCGGCAGTGGCAAGGAGTTGGCTGCCCGGGCGATCCATCAATGCTCGCAGCGCTCGGCGGGCCCCTTCGTCGCGGTCAATTGCGGCGCGATCTCCCCGTCCCTGATCCAGTCCGAGCTGTTCGGGCATGAGCGTGGCGCGTTCACCGGAGCGTCGGCAGAGCGGCGCGGCCTGATCGAAGCGGCCAACGGCGGCACGATCTTTCTCGACGAGATCGGCGATCTGCCGGTGGAGCTGCAGACTAACCTCTTGCGCTTCCTGCAGGAAAAGACGATCAGCCGCGTGGGCGCGGTGCGCAACCTCCATGTCGATGTGCGCGTCGTGGCGGCATCGCACGTGGACCTGGCCGAGGCCGTGGCGGTCGGCCAGTTCCGGGACGACCTGTTCTATCGCCTGAACGTGCTGTCAATCGATGTCGCACCATTGCGGCGGCGCATGGAAGACGTTCCTATCCTGGCCGAATACTTCTTCCAGCGCTGCGTGGCCAAGAGCCGGACCCGCGTCAGGGGCTTCAGCCGGCAGGCCGTCGCGGCGATGCTCGCGCATGCGTGGCCGGGCAATGTCCGTGAGCTGTTCAACCGCGTGCAGCGCGCGGTCGTCATGACCGACCGGCGCCTCATCGGCCCGACCGACCTCGGACTCCCGATGGTGGACAACCCCGTCGGCATGGGACTCGATGCCGCCCGCACGCTGGCCGAGCGCGACGTCATCTGCCTCACGTTGACCCGGGTCGGGCGCAACATCACGCATGCTGCGCGCGAACTCGGCGTGTCGCGCATGACCTTGTACCGGCTGATGGACAAGCACAGCATCGCGCTGGATTCGGAATCGCGGCAGCATCAGCCCGCGCAGTGGCCGCCTGCTGACGTGCCGATCCGCCCGGCGCCTTCGAGCGTCGCGAATCCGCTGGATGCGATCCTGAAATCCTCCGGCAACGGTTTCCGCGCCGACTGGGCGGGCGTCGGCAAGCCGGCCGGACGGGCCTAGAGCGCTACGGCTGCGGCGATGGCGCTGCGCACCGCGCCTTCGAGCGTGCCGGGATAGTCGCCCTCGACGTAATCCCCGCAGGCCATGAGGTTTGACGCGATCCGCATCGGCGGTCGCACGAGGCCGGGGATGCACGCGAAAGTGGCGCGCCGCTCGACCACAGTCAGCACCGGCTGCAGTTGCTCGAGGGCGAGTTGCTGACGGGCTTGCGTCAGCACTTGCCGCTGCAGCGTTTCGCGATCGCCGGTGCTTGCGCTGATCACGAAGGCCAGAAGGCCCTTCGGTCCGCCGAGCTGGCCGCGGTCGAAGGCGAACTGCGCAGGCGATCCAGGCCCGCTGCGCAGCGCCACGAAGGGCGTCTGCAAGGCCACGGCGCCGTGGAGATAGATCGTGGCAATGGATTCGTGGGGCAGGGCATCGGCCACGGCGGACCAGGACGATGCAAGGTCGGCGGTCAGCCGCGCGGCTTCCCATGGCGAGCAGGCCAGCACCACACGATCGAACGGTTCGTCATCGACACGCCAACCGTCGCCTGTGCGCGAAAGGGCCCGCACGCGTTGGCCGGCCACCGTCCGGGCGCCTCGCTCTCTCAGCCATCGATCGGCCGCATCGGGGAACAGCGCACCGAGGTCCACGCGCGGCAAAAGCAGTTGCGATCCGCCCGGCGTGTAAAACAGGGCTTCCGCCAACACGCGCAGGAATACTTTCCCGCTGGCTTGATCAGCGGGCGTGTTGAGGGCCGACACACACAGCGGGTCGGTGAGCTCCTCGCGCACGCGCGGCGTGAGCGTGGCGCACAGGCTGGCCACCGTTTGATTGTCCGGGCACAGGAAGCCTTGCTTTTTCCACCTGGTGGAAGTCGTCAGCAACGAGAGCTTGTCTCGCCGTGTCCAGCCGCGCGCACCCAGCACGCCGGCCACAACGTCGAGTGGTGCGATGTGCCGGGTCGCGCGGTCGAGCCACCGCGGCATCTGCGGCAACGACAGGCCGCCGCCATCGGGGAAGCGCAGGATGAGCGGAACGCGTTGCAGTGCACGATTTACGTCGACGCCGACGCGCGCCATCAGTTCGAGCGTGCGGGTGTAGGCGCCGATGAGGATGTGCTGGCCGTTGTCCAGCGTCACTTCCTGCCCGTCGGGCAGGGTGGCAATCAGGGCGCGCGCCCGGCCACCCCAGTTGCGTGCGGCCTCGAAGACCGTGACCGCATGGCCAGCCTGACTTGCCTCGACCGCACAGGCCATGCCGGCCCATCCCCCGCCGATGATCGCGACGCGGCTCAAGTCACAGCTTCCCTAATGCTTGCACTCGCCATGCCAGCCAGAGCTTGCGCACCGGCGTCAGGCTCACGCGCTGATGCAGCACCTGGAAGTCATCGCGTTCGATCTCGCGCAGCAACGTGCGGTAGATGCTCGCCATCATCAGCCCCGGCTTCTGCATGCGCCGGTCGGGCGGCGGGAGCAGGGCGAGCGCTTCGTCGTAGGCCTTGTGCGCACGCGCCGACTGGAACTTCATCAGCGCGATGAAGCGATCCGAGTGCACGCGATTCAGGATCTCGTGCGCCTTGACGTCGAACTGCTGCAGCTCGTTGACGGGAAGGTAGATGCGTCCGCGCAGCGCATCCTCGCCGACGTCGCGGATGATGTTCGTCAACTGCAGCGCGAGGCCCAGCCTGTGCGCGTACTCGGTGGTCTGCGGCTCGGTCTGGCCGAAGATGCGTGCCGCGCCTTCGCCCACTACGCCGGCCACCAGGTGGCAGTAGCGCCGCAGGGCCGGGAAGTCGAGGTAGCGGGTCTGGTCGAGGTCCATCTGGCAGCCCTCGATCACTTCGTGCAACTGTCGTTCTTCGATGCCGTAGGTCGTGGCGTGCGGCATCAGCGCCTGCATCACCGGATGGTGCGGCTGCCCGGCGTAGGACTGGGCGACTTCGGTCCGCCACCAGGCGAGCTTGGTGGCCGCGACGCCAGGGTCGGTGACCTCGTCGACCACGTCGTCGATCTCGCGGCAAAACGCGTAGAAAGCGGTGATGGCGGCGCGGCGCGGTTTCGGAAGAAACAGGAATGCGTAATAAAAACTGCTGCCCGATGCAGCGGCCTTGTCCTGGACGTACTGCTCGGGGGTCATCGTGCGGGCCTCTTCATGCGGGCGATTGTCTCCGCATCCGCAGGGCCCGCCACGCGAGCAGCGGCGCGTCGGCCTTGCCGATGGTCGGACGCGTCGAGAACGTGTCGCAGGCCAGCGCCTCGATCTTGTCGAGGATGCGACTGCCGCCCTGGACCACGAAGCGCAGCTCCCATCCTGCACGGCCCGGCAGCCGGTGCACGAGCGGCGCGCCTTCGCGCATCAGCGTGCGCGCCCATGCGACCAGGCTGGCGACCAGTGCGATGGCGTTCGGCGGCGGAGCTGTGGGCCGCAGCGGCCTGAAGGTGTGGAAGTCGCTGGCGCTCAGCCCGTGTGCCCGGCTGTCCTCGTGCGGCAGATAGAAGCGCCCCCGCGGGAGGTCGACGCTGAGGTCCTGCCAGAAATTGATGAGCTGCAAGGCGCTGCATACGGCATCGCTCTGCGCGAGCGAGGATGCATCGTCGACCCCGTACAAATGCAGCAGCAACCGGCCGACAGGGTTGGCGGAGCGGCGGCAATAGTCCAGCAGTTCGGTCCGGTCGGCGTAGCCTGCGCCGTCGCGTGTCTTCTCGATGTCCTGCATGAACGCGGAGAGCAGGTCGGCAAGCAGGTTCTCCGGCAATGCGAAGCCGCGAATGGCGTGCGCGAGCGGGCCGAAGACCTCAGGCCACCGATTCGAAGGCGCAGTGCCGCTCGCCGTGGCGGCCAGATCCGCACGAAAGGCGCGCAGTTCCTCCAGCCGCTGGGCCGGGCTGGCGTCGCCTTCGTCGGCGATGTCGTCGGCAGTGCGCGCGAAGGCATAGATCGCGGCGACGGGCGGCCGCAGCCGCGGCGGGCACAGCCAGGACGCGACCGGGAAGTTCTCGTAGTGCGTCGGCGTGGCGGCGAGCACGGGTTGGGTGGTGGTGGATGGCACGCGGCGCATTGTGCGGTACGGCACATCGCCGTCGGCAAACGAAGCATTCCGCCCGTAACTACTGATTTCGTTGACAGCGATTGGCGTTTACCCTAGATTACTAACCGGCGGGTCATTAATGGCCTTTTTCGCTTTTTCAAGGGTGCTTCATGACCGCATCGTCCCTCTCCTCGTTCCCTGGCCGCGCCTGGGCGCTGCTTGCGATCCTTGTACTTGCCGGCTGTTCGCGTACGCCCGCGGCCGAAGAGCCGTTGCGCGCCGTCAAGGTGGTCACGGTGGGAGCGAGTACGTACGACACCGAGCCGGAGTTCTCAGCCGAGGTGCGGGCTCGCGTGGAGTCGCGGCTCGGGTTCCGGGTGGCCGGCAAGATCACGCGGCGCCAGGCGGAACTCGGCCAACATGTGCAGGCCGGCCAGGTGCTGGCCCAGCTCGACCCTCAAGACTACAAGCTCGCCGCCGAGGGTGCCCGCGCGCAGCACGCCGCCGCACTGACCAACCGCGACCTCGCTGCGGCCGACCTCAAGCGCTATCGCGAACTGCGCGAGCAAAACTTCATCAGTGGTGCCGATCTGGAGCGCCGGGAGACCACCTACAAGGCCGCGCAGGCTCAATTGGAGCAGGCGCAGGCGCAACTGGCGTCGCAGGGCAACCAGGCCAACTACACGACGCTCGTGGCGGACGTGCCGGGCATCATCACCGCGATCGAGGCCGAGCCGGGGCAGGTGGTCGCGGCCGGAACGCCGGTCGTGCGAATCGCCCAGGACGGCGCGCGCGACGTCGTGTTCGCGGTGCCCGAAGACCGGGCGGCGCTGGTCAAGCCGGGTTCCGCGGTCGCGGTGCGCGGCTGGGCCGGCGGCGCGGAACTCGAAGGCAAGGTGCGTGAAGTAGCGGCCAGCGCCGACGCGGTCACGCGCACGTACACGGTCAAGGTGACGATCGACGCCGTCACGGCGCCGGCGCTCGGAGCGACGGTCTATGCGCGGCCGAAGGCGCTGTCGCGCACCGGCACGGCCGTGTTGAAGTTGCCGACCAGCGCATTGCGCCAGGAAGGCCAGGGCACCGCCGTGTGGGTGCTCGACAAGGAGACGATGACCGTCCGCTCGCAGCCGGTCCAGGTCGCCACCGCCGACGGCAACGAAGCCGTGATCGGCAGCGGCGTCTCCCCGGGCATGCTGGTGGTCGCCGCAGGCGTGCACGTGCTGTCTCCGGGGCAGAAAGTCTCCATTTACCAGGAGAAAGGGAAGGGCGCAGCGCCCGGCAGCCCCGCGCAGGCGATCGCGCCGGTGCAGGCACCCGTCGTCGCTCCCGTCGCCACGCGCTGAGGACGCCGCAATGACGTCCCAGACCGACGCGTCCGGCAAGTCCGGCTTCAACCTCTCGAAATGGGCGCTGGAGCACGGGGCGCTCACGCGCTACCTCATGCTGGTGCTGATGCTGCTGGGCTTTGCGTCCTACTTCCAGCTCGGCCAGGACGAAGACCCTCCGTTCACCTTCCGCGCGATGGTGGTCCGCACCTACTGGCCGGGCGCTACGGCGCAGCAGGTGGCCGAGCAGGTGACAGACAAGCTCGAACGCACGCTGCAGGAAGCGCCCTACGCCGACAAGATCCGCAGCTATTCCAAGCCGGGTGAGTCGCAGATCATTTTCCAGATCAAGGATTCGTCGAAGGCCAGCGAGGTCGCGAACGTCTGGTACACGGTGCGCAAGAAGATCAGCGACATGCGCGGCACGCTGCCGGCGGGCATCCAGGGCCCGTTCTTCAACGACGACTTCGGCGATGTCTACGGCGTGATCTACGCGCTGGAAAGCGACGGCTTCAGCTATGCCGAACTCAAGACCTTTGCCGACGACGTGCGCCAGCGCCTGCTGCGCGTGAAGGACGTGGCCAAGGTCGAGCAGTTCGGCGTGCAGGACGAGAAGATCTTCATCGAGGTCTCGCAGAAGCGGCTTGCGCAACTCGGCCTCGACTTCAATGCGGTGCTGGCTCAACTCGGATCGCAGAACGCGATCGAAAGCGCCGGGACCATCCAGTCGCCGCAGGACGTGGTGCAGGTGCGCGTCGCCGGCCAGTTCACGAGCGTGGAGCAACTGCGCGCGATGCCGATCCGAGGCAGTTCGGGCAACCAGATGCGCCTGGGCGACATCGCCGAGATTCACCGCGCCTACGTCGATCCGCCGGCGGTCAAGGTGCATCACCAGGGCAAGGAAGTCATTGCGCTCGGTGTCTCGATGGCCAAGGGCGGCGACATCATCGAACTCGGCAAAGCGCTGCGCAGCGCAACCGCCGAGATCGACCACCGCCTGCCGCTCGGCGTCAAGCTCGCGCAGGTGCAGGACCAGCCGGTGGCCGTCTCGAAATCCGTCAATGAATTCGTCAGCGTCCTGATCGAGGCCGTGGCGATCGTGCTCGCGGTCAGCTTTATCGCGCTGGGTCTGCACAAGGGCGGGCGCTTCGGCTGGTACGTCGACATACGGCCGGGCCTGGTGGTGGCGATCACCATTCCGCTGGTGCTCGCCGTGACTTTCCTCGCGATGAACTACTTCGGGATCGGCCTGCACAAGATATCGCTCGGCTCCCTGATCATCGCGCTCGGCTTGCTGGTGGACGACGCGATCATCGCGGTCGAGATGATGGTGCGCAAGATGGAGGAGGGCTACGACAAGGTGCGCGCGGCCACCTTCGCCTACGACGTCACCGCCAAGCCGATGCTCACTGGCACGCTGATCACTGCGGCAGGGTTCCTGCCGATCGGCATCGCGAAATCGGTCACGGGGGAATACACCTTCGCCATCTTCGCGGTCACGGTGATCGCGCTGGTGCTGAGCTGGTTCGTCTCCGTGTACTTCGTGCCCTACCTCGGCACGCTGCTGCTCAAGGTGAAGCCGCACGATCCGGATGCGCCGCCGCACGAGCTGTTCGACACGCCGTTCTACAACACCTTCCGCCGCACGGTGAACTGGTGCGTCGAGCATCGCTGGCTGACCATCGGCGCCACGCTGCTTGTCTTTGCGCTGGGCATCTTCGGCATGGGGAAGGTGCAGCAGCAGTTCTTCCCGGATTCGAGCCGGCCTGAAATCCTGGTCGAGCTGTGGTTCCCCGAAGGCACGTCCTTCGCGGCGAACGAAGAAGTGGCGAAGCGGGTCGAGCAGCGGCTTCAGAAGGAAGACGGCGTCAGCACGGTCACGAGCTGGATCGGCTCGGGCGTGCCACGCTTCTACCTGCCGCTGGATCAGGTATTTCCGCAGACCAACGTGTCGCAGATGATCGTGCTGGCCAAGGACCTGAAGTACCGCGAATCGCTGCGCATCAGGCTCCCGGCGATGCTGGCGCAGGAATTCCCCGAAGCGCGCGGCCGCGTCAAGCTGCTGCCCAACGGCCCGCCGGTGCCGTACCCGGTGCAGTTTCGCGTGATCGGCACCGACCCCGCGAAGCTGCGCGCGCATGCCGACGAGGTCAAGGCCTTGATGCGCGAGAACCCGAA
The DNA here is from genome assembly GCF_030317005.1 of Variovorax sp. J22R115. NCBI lineage: Bacteria > Pseudomonadati > Pseudomonadota > Betaproteobacteria > Burkholderiales > Comamonadaceae > Variovorax > Variovorax sp. J22R115. The sequence goes on along the minus strand of NZ_JASZYM010000003.1, from coordinate 157,437 downwards.
CATGCGCGGCGTCAACGACAACTGGAACGAATCGGTCAAGGTGATCCGGCTCGAGGTCGACCAGGACAAGGCGCGCGCGCTCGGCGTCACCAGCCAGGCGATCGCGCAGGCCTCGCGGACCATGTTCAGCGGCACGACGGTGGGGCAATACCGAGAGAACGACCTGCTCATCGACATCACCCTGCGCCAGTCCCCGGACGAGCGCGAGGCAATCTCGGACATCGGCAATGCCTACCTGCCCACGAGCTCGGGCCGCTCGATCCCGCTGACGCAGATCGCCAAGCCGGTTTTCACCTGGGAACCGGGCGTCATGTGGCGCGAGAACCGCGACTATGCGATCACGGTGCAGGGTGACATCGTCGAAGGCCTGCAGGGCGCGACGGTGACCGGCCAGCTGTTGCCGAAGCTGCGCGAACTGGAGGCCAGATGGCACGCGGCCGGCGATGGCGCCTATCGCATCGAGGTGGCCGGCGCGGTGGAAGAAAGCAGCAAGGGCTCGGCGTCCATCGTGGCTGGCGTGCCGATCATGCTGTTCCTGGTGTTCACTCTGCTGATGCTCCAACTGCACAGTTTCAGCCGTTCGTTGCTGGTGTTCATCACCGGGCCGCTGGGCATCGTCGGCGTGGCCGGCGCGTTGCTGGCGCTGAACCGGCCGTTCGGCTTCGTGGCATTGCTGGGCGTGATTGCGCTGATGGGGATGATCCAGCGCAACGCGGTGATCCTGATCGACCAGATCGAGAGCGACCGCGCCGCGGGCGTTCCGGCGTGGGACGCGATTGTCGAATCGGCGGTGCGGCGGCTGCGGCCGATCGTGCTCACCGCGGCGGCGGCCGTGCTGGCAATGATTCCGTTGTCGCGCAGCGTGTTCTGGGGACCGATGGCCGTGGCGATCATGGGCGGTCTCATCGTGGCGACTGTGCTCACGCTGCTGGCGCTGCCGGCCATGTACGCGGCCTGGTTCCGCGTGAGGCGGGATGAGAGAAACCCGGTGGCGGAGTCCGAAGAGGCTCTCGTTCGCGCTTAAAATACGCGGTTGACCGATTTCAAGCGGGGGACTTCCGGGTCGTCCGCTCCTGATAGACGAAGGCGGCCTGTGGGCCGCTTTCGTTCATTCATCGCCTGAAGACAACTGGAACCGCGCGGGTGGCGAAATTGGTAGACGCACCAGGTTTAGGTCCTGACGCCAGCAATGGCGTGCCGGTTCGAGTCCGGCCCCGCGCACCAGCACAAGACCCCTCACAAGGAAGACTGATATGACCGTGAACGTTGAAACCCTCGAGAAACTCGAACGCAAGATCACGCTGACCTTGCCGGTCGGCACCATCCAGTCCGAGGTCGATTCGCGCCTCAAGAAGCTGGCCCGCACCGTCAAGATGGACGGCTTCCGTCCCGGCAAGGTGCCGATGAACGTCGTGGCCCAGCGCTATGGCTACTCGGTTCACTACGAAGTCATGAACGACAAGGTCGGCGAGGCTTTCTCGCACGCCGCCAACGAAGCCAAGCTGCGCGTGGCCGGCCAGCCGCGCATCACCGAAAAGGAAAACGCGCCCGAAGGCGAGCTCGCTTTCGACGCGGTTTTCGAAGTTTTCCCGGAAGTCAAGATCAATGACCTGTCCGGCGCCGAAGTCGAAAAGCTCAGCGCCGAGGTGGGTGACGACGCGATCGACAAGACGCTCGACATCCTGCGCAAGCAACGCCGCACCTTCGCGCAGCGCGCGCAGGATGCCGCCGTGCAGGACGGCGACCGTGTCACGGTCGACTTCGAAGGCAAGATCGACGGCGAAACCTTCCAGGGTGGCAAGGCCGAAGACTTCCAGTTCATCGTAGGCGAAGGCCAGATGCTCAAGGAATTCGAAGATGCCGTGCGTGGCTTGAAGTCCGGCGACAGCCGCACCTTCCCGCTGTCCTTCCCGGCCGACTATCACGGCAAGGACGTGGCCGGCAAGCAAGCCGACTTCATGGTCACCGTGAAGAAGATCGAAGCTTCGCATCTGCCAGAAGTCAACGAACAGCTCGCCAAGTCGCTCGGCATCGCCGACGCCACGGTCGAAGGCCTGCGCGCCGACATCAAGAAGAACCTCGAGCGCGAAGTCAAGTTCCGCCTGCTGGCCCGCAACAAGAACGCGGTGATGGACACGCTGATCGCCAGCGCCGAGCTGGACCTGCCCAAGTCGAGCGTGCAGGCCGAAGTCGACCGCATGATCGAAGGCGCCCGCGCCGAGCTCAAGCAGCGCGGCATCAAGGACGCCGAGAAGGCGCCGATCCCCGACGACGTGTTCCGCCCGCAAGCCGAGCGCCGCGTGCGCCTGGGCCTGGTGGTGGCCGAACTGGTCCGCGCGAACAACCTGCAGGCCAAGCCCGAGCAGATCAAGGCCCACATCGACGAACTCGCCGCCAGCTACGAGAAGCCGGCCGACGTGGTTCGCTGGTATTTCAGCGACAACCGCCGCCTCGCGGAAGTCGAAGCCGTCGTGATCGAGAACAATGTGACGGACTTCGTGCTCGGCAAGGCCAAGGTCAACGCCAAGTCGGTTTCCTTCGACGAACTGATGGCCCAACAGGGCTGATCGGGCGGAGCACTGCAGTCCATCCATGGGGCTTGTGCTTTGCGGCACGAGCCCCATTTCGTCTGGGTACAGTACAAACCCCTCTGGAGAGCAAACATGAGCGCACAGGAAATTACGGGCCTCGGCATGGTTCCGATGGTCATCGAGCAGTCGGGCCGTGGCGAACGGTCCTACGACATCTATTCGCGCCTTCTCAAGGAACGGGTGATCTTCCTGGTCGGTGAAGTCAACGACCAGACCGCCAATCTCGTGGTGGCGCAGCTCTTGTTCCTCGAGAGCGAGAACCCGGACAAGGACATTTCGTTCTACATCAACTCCCCGGGCGGCAGCGTGAGCGCCGGCATGGCGATTTACGACACCATGCAGTTCATCAAGCCCGACGTGTCGACGCTGTGCATCGGTTTCGCGGCCAGCATGGGCGCCTTCCTCCTGGCGGCAGGCGAGAAGGGCAAGCGTTTCTCGCTCCCGAACTCGAAGATCATGATTCACCAGGTCCTGGGCGGCGCCCGCGGCCAGGCCACGGACATCGAGATCCACGCCCGCGACATCCTCAAGACGCGCGAGCAGATGAACCGCATCCTGGCGGACCGTACCGGCCAGTCCTTCGAGAAGATCGCGCGCGATACCGAGCGGGATTACTTCCTGACGGCGGACGAGTCCAAAGAGTACGGTCTGATCGACCAAGTGATCTCGAAGCGCAGTTAAGGCACCAGGCGTTGAGGCGCCCGAGCAACAACGGCGTTTCCCCACACGGGGAACGCCGTTTTTGTTTCGCTATCATTGTTAAACCCCTGTTACGAGGCATTTGTCCATGGCCGAGAAAAAAGGCTCCTCCAGCGAAAAAACGCTCTACTGCTCGTTCTGCGGGAAAAGTCAGCACGAGGTCAAGAAGCTGATCGCCGGACCTTCGGTCTTCATTTGCGACGAATGCATCGATCTCTGCAATGAGATCATTCGCGACGAACTCCCCGCGGGCGACGAAACGCGCGAGGCGCGCAGCGACCTGCCGACGCCGCTGGAGATCAAGACCAACCTCGACAACTACGTCATCGGCCAGGAACCCGCCAAGCGGATGCTCTCCGTTGCGGTCTACAACCACTACAAGCGCCTGCGCCACAAGGAAAAGGCGAAGGGCGACGACGTCGAGCTCAGCAAGAGCAACATCCTGCTGATCGGGCCCACCGGCTCCGGCAAGACCCTGCTGGCGCAGACACTCGCGCGCATGCTCGATGTGCCTTTCGTGATGGCTGACGCCACGACGCTGACCGAAGCCGGCTACGTGGGTGAGGACGTCGAGAACATCATCCAGAAGCTGCTGCAAAGCTGCAACTACGAGGTCGAGCGCGCCCAGCGCGGCATCGTCTACATCGACGAAATCGACAAGATCTCGCGCAAGTCGGACAACCCTTCGATCACCCGCGACGTGTCGGGCGAGGGCGTTCAACAGGCGCTGCTGAAGCTGATCGAAGGCACGATGGCCAGCGTGCCCCCGCAAGGCGGCCGCAAACATCCCAATCAGGATTTCCTGCAGATCGACACGACCAACATCCTGTTCATCTGCGGCGGCGCGTTCGCGGGGCTGGAAAAGGTCATCGAAAACCGCACCGAAGCCTCGGGCATCGGCTTCGGCGCTTCGGTCAAGAGCAAGAAGCAGCGCAGCATCACCGAAGTGTTCCGCGAAGTCGAGCCCGAAGACCTGATCAAGTTCGGCCTGATTCCCGAGCTGGTCGGCCGCATGCCGGTCGTGGCCTCGCTCGCCGAGCTCAGCGAGGACGCGCTGGTCCAGATCCTGACCGAACCGAAGAACGCGGTGGTCAAGCAGTTCACCAAGCTCCTGCAGATGGAAGGCGTGGACCTCGAAATCCGCCCCGCGGCGCTGAAGGCGATCGCACGCAAGGCGCTGGCCCGCAAGACGGGTGCACGCGGTCTGCGTTCGATCCTGGAGCAGTCGCTGATCGACACGATGTTCGAGTTGCCGAACACGGCCAATGTCGACAAGGTCGTGGTCGAGGAATCCACGATCGACGAGAACAAGCCGCCCTTGCTGGTCTACCGCGAAGCAGCCAAGAAGGCCTGAATGCACAAGCAGCCGGCCGCTCCCCGCCAGGCGTCCGGCGTCTTCGACGAAGACCGTCCCCGCGCACTTGAAAAGTGCGTGCGGCCGACCATCTTTCCATGATCAAGTAAAGGATCCCCATGTCCGGTCATACCCCGCTGCCTGCCACCGAACTCGACCTGCCGCTGCTTCCGTTGCGCGACGTGGTCGTGTTCCCTCACATGGTCATCCCTCTGTTCGTGGGGCGGCCCAAGAGCATCAAGGCGCTCGAACTTGCCATGGAAGCCGAGCGCCGCATCATGCTGGTGGCCCAGAAGGCCGCCGCCAAGGATGAGCCCTCGGTCGAGGACATGTTCGAGGTCGGCTGCATCTCGACCATTCTTCAGATGCTGAAGCTGCCCGACGGCACCGTGAAAGTCCTGGTCGAAGGCCAGCAGCGCGCAAGAGTCAACCGCATCGACGACGGCGAGACGCATTTCTCCGCGAACGTGACGCCGGTCGAGGCCCCCGAAGTCGCGACGCAGAAGGGCACGGAAGTCGAGGCGCTGCGCCGCGCGGTGATGCAGCAGTTCGACCAGTACGTGAAGCTCAACAAGAAGATCCCGCCCGAGATCCTCACCTCGATTTCGAGCATCGACGATCCGGGCCGGCTGGCGGACACCATCGCCGCCCATTTGCCGCTGAAGCTCGACAACAAACAGGCCGTGCTCGACCTGGACGACATCAAGGCCCGCCTCGAGAACCTCTTCGGGCAACTTGAGCGCGAGGTCGACATCCTCAACGTCGACAAGAAGATCCGCGGCCGCGTGAAGCGCCAGATGGAAAAAAACCAGCGCGACTTTTACCTGAACGAACAGGTCAAGGCTATCCAGAAGGAGCTGGGCGAAGGCGAAGAGGGCGCGGATATCGAGGAGATCGAGAAGAAGATCAAGCTCGCCAAGATGCCCAAGGAAGCGCTCAAGAAGGCCGAGGGCGAGCTCAAGAAGCTCAAGCTGATGTCGCCGATGTCTGCCGAGGCGACAGTGGTGCGCAACTACATCGACGTGCTGATCGGCCTGCCGTGGAGCAAGAAGACCAAGATCAAGCACGACCTCGCGCATGCCGAGGAAGTGCTCAACGAGGACCACTACGGCCTGGAGAAGGTCAAGGATCGCATCCTGGAATATCTCGCGGTGCAGCAGCGCGTCGACAAGGTCAAGGCGCCGATCTTGTGCCTGGTCGGCCCACCGGGGGTCGGCAAGACCTCGCTCGGGCAGTCGATCGCCAAGGCGACCGGCCGCAAGTACACGCGCATGGCCCTGGGCGGCATGCGTGACGAGGCCGAGATTCGCGGCCATCGCCGCACCTACATCGGCGCGCTGCCGGGCAAGGTGCTGCAAAGCCTGAACAAGGTCGGCACGCGCAATCCGCTGTTCCTGCTGGACGAGATCGACAAGCTCGGTACCGACTTCCGCGGCGATCCGTCGAGCGCGCTGCTGGAAGTACTCGACCCGGAGCAGAACCACACCTTCGGCGACCACTACGTCGAGGTCGACTTCGACCTGAGCGACGTGATGTTCGTCGCGACGTCGAACTCGATGAACATCCCACCGGCCCTGCTGGACCGGATGGAAGTCATTCGCCTCTCGGGCTACACCGAAGACGAGAAGACGCACATCGCGCTGAAGTACCTGCTGCCCAAGCAGATGAAGAACAACGGCGTGAAGGAAGAGGAGCTCCTGATCACCGAGGAAGCGGTGCGCGATATCGTGCGCTACTACACCCGCGAAGCGGGCGTGCGTTCGCTCGAGCGCGAGCTGTCGAAGATCTGCCGCAAGGTGGTCAAGGGGCTGCTTCTCAAGAAGATGGAACCGCAGGTAGTCGTCAACGGCGAGAACCTCAACGACTTCCTCGGCGTTCGCAAGTACACCTTCGGTTTGGCCGAGAAGCAGAACCAGGTCGGTCAGGTGGTGGGGCTCGCGTGGACGGAAGTTGGCGGAGACCTGCTCACGATCGAGGCGGTCACGATGCCCGGCAAGGGCGTGATCAGCCGCACCGGCTCGCTCGGCGACGTGATGAAGGAATCGGTCGAGGCCGCTCGCACCGTGGTGCGCAGCCGCTCTCGTCGCCTGGGCATCAAGGATGAAGTGTTCGAGAAGCGCGACATCCACATCCACGTGCCCGATGGTGCGACGCCCAAGGACGGCCCCAGCGCAGGCGCGGCGATGACGACGGCCTTCGTGTCGGCGCTCACCGGCATCCCGGTTCGCGCCGACGTCGCGATGACCGGCGAGATCACCCTGCGTGGCGAAGTCACGGCGATCGGTGGCCTGAAGGAAAAGCTGCTGGCCGCCTTGCGCGGTGGCATCAAGACCGTGTTGATTCCCGAAGAGAACGCGAAGGACCTGCAGGACATTCCCGAGAACGTGAAGAACGGCCTCGAGATCGTGCCGGTGAAGTGGATCGACAAGGTGCTCGAGATTGCACTGGAGAAGATGCCGACGCCGCTGTCCGACGAAGAGGTTGCAGCATCCGCTGCTGCCGTGGCCGAACTGGCCAAGCAGCGCGCCGCAACGCCGGTCGAAGGCTCCGTCAAACATTGACGGCGACAGTTGCGGGACTTCGAAAAAATGGTATATAATTCGAGGCTCGAAACGCGGGAATAGCTCAGTTGGTAGAGCGCAACCTTGCCAAGGTTGAGGTCGAGAGTTCGAGACTCTTTTCCCGCTCCAGTTTTGAAAAAGGGAAGCTGAGGCTTCCCTTTTTTTCGCGGTATTCGTAGGACTTCGAAAGTCTCGAAAAAGAACGTGGCGCGATAGCAAAGCGGTTATGCAACGGATTGCAAATCCGTCTAGCCCGGTTCGACTCCGGGTCGCGCCTCCACCTGCCTTCGGTACTCAAAAAAACGCAGCCCCGCCAACCAACGTTGTCGGGGCTGTTTTTGTTTGGGGTATCGTCAACGTCCGATCGGACGCCCGGATGGTGAAATTGGTAGACACATCGGACTTAAAATCCGCCGCTTCCTGCATAAGGGGCGTACCGGTTCGACCCCGGTTCCGGGCACCACCACACTACAAGGGAGCAAGACATGCCTCGTTATAACGCTCCGTTCGAAATCCACGTGCACGGCGATGTGCCGCTGCGTTCCGATGTGAGCTTCGAGCAGATCCAGGAAGCGCTCAAGCCGCTCTGGAAATACGCCGGCGCGCGTTCGCTGGCCGATGGCGCGACGAGCGTCTATGAAGAAGAGCCCGGCATCCGCTTCGAGCAGAAAGACCACATGCTCCAGATTTGCTGGACGGTCGCTGGCGACGAGGATTTCCGCCAGGCGCTCGACGAGATGTGCATGGCGCTCAACGAACTCGCGGAACAGGGTGCTGCGCTCGAAGTCACTTTCTACGACACCGACTTCGACGAGGAAGAGGGCGACCCCGACGAGGAATCGCGCGACGACTTCCTGATGCTCTTCGTCGGACCCAACCCCGCCGCGATCATGCAAGTGCAGCGCGACCTGCTGGTCGAGGACGTTGTCAACCTGATGGAGCGTCACTTCGACGGCGCCGAACTCGGCGGCGTGGTCGCCGAGATCGACAAGCTGTTCGGCGATCGCTTCGATGCGCTGGTGAACTCGCTTGAGATCGGCAAGCGGCCGCGTGGCGGCACCGGTGGTGCGGGTAGCGGCGGCCACGGCGGTGGACGCCGGCCGCGACACCTGCACTAAGTTCGGCGCGACAGGGGCGGTCAGGCCGCTCCGCTATGCTCGGCAACGTTTTCGAGGAGACGTTGCTTGGCCCTTTTCCCCCAATCTGCCCTCCGGTCCGGCGTGCGCAAGCGCGAGGTCTTTGGTTGGGCCATGTACGACTTCGCCAATTCGGGCTACACCACCGTCGTGATCACCGCGGTGTTCGCCGCGTACTTTGTCGGCGGTATCGCGAAGGGAGCGCCCTGGGGTCCTTTTGCATGGACGATGGCCCTGAGCATCTCGTACGCGATCGTGATGCTCACCATGCCCGCCATCGGCGCCTGGGCCGACCTTCACGCCGCCAAGAAGCGGGTGCTGATGATCGTCACCGCGGGCTGCGTTGTCGGCACCGCGGCGCTGGCCCTCACGCCGCGCCTAGGCGGCACCTACGCCGTCGCGCTGGCCATGGTGCTGGTGATCATTTCCAACACCTTCTATTCGTATGGCGAGTCGCTCACCGGCGCCTTCCTGCCCGAACTCGCGACGGCCGAAGGCATGGGCAAGGTCAGTGGCTGGGGCTGGGCCTTCGGCTACATCGGCGGGATGCTCGCGCTGGGCCTGTGTCTGGCCTACGTGCTCTCGGCGCAGGCCCAGGGCTTGCCGGCCGCGCACTTCGTGCCGGTCACGATGCTCATCACGGCTGCGATCTACGGCTTGGCCGCCTGCGTTACCTTTGTGTTGTTGCCTGAACGCGCCGTGCCGCAGAAGCGCGGTGAAGAGCAAAGCGCCTGGCTGCAACTGAGCAGCACCTTTCGCGAGGCACGTGCCTACGGCGACTTCATGTGGCTGCTGGCCTGCACCGTCTGCTACCAGGGCGGGGTGGCTGTCGCGATCACGCTGGCAGCCATCTACGCCGAGCAGGTCATCGGCTTCGTCCCGAGCGAAACCATGGTGCTGATCTTCGTGCTCAACATCGCGGCGGCGCTCGGGGCGTTCGTGTTCGGCTATTGGCAGGATCGGCTCGGCCACAAGCGCTCGCTTGCGGGCACGCTCGTGGCCTGGATCGCCGTGTGCGTGATTGCGGCCTCGGTGACGACGAAAGGCGGCTTCTGGTGGGCTGCTTCGATCGCCGGACTGGCGATGGGATCGAGTCAGTCGGCGGGGCGGGCGATGACTGGCGTTCTCGCTCCACCGCGCCAACTCGCCGAATTCTTCGGGCTCTGGACCTTCGCGACACGGCTGGCCAGCATCATCGGTCCGCTGAGCTACGGCGCCATCACCTGGATGACCGGGGGCAACCAGCGCATCGCCATCCTTTCGACGGCGGCGCTGTTCGTCGCCGGGCTGCTGCTTCTGCTGCCGATCGACATGCGGCGCGGTCGCGAGGCGGCCTTGCGCGCCTGACGCTGAAATCCCACCGGCGCTAGTCGGACGCGACGGCCTTGGAGACGCGGTAGCCCGCCCCGTCGTAGCGCAGCACGCTCGACTTGAAGGTCGGTGCCCGCTCGTGCGTCGCGCATTCCTCTCCCTGGGGCGCGGAGCGGCTCTTCGATCGCGCCTCGCGGAGGATCAGGTCGGCATAGCCGCTGTGCGTGCTGCCGCGCGCTACCGACAGGGTTCCGCGGACGGTCTCGAAGTTGCCGGTGCAGTTGGTGTCCCATTCACCGCGTTCCAGTGTCACCGGGAGGGCGTCGAGCACCTTGGCGAGCTTCTGGCCCTGCGGTACGTAGAGCGTCAGCGTTTCCTCGGAATAGGGATTGGCGCGCGACGAGCCCTGGCGAAGAATTCGCACACCGAAGGCGCGCGCATCTGCGGCTAGCGTGTAGCGCGCCGTATCGACCTTGATCTCGCCGATGCGCACGGTGTCCTCGATCAACGCGGATTCCTCGAAGAGGCGGCTGACGATCTTGGCGCGCTCCGTGTTGCCGTTGTCGGCCTGCTGCACCACCAGCACGTCGAGGTCGAACTGCGCGGCGCCTGGCTCGGACGACGGCCGTGGCATGGGCAGCACAACGATGAAGCGGCCCGGCAAGCCCCGCCAGGGGTCGCACACGGCGCGTTCGTGGTCGAGCGCACGCTGAGGGTGCAGCTTGGCGTGCATGCGCTCTGCGAGGCCCGTATCGCACGCGGCGTGGCCTGCGATGCAGAAGGCGGCCAGAAGGCCGGCGGCGAGGAATCTGCGGACCATGCGTGGCGTCAGGTGGTCGCCACGACGGCGGCTTGCGCAAGGCTTGCGGGACCGGCGGCCAGCGCCAGCCAGCGCGATGCGGCCGCGTCCAGCGATTCGGGCGCTGCGCTGCTGAGCAGCAACACGGCACCGTTGCCTACCGGCGCGAGCTGTCCCGCCTGGCCGAGAAGCCGGCGCGTCTGCTGCGCCACCGGCAGGCCGGTGTCGATGAAGCGCACGGCATCGCCCGTTTGGCGCCGCAGTTCGTCGGCGATGAAGGGGTAGTGCGTGCAGCCGAGCACCAGGGTGTCGATCTGCCCGGCATCGCTCCCGTAGCGACCCGCAGCACCCGTGTACTGCTCGCACAGGGCCGCGATTCTCGGCACGTCGGACTGCTCGATCGCACCCGCCAACCCGTCGCAGGGCACGATGTGGAAGCTGGCCTCCCCGGCGAGCGAAGCCCGCAGCGTCGCGAACTTGCGGCTCTCGACTGTCACGCGCGTTGCCATGACCGCGATGTGCCCCGTCCTGCTCAGCGCCACCGCAGGCTTGAGGGCGGGTTCGACACCGATCACAGGCAGCGTCGGGTGATCCGCCCGAATCCGGTGGATCGCAGCCGCCGTCGCGGTGTTGCACGCCACGACCAACGCCTTGATGCAATGAGTCTCCAGCAGATACCGCGCGACAGCGCCGCTGCGTTCGCCGACAAAGGCGTCGCCGCGCTCCCCGTACGGCGCATGGGCGGTGTCCGCGAAGTAGACGAACCGCTCGTGCGGCAACTCCTCACGCAGCGCGTTGAGGACGCTCAGGCCCCCAACGCCGCTGTCGAACACGCCGATCGGACGATCGGCGCTCATGAGATTGCCGACCGGCGTCATGCTCAGGCCGGTTGCAGCGCGATCGTCTTGAACTCGCCGCTCGCGATGCGCTTCTGCCACTCGGCCGGGCCGGTGATGTGGGCGCTGGTGCCGCCGGCGTCGACCGCCACCGTGACGGGCATGTCGACGACGTCGAATTCATAGATCGCTTCCATGCCGAGGTCCGCGAAGCCGACCACCTTGGCGGTCTTGATCGCCTTGCTCACGAGGTATGCGGCGCCGCCGACCGCCATCAGGTAGGCGCTCTGGTGCTTCTTGATCGACTCGATGGCGACCGGGCCGCGCTCGGCCTTGCCGATCATGGCGATCAGACCGGTCTGGGCGAGCATCATTTCGGTGAAGCCGTCCATGCGCGTGGCGGTGGTCGGGCCGGCGGGGCCGACGGCCTCGTCGCCGACCGGATCGACCGGGCCGACGTAGTAGATCACCCGGTTGGTGAAGTCCACCGGCAGCTTCTCGCCCTTGGCGAGCATGTCGGCGATGCGCTTGTGCGCCGCATCGCGACCGGTGAGCATCTTGCCGTTCAGCAGCAGCGTGTCGCCCGGCTTCCAGCTCGCGACTTCGGCGGGCGTGAGCTTGTCGAGATCGACGCGCTTGCTCTTGTTGTAGTCGGGCGCCCAGTCGATCTTGGGCCAGAGGTCCAGCGAGGGCGCTTCGAGGTACACGGGGCCGGAGCCATCGAGCACGAAATGCGCGTGGCGCGTCGCCGCGCAGTTCGGGATCATGGCGACCGGCTTGCTGGCCGCGTGCGTCGGGTACATCTTGATCTTGACGTCGAGCACGGTGGAGAGACCACCCAAGCCCTGCGCGCCGATACCGAGCGCATTGACCTTCTCGTACAGCTCGATGCGCAGCGCCTCGACCTTGCTGAGTTCCGCGCCCGAGGCCTTTTTGGCCTGCAACTCGTGCATGTCGAGCTCGTCCATCAGGCTTTCCTTGGCGAGCAGGGTGGCCTTCTCGGCCGTGCCGCCGATGCCGATGCCCAGCATGCCGGGCGGGCACCACCCCGCGCCCATGGTCGGTACGGTCTTGAGCACCCAGTCCACGATGCTGTCGCCGGGGTTGAGCATCGCGAGCTTGCTCTTGTTCTCGCTGCCGCCGCCCTTGGCCGCGACGGTCACTTCAACGGTGTTGCCGGGCACGATCTCCGTGAAGATCACGGCCGGCGTGTTGTCCTTGGTGTTCTTGCGGTCGAACTGCGGATCGGCCACGACCGAGGCGCGCAGCATGTTGTCGGGATGGTTGTAGCCGCGGCGCACGCCTTCGTTGATGGCGTCGTCCAGGCTGCCGGTGAAGCCGCCCCAGCGCACGTCCATACCCACCTTGAGGAACACGTTGACGATGCCCGTGTCCTGGCAGATCGGGCGGTGCCCGGTCGCGCTCATCTTGCTGTTGGTCAGGATCTGCGCCATCGCGTCCTTGGCCGCGGGGCTCTGCTCGCGTTCGTAGGCCTTGGCCAGGTGCGCGATGTAGTCGGTCGGGTGGTAGTAGCTGATGTATTGAAGCGCGGCGGAAACCGACTCGATCAGGTCGGCTTGCTGAATGATGGTCATGGCGATTTCGTGGGGGTGGGTGGCGGACAAACCCCGCAATTATCCCCGCCGCGGCTCGTGCCTGTCCGACAGCGTCCTGGATAGCCTTGTGCTATCTTCATTCGTCAAGTAAGGATCAGGCCTTATGAGCACTACACCCAAGACCCGCGTCGAGCGCGATACCTTCGGCCCCATCGAAGTGCCTGCCGACAAGCTGTGGGGCGCGCAAACGCAGCGCTCGCTGCAGAATTTCGACATCTCCGGCGAGCGACAGCCGCGCGAGATCATCCGGGCGCTGGCGCAGGTCAAGCGTGCGTCGGCGGTGGTGAACCATGCGCTGGGCCTGCAGGATGAAAAAAAGACCCAGGCCATCGTGGCGGCGGCCGATGAGGTCATCGCCGGCAAACATGACGATGAATTTCCCCTGGTTGTCTGGCAGACCGGCTCTGGCACACAGACCAACATGAACGTCAACGAAGTGCTCGCCAACCGCGCCAGCGAACTGCTGGGCGGCGAGCGCGGAGAAGGGCGGCTGGTACACCCGAATGACGACGTCAACCGCAGCCAGTCGTCGAACGACGTGTTTCCCACGGCCATGCACGTCGCGGCGGTCGACGCGATCACGCACAAGCTGCTCCCCGCCATCGTCAAACTGCGCGCCACGCTCGACAAGAAATCGAAGGACTTCGCAGACATCGTGAAGATCGGCCGCACCCATTTGCAGGACGCGACGCCGCTTACGCTGGGCCAGGAGTTCTCCGGTTATGTGGCGCAGCTTGCGCACGGCGAGGCGCACGTGCGCGCGACGCTGCCGCACCTGTGCGAGCTCGCGCTGGGAGGCACGGCGGTCGGCACAGGCCTCAATGCGCCCAAGGGCTATGCCGAGCAGGTAGCTGCCGAACTGGCGAGGCTCACGGGCCTGCCCTTCATCACAGCGCCGAGCAAGTTCGAAGCGATGGCGAGCGTCGACGGCATGGTACATGCGCATGGCGCGCTGAAAACTCTGGCTGCGAGCATGACCAAGATTGCCAACGACGTGCGATGGCTCGCGAGCGGTCCGCGCAGCGGCATCGGCGAACTCAGCATCCCGGAGAACGAGCCTGGCTCGTCCATCATGCCGGGCAAGGTCAATCCGACGCAGAGCGAGGCCGTCACGATGCTCGCGGCCCAGGTGTTCGGGAACGACGTCGCGATCAACATCGGCGGCGCCTCGGGCAACTTCGAGCTCAATGTGTTCCGCCCGATGGTTGCGCACAACTTCCTGCAAAGCGTGCGCCTGCTGGCGGACGGCATGGTGAGCTTCAACGACCATTGCGCGGTGGGCATCGAGCCGAACCGCGAGCGCATCACCGAACTGGTCCAGCGCTCGTTGATGCTGGTGACGGCGCTCAACACCCATATCGGCTACGACAAGGCCGCCTTCATCGCGAAGAAGGCGCACAAGGAAGGCAGCAGCCTGCGCGATGCGGCCATCGCCTCGGGACACCTGACCGCCGAGCAATTCGATCAGTGGGTGATTCCCGAGAATATGACCGGGCGGTGATCGGTCACCGCCCGACCGGACTCAGTGGTCGGCGGAAGGGCCGGGCGACATCAACCGGTCTGTGACCGCGATCGCCATGGCCGACAGCAGGAAGGTGATGTGGATCGCGGTCTGCGCGATCAGCACGCGGTCGGTGTAGTTGTCCGCGTTGATGAAGGTCTTGAGCAGGTGGATCGAGCTGATGCCGATGATGGCCGTCGCGAGCTTCACCTTCAGTACCGATGCGTTCACGTGGCTCAGCCACTCCGGCTGGTCGCGATGGCCTTCGAGGTTCATGCGGCTCACGAAGGTCTCGTAGCCGCCGACGATCACCATGATGAGCAGGTTGGAGATCATCACCACATCGATCAGCGCCAGCACCACCAGCATGATGACGGTCTCATTGAGCGAGGTGACGGGCGCGGTGGTCTTGTAGCCGATGCTGGTGACCAGCGCCTCGAGCGCGTCCTTGCTCCCGAAAGCCGCTTCCACGAGGTGCAGCAGTTCCACCAGGAAATGCACGACGTACACACCCTGCGCGACGATGAGCCCCAGATACAGCGGCAGCTGCAGCCATCGGCTAGCGAAGATCAGGTTGGGCAACGGGCGTAGCGGCGAAGTCTTACCAGTGGGCGGTAGGAGGGGGTCGGTGTTGGACATCGATGCGAATCGGTGGGAAAGGCGCGATTCTAGGGGCCGCATGCCGGCGTCGGTAGCATGGCCCCTATCGTTAACATGCTCCGTCAGTGATCCGTAAGTGCGGACGCCCACATTACCGGCCGTAGTGAACGTAGGTACAGGAGACAACGAATGAGCAGCGCTTCCACGATCGAATCCGTCCTGGTCGAAAACCGCGTGTTTCCACCCGACGCGCGTGCCAGCAAGGGCGCGCGCATCGCGGACATGGCCGCGTACGACGCCCTCTGCAAGGAAGCGTCGGACGATTTCGAAGGCTTCTGGGCCCGTCAGGCGCGCGCCAACGTCGTATGGAGCAAGCCTTTCACGCGCACACTGGACGAATCCAATCCGCCTTTCTACAGGTGGTTCGACGACGGCGAACTCAACGCCTCGGCCAACTGCCTCGACAAGCACATGGGCACGCAGGTCGAGAACAAGACCGCGATCATCTTCGAGGCCGACGATGGTGCCGTCACGAAGGTCACGTACAGGGAACTCCTGGCGCGCGTCTCGCAATTCGCCAATGCGCTGAAGGCCCAGGGCATCCAGAAGGGCGACCGCGTCATCATCTACATGGCGATGACCATCGAGGGCGTCATCGCCATGCAGGCCTGCGCCCGCATCGGCGCGACCCATAGCGTGGTGTTCGGCGGCTTCTCGGCCAAGGCGCTGCAGGAGCGCATCATCGACGCCGGTGCCGTGGCGGTCATCACTGCCAACTTCCAGCTGCGCGGCGGCAAGGAACTGCCGCTCAAGGCCATCGTGGACGACGGCATCGCGCTGGGCGGCTGCGAGTCGATCAAGACCGTGCTGGTCTACCAGCGCACCGCGACTCCCTGCAACATGGTGGCTGGCCGCGACAAGACCTTCGACGAGGCGCTCAAGGGGCAGGGCACCGAGTGCGCCCCGGTCCCGGTCGGCGCGGAGCACCCGCTTTTCATCCTCTACACCTCCGGTTCGACGGGCAAGCCCAAGGGCGTGCAGCATTCGACCGGCGGGTTCCTGCTGTGGGCCAAGCTCACGATGGACTGGACCTTCGACATCCGTCCGGAAGACATTTTCTGGTGCACCGCCGACATCGGCTGGATCACCGGCCACACCTACGTCGCCTACGGCCCGCTGGCGGCCGGCGCCACGCAGGTGGTGTTCGAAGGCATCCCGACCTTCCCGCATGCGGGCCGCTTCTGGCAGATGATCGAAAAGCACAAGGTCTCGATCTTCTATACCGCGCCGACTGCGATCCGTTCGCTCATCAAGGCCGCCGACAGCGACGAAAAGGTACACCCGAAGAACTGGGACCTGTCTTCGCTGCGGATCCTCGGCACGGTGGGCGAGCCGATCAATCCCGAAGCCTGGATGTGGTACTACCGGAGCGTTGGCCACGAGAAGTGCCCGATCGTCGACACCTTCTGGCAGACCGAGACCGGCGGCCACGTCATCACGCCTTTGCCGGGCGCCACGCCACTGGTGCCGGGTTCGTGCACGCTGCCGCTGCCCGGCATCATGGCCGCGATCGTCGACGAGACCGGCAAGGACATTCCCCACGGCGCCGGGGGCATGCTGGTCATCAAGCGGCCGTGGCCGTCGATGATCCGCACGATCTGGAACGATCCCGAGCGCTTCAAGAAGAGCTACTTCCCGGAAGAGATGGGCGGCACGACCTACCTTGCGGGCGATGGCGCCGTGCGCAGCGCCGATCGGGCCTACTTCCGCATCACGGGGCGCATCGACGACGTGCTCAACGTGTCGGGCCACCGCCTTGGCACGATGGAGATCGAATCTGCGCTCGTTGCCAAGACCGATCTGGTGGCCGAGGCTGCGGTCGTCGGCCGGCCGGACGATCTCACCGGCGAAGCGGTCTGCGCCTTCGTCGTGCTCAAGCGCGGTCGTCCGAGTGGTGACGAGGCCAAGCAGATCGCCGCCGAACTCCGCAACTGGGTGGCCAAGGAAATCGGCCCCATCGCCAAGCCCAAGGACATCCGCTTCGGCGAGAACCTGCCGAAGACGCGCAGCGGCAAGATCATGCGGCGCTTGCTGCGCAGCATCGCCAAGGGCGAGGCGATCACGCAGGACACCTCCACGCTGGAGAACCCGGCCATCCTCGAACAGCTCGGCCAGGCGTACTGATTTCGCCGTCCGCGCCCCCGTCCGACAAGGCGGATGGCGGGGATGCGTTACAAACAGCCCATTTGATCGTCCAGAGGAGACAACAATGGGACTGAGAACCGGTGTGCTGCTGGTCGTCGTGCTGCTGATCGTGGCGCTGGCGGCGTTGAACTGGGGTTTGCTTGTCACGCCCACGGCCATGTCGATCGGCTTCATGCAGGTCACCGCTCCATTCGGACTGATCATGCTGGGGCTCACGGCGTTGCTGGGCATCTTCTTCGTGGCCTACATCGTGTACCTGCAAAGTTCGATCCTGATGGAGACGCGCCGTCACACCAAGGAGATGCAGGCCCAGCGCGATCTCGCCGACAAGGCGGAGGCTTCACGTTTTACGGAACTGCGCAATTTCCTGGAGGCGCAGGAGAACGCCCACATGGCGCGCAATGCCGAGCGGCACGCCGCGCTGCTCGCCCGGGTGGAGCAGCTCGAGACGGCATTCAAGATGCGCTCCGAGCAATCGGACAACACGATCGCTGCCCATATCGGCCAGTTGGAAGACCGTTTCGATCGCCGGGCCTCGGCGTCGGCGGCAGGCATGCCGCCAGCGGTCTGAGCGCGCTACGCCTATTTGGTCGACAGCACCCAGGCGGCCAGTTTCTTGGCGTCCGCTTCGCTGACCTGGTTGTTCGCCGGCATCGGTATCTGGCCCCAGACGCCAGAGCCGCCCTTCACGATCTTGGTGGCGAGCATGTCGACGGCGCCCTTGTCGTCCTTGTACTTCGCGGCCACGTCCTTGAACGACGGCCCGAGCACCTTGCGATCGACCGCATGGCAGCTCATGCAGTTCTTCGAAGTGGCGAGGGCCAGGTCGGCGAAAGCGGGCGCGGCACAGCCAAGGCTCAATGCGGCAAGCAGAAGTGCTTTTTTCATGGGGTCTTATCGAGTCGGTGCGTTAAAGTCGATCCAACGCGATTGTAGGTAGCGCGGTGCACACCGCTTTCCACGCGTCTGCGCAAATAACGGAGGAGTTCGCGATGTGGTTTCTGATGCTGGGCCTGCTCGGGGTGGCTCTCAAATTGCTCGAGGTCGGCGCGGTCGCCACATGGAGCTGGTGGATCGTCCTGATTCCGTTCGCTCTGGCGATCGCGTGGTGGGCATGGGCTGACTCGTCCGGCTACACCAAGCGCAAGGTGGTCGAGCGGGAGAACGCGCGCCGGCAGGCACGCATCGATCGCCAGCGGAGCAAGCTCGGGACGCTGCGCAGGAAATAGGCACACCCCCAGGCTGCGCGCACTTCGTGTCGCTTCGCCTACCCCCTTGCAGGGGGCTATACCGGCGGACCGGCTGAGCCGGATCCGCGGTATTCCTGGAAGGCGCGCGCCCGTTCAGAAGTTGTCGAGCACTGCGCCTGAACTCGCGCTGGAGGCGTTGAAGGCGAACTTGGCTTGCACGCCGCGGGTGTAGCGGGGGGCGGGGGCCTTCCAGCCTTCACGGCGCTTGGCGATCTCGGCGTCGGGAACGTTGAGTTCAAGCTTGAGCTGATGGGCGTCGATGGTGATGGAGTCGCCTTCGTTGACGAACGCGATCGTGCCGCCGGCCGCGGCTTCGGGCGCGACGTGGCCGACCACCATGCCCCAAGTGCCACCGGAGAAGCGGCCGTCGGTGATGAGGCCGACGCTCTCGCCAAGACCCGCACCGATCAGCGCGCCGGTGGGTGCCAGCATTTCCGGCATGCCGGGACCACCCTTCGGGCCGAGGTAACGCAGCACCATCACGTCGCCGGCCTTGATCTTGCCGTCGAGGATGGCCTGCAAGGCGGACTGCTCGTCATCGAACACGCGTGCCGGGCCGGTGATAACCGGGTTCTTGAGGCCGGTGATCTTCGCGACCGCGCCTTCGGGCGAGAGATTGCCTTTCAGGATCGCGAGGTGCCCTTCGGCGTACATCGGATTGCTGATCGGGCGGATTACATCCTGATCGGCGCGCGGCTGGTCGGGCACGTCCTTCAGCACCTCGGCGATGGTCTGGCCGGTGATGGTGATGCAGTCGCCATGCAGGAGTCCCGCGTTCAGCAGCACCTTCATGACTTGCGGAATGCCGCCCGCCTTGTGGAGGTCGACGGCGAGGTACTTGCCGCTGGGCTTCAGGTCGCACAGCACGGGCACCTTCTTGCGCATGCGCTCGAAGTCGTCGATGGACCAATCCACGCCGGCCGTGTGCGCGATGGCCAGGAAGTGCAGCACCGCGTTGGTCGATCCGCCGGTCGCCATGATCACGGACACCGCGTTCTCGATGGCCTTCTTCGTCACGATGTCGCGCGGCTTGATGTCCTTCTTGATCGCCTCGATCAACACCTTCGCCGATTCCTTGGCGGAGTTGGCCTTCTCGTCGTGCGGATTGGCCATGGTCGACGAGTAGGGCAGCGAAATGCCGAGCGCCTCGAAGGCGGAACTCATCGTGTTGGCCGTGTACATGCCGCCGCAGGAGCCCGTGCCCGGGATCGCGCGCATCTCGATTTCCCTCAGTTCCTCGTCGCTCATGTTGCCGGCGGCGTTCTGGCCAACCGCCTCGAACACGCTCACGATGTTCAGGTCCTGGCCCTTGTACCTGCCCGGCAGGATGGTGCCGCCGTAGACGTAGATGGCGGGCACGTTGGCGCGCAGCATGCCCATGAGCCCGCCGGGCATGTTCTTGTCGCAGCCGCCGATGACCAGTACGCCGTCCATCCACTGCCCGCCGACACACGTCTCGATGCAGTCGGAAATGACTTCGCGGCTCACGAGCGAGTACTTCATGCCCTCGGTGCCCATCGCCATGCCGTCGGAGATGGTGGGCGTGCCGAACACCTGGGCGTTGCCGCCGGCTTCCTCGATGCCGGCGATGGCCGCGTCCGCCAGCTTCTGCAGGCCCGAATTGCACGGCGTGATCGTGCTGTGGCCGTTCGCCACGCCGACCATCGGCTTCTTGAAGTCGCCTTCCTCGTAGCCCATCGCGTAGAACATCGAGCGGTTGGGAGCGCGGCTCTTGCCTTCGACGATGTTGGCGCTGCGGCGGTTGATCTGGATCGTTTTGGTGTCCATCGTGTGTCTCGTGGGTCGGGAATCGGGGACGCCAAGTATCGGACGATTGATTGATTGGTTCCAATCCGTTTTTTGTGTCTGATTGATATGCTTGGCATATGAAAGAAGCATGGATCGACTTGCGCGCCTGGCGCCAGTTCGTCGCCGTCGCCGAAGAACTGCATTTCGGCCGCGCTGCCCAGCGCCTGCACATGACGCAGCCGCCGGTCACGCAGGCCATCGCGCAGCTCGAGAAGACGCTAGGTGTCGTGCTGTTCGACCGCACGCGACGCCGGGTGGCGCTCACGCCGGCCGGCGAGGCGCTGTTGCCCGACGTCCGCGAACTGCTGGCCCGTGCGCAAGCCCTCCCGGCGCGCGCCAAGGCGGCGGCGGCGGGCGAGGTCGGACGCGTGCGGCTTGCCTTCGTATCCACCATCGGCTTCGAGCGCCTGCCGGCTTGGGTGCGCGAGTTCCGCATCCAGTGTCCGGAGGTCGCGCTGGAACTGGTCGAGGCCACCGGCGACGTGCAACTCGAGGCCTTTTCGCGCGGTGAGATCGATGCGGGCCTGATGCTGCATTCGCCCGGCTTCGCGCCGCCGGGGTTGGAGCGGCTGTCGGTGTCCGAAGAGCCACTGGTCCTGGCGTTGCCGGCAAAGCATCCTCTCGCAAAGGTGAGCAAGGTGTGCCTCGCCGACGCCTTGGTCGAGCCACTCGTGATCTTTCCGCGCCGCATCGTGCCGTCGATGCACGACACGATCTTCGGCCTCTACCACGCAGCAGGGCGAACCCCCGAAGTCGCGCAAGAAGCCATCCAGATGCAGACCATCGTGAACCTGGTCTGGGGCGGCCTCGGCGTGGCCTGGGTGCCCGAAAGCGTCATGCAGTTCAGGCGGTCGGGGGTCGTCTATCGCGCCGCCAGCGAGTTCGAGCCCGCAGCCCGCCGTCGAACCGCTGCACCCTTACCGAACTGCGAAACGAGCCTGGTCTGGCCGTCGCACATCGACAACCCCGCCCTGACGCGCTTCATCAATTTCATCAGGACCTGAGAGTCCAGGAATACCGCGGATCCGGCAACGTCGGTCCGCCGGTATCGCCCCCTGCAAGGGGTGGAGAGCGACACGAAGTGCGCGAGCCCGGGGGTGTTTTAATCTGTTCATGCTCATGTACCCGCAGATCAACCCCGTGGCCCTGCAGCTCGGGCCCGTCGCCATTCATTGGTATGGCCTGACCTATCTGGCCGCCTTCGCACTGTTCTTTTTTCTCGGCACGCGTCGGCTGAAGCACGAGCCATTCCGCTCCATCACCCGACCGGGCGCATGGACCCGCAAGGACCTCGAAGACATCCTTTTCCTGGGCGTGATGGGGGTGATCGTCGGTGGCCGGCTGGGCTACTGCTTGTTTTACAAGCCGGGTTTCTATCTCACGCACCCGCTCGAAATCTTTTTTGTCTGGCAGGGCGGCATGAGCTTCCATGGCGGGCTGCTGGGGGTGATCGCCTCGATGGTGTGGTTCGCACGCTCGCGCTCGCGGCCGTTCTGGCAGGTGATGGACTTCGTAGCGCCCTGCGTGCCCACCGGGCTGGCCGCCGGCCGCGTCGGCAATTTCATCAACGGCGAACTCTGGGGCCGTTTCAGCAGCCCCGATCTGCCGTGGGGCATGGTGTTCCCGCAAAGCGGGTCGATACTGCCGCGCCATCCGTCGCAGGTCTATCAGTTCCTGCTCGAGGGATTGCTGCTCTTCGTCCTGCTATGGCTCTATGCCCGCAAGGAACGCCGGGAGCGCCGCGTGTCGGCCGTCTTCCTGATCGGCTACGGGCTGATGCGCTTCATCGCGGAATACTTCCGTGAGCCCGACGACTTCCTCGGCCTGCTCGCGCTCAACATGAGCATGGGGCAATGGCTCTGCGTGCCGATGATCGTGTTCGGCGTCTGGCTCTATGTCAGTGCGCCTGCCCAGAGAAGTGCGGCGACCGCGCGAGTTTGAGCGCCGGCCCGCGGCAGGGTATCTCCGAACGAAAAATGCGTTGCTCGCGGTCGCGGGCTTCTGATAATTACGCATAATTTCCAGAAATCACAGCCGGCCCAAATCGCCTGATCGCCCGCCATGCGACTCGTCCACAACTCCCTGCACGACGAAGTAGCCGCCACCCTCCGCGAGGAGATCTTCGCCGGGGCGATGGCGCCGGGCAGTTTTGTCGATGAGGCGGCTCTGTGCGAGCGGCTGGAGATTTCGCGCACGCCCCTGCGCGAAGCGTTGAAGGTGCTCACGGCCGAGGGGCTGCTGCGCCATGAACCGCGGCGCGGCTGCTTCGTGGCCGAGGTCACTCAGCGCGACCTGGACGACATCTTTCCGGTGATTGCGCTGCTGGAAGGGCGTTGCGCCTGGGAGGCCGCGCGCAATGCGAGCGATGCCGACCTCGAAGCGCTCGAAACGCTGCACGTCAGGCTCGCGAAGAACGCGAGTGCGAAACGCATCAACGAGTACTACGCCACCAACTTTGCGATCCACGAAGCCATCATCATGCTGGCCGACAACCGCTGGCTCGCGCAGGTGATCGGCGATCTGCGCAAGATCCTCAAGCTCGCGCGACTGCAGCAGCTGCATGCGCCTGGGCGGCTCGAGCAGAGCCTCTCGGAGCATCTCGCCGTGTTCGCGGCGCTGAAGGCGCGCGACAGCGACGGCGCGGAGGCCGCGATGCGCACCCATCTCAACCGTCAGCGCGAAGCCCTGCGGACCGTCGCGCTCCAACAGAAGGCGAAGCTCATTTCATGAATGCCAGCGACTGGATCACGCGCGGCGTTTCGCGCCTGCGCCCGGGAAGCGCCCCGGAAGCAAGGAAGACTGCGTCCACCTCGGGCCCTCGACCGTTGTCCGAACGACTCGAAGCGACGCTGCGTCGCAATGGCGAGGCGCTTGCGCCACGCGCGTTGCGCCGTGCGCTGGTCGAACTTCAGGCAGTCGTCGACCCGCGTGTGAGCGAGGTCGAGGCCGGTCGCCGCGCCCACGCGGTCGTGCAGTGGTACGCCGGCCGCGACCTGGACGAGCGGCGCGACATCTGGCTCCTCATGAGCGAACGCTTCGCGCCCGACGTGCAGAAGCTCAGCGATGCCCGCGACCAGCACGGGGCTGCGGTCGGCACACCCGACGAGGGCCAGGCCGAAGTGCACTTGCGGCGCGCGCTCGTCTCGCCGCGAGCGCGCCTGCTGCAGCGCTTTGCCATCGACCCCGACGGCATGCGCTTTCTGGTCGACCTGCGTGCCGAACTGCTGCCGCACCTCAAGGGTGACCGAAGGCTCTTGCCGCTGGACGCCGAGCTCGAGCACCTGTTCTCGACATGGTTCGACGTGGCCTTTCTCGATCTGCGCCGTATCAGCTGGGACTCGCCAGCCTCGCTGATCGAGAAGCTGATCCAGTACGAGGCCGTGCACGACATCAAGAGCTGGGCCGACGTCAAGAACCGCCTCGACAGCGATCGTCGCTGCTACGGTTTTTTCCACCCGCGCCTGCCGAACACACCGCTGATCTTCGTGGAGGTGGCGCTGGTCGATCGCGTCAGCGAAGGCATCGTCCCACTGCTCGACGAAGCGGCGGCGCTGGTCAAGCCGGACAAGGCCACGACCGCCATCTTCTATTCGATCAGCAACACCCAGACCGGCCTGCGCGGAGTGAGCTTCGGCGACTCGCTGATCAAGCGTGTGGTCGAGACGCTGCAGGAAGAACTGCCGCGCCTGAAGACTTTCTCCACGCTGTCGCCGATCCCGGGGTTTCGCGGATGGCTCGCCAAGCACGCGGCCGGCATGGTGGAGCGGCTCGACGAAAAACGCGCGACCGAGCTGGGCCGCGTGGTCGGCTCCCTGCCGCCCACGGCCGAGCGCTTTCTGGCCGCAGCCGAGGAGACGAGCGCGCTCGACGCCAAGTCGCCCGTGCGTCAGCTGCTGCTGAATTCGGCTGCCGAATACCTCGGCCGTGCGACCGCTGACGGCAAGCCGGTCGATCCGGTCGCGCGCTTCCATCTCGGCAACGGCGCGCGTGTGGAGCGCCTCAACTGGGCCGGCGATCCCTCGCCGAAGGGACTGAAGCAGTCCTACGGCCTGATGGTCAACTATCTCTACGATCTGAAGCGGCTCGACAAGCATCGGGCGCTGCTCGAGCAGGGCAAGGTCGCGGTGTCCGGCGACATCGACGATCTCTTCCTGAAGAGTTGATTTTCGGAGGGCCGATTCCAGCGCGCCGAAGGCCCCGGCGCACGAGAGTTCACAACGACAGGAGACAAGCAATGACCCCCAATTTCCAGCGGCGCGACGTATTGCGCCTTGCCGCAGCCACCGCCGCAGCGCTGTCCGGCGGCGCATGGGCCCAGGCTGCCTGGCCCACCAAGCCGGTGACGATGATCGTTCCATTCCCGGCGGGCGGTGGTACCGACGCCTTCGCACGGCCGCTGTCCGCACAGTTCAGCCGCATCACGGGCCAGACGCTGGTGATCGACAACCGGGGCGGCGCCGGCGGCACCTTGGGTGCCAGCATCGCGGCCAAGGCGCAGCCCGACGGCTACACGCTCTTCATGGGCGCCGTGCACCATGCCATTGCGCCGTCGGTCTATCCCAAGCTCGACTACGACATCGAGAAGGATTTCGTGCCGCTGCTCCTGTTGGCCAATGTGCCGCAGGTGGTGGTGGTCAATCCCAAGCGCGTGACCGCGACGACGCTCAAGGCCTTCGTCGCTGCCGCCAAGCAGAACCCTGGCAAGCTCAACTACGCCTCGGCCGGTGCGGGAACCTCGCACCACCTGGCGGGCGAGTTGTTCAAGCTGCAGACCGGAACCTTCATCACCCACATTCCCTACCGGGGCGCCGGCCCTGCGCTGCAGGACCTGATCGCCGGAAATGTCGACGTGATGTTCGACGGACTCGGTTCCTCGGCTCAGCACATCAAGGCGGGGCGGATCAAGGCGCTGATGGTCGCCGGCAGCAAGCGCAACCCGGCGTTCCCCGACGTGCCTTGCGCCGCTGAAGTGGGTCTGCCGGACTACACCGTGACCACCTGGTATGGCCTCTGGGCGCCCAAGGGCACCCCGGCCGACGTGCAGACGAAGATCATCGACGACATGAAGAAGGCGCTCGCGACGGATGACTTGAAGGCGATCTGGGCCAGCAACGGATCGGAAATCCCCAGCCTGGCCGGACCCGCCTACGGTGCGTTCGTGAACTCGGAGATCAAGCGCTGGGCTGCAGTGGTCAAGGAATCGGGAGCCAAGCTGGAATGACAGCATCGATCAGGCTGCGCAGCGAGGGCCCGATCGCATTCGTGACGATCGCGAATGCGAGCAGGCTCAACGCGATGACGCGCGCCATGTGGCGCGAACTCCGCGCCGTCTTCGAGGGACTGGCGCAGGACGCATCGCTGCGCTGCGTCGTCGTTGGCGGGGAGGGTGACGCCTTCTGTGCCGGCGGCGACATTTCCGAGTACCCGTCTTTCCGTTTCGACGAGACGCGCCTGCGCGAGTTTCACGAGAACGAAGTGTGGGCCGCGCTCGCTGCGATGCTGGCTTGCGAGCTGCCGCTGGTGGCGCGAATCGAAGGCGCCTGCATGGGTGCCGGACTTGAAATTGCGAGCTGCTGCGACATTCGCCTGGCGGGCACTTCGTCCAAGTTCGGCGCGCCGATCGCGAAGCTGGGCTTTCCGATGGCCCCGCGCGAGGCGGCGCTCGTGCACGGCGCGATCGGCGATGCGCTGGCGCGCGACATGCTGCTGGCCGCCAGTGTGCAAGGCGCCGATCGGCTCTACGACGCTGGCTTCCTGTTGCGGGTGATGCCCGATGCGGAAGTGGCCGCCGAAGCGCTGGCCCACGCGCAGCGCATTGCCGAGTTGGCACCCGAGGCCTCAAGACTCAACAAGCGTACTTTTGCCGCGCTTCGCCGATCCGCGGCGCACGAATCGATCGCACCGCTGCTCGCGGCCGCCTATGACTATGCCGACTCCGCGGAGCATCGCGAAGGCATCGCGGCCTTCCTCTCCAAGCGCGCACCCGTTTTCTGAAATCACCATGACCGAATCGACCAACGCCAATCTCTTCGCCGCACTGCGCGCGGCTTTCCCGTCCGACCTCGACCAGATCGCGATCGAGACCGATGACGGACTCCTGTATTCGTGGCGTGACCTGGACCGCGCCAGCGCGATGATTGCCAACCTGCTCGACGCCCTGAAGCTTCAGGAGGGCGCGCGCATTGCCGTGCAGGTCGAGAAGTCGGTCGAAGCCCTGTTGCTCTACATCGCCACCCTGCGCGCAGGCTACGTCTTCTTGCCGCTCAACACGGCCTATCGCGAAGCCGAGATCGAATACTTTATCGGCAACGCCGAACCGGAGGTGGTGGTCTGCAGTAGCGCGAATGCCGCGTGGGTGGCGCCTGTTGCCACTGCGGCCGGCACGCGACATGTGTTCACGCTCGACGACAACCGTAAGGGCACCCTGCTCGAAGTCGCCGCGCAATGCAGCGACCGGCACACTGTCGCAAGGAAGACTGACGACGACCTCGCCGCCATCCTCTACACCAGCGGCACCACGGGCCGCAGCAAGGGCGCCATGCTCACGCATCGCAACCTGCGGTCGAATGCCGAAGTGCTGAAGGACTACTGGGGCTGGCGAACGGCTGAGGAGGGCGGCGACGTCCTGATCCATGCGCTTCCGATCTTTCATGTGCACGGGCTCTTCGTCGCGATCCACGGTGCGCTCATCAGCGGCAGCAAGATGATCTGGCTCAACCGCTTCGAGCCGAAGCGCGTGGTGGCCCGCTTGCCAGAGGCCACGGTTTTCATGGGCGTGCCGACCCTCTACGTCCGCATGCTTGCAGAGCGCGGCCTCACGCGCAAGGCATGCGGCAACATGCGCCTCTTCATTTCCGGCTCGGCGCCGCTCTTGATCGAGACCTTCAACGAATGGCGCGAGCGCACGGGGCACACCATCCTCGAGCGCTACGGCATGAGCGAGACGGTGATGCTCACCTCCAACCCCTACAACCCCGTCTCGGGAGAGCGCCGCGGCGGCACCGTGGGCTTTCCCCTGCCGGGTGTGCAGCTTCGCGTGCGGGACGACGAAGGCGAGGCGTGCCCGACCGACGAGATCGGCCATATCGAAGTGGACGGCTCTAACGTCTTCATGGGCTATTGGCGCATGCCGGAGAAGACGAAGGAGGAGTTCACCCCCGACGGATACTTCAAGACGGGCGATGTGGGCAAGGTCGACGGGCTCGGTTACGTGACGATCGTCGGGCGCAGCAAGGACCTGATCATCAGCGGCGGCTACAACGTCTACCCTGCTGAGATCGAGGGCTACATCAACGAGATGGCCGGCGTCGCCGAAAGCGCCCTGGTGGGCGTGCCGCACGCGGACTTCGGCGAGGTCGGGGTCGCCGTCGTGATCCCCCGGGCGGGTGCGTCGCTCGATGGCGAGGCGATCATCGCGGAGCTCAAGTCGAAGCTCGCGAACTTCAAGATTCCCAAGCGTTGCTTCGTGGTGCAAGAGCTTCCGCGCAACGCGATGGGCAAGGTGCAGAAAGCGTTGCTTCGGGAGCAGCACAAGCGCCTTTTCGAGGGCGGTTAAGGCAGGGGCCGAGGCCCCTTTGCGCGCCTTTTCTCACTATTGCACCAGTAGCACGGAGATATCGGTTTCCGCCACCACCTTGGTGGCAACCGAGCCCATCAGCGCGCGGCCGAAAATGCCGTGGCCGTGAGTGCCCATCACGATCAACTCGACCTTGGCTGCCTCGGCCGCCTTGAGGATCTCTTCCGCGGCGTGGCCGTGCCGCTGTTCGATGGTGTAGTTGGTGATGTTGTGATTCGCGAGCAGCGCCTTGACCGGATCGATCACCTTGCCGGTTTCCTCGGTGTAGTACTCCGAGATCACGCCCTTGCTGAGATGGCGCGCCACATGGCCGGGCACGCCGATGCACACGTGCACCAGCACCAGTTCATTGCCATCGACGAACATGTTCCGATGCCTGGCCAGAAATTCGATGGCCTTTTGTGTGTGAGAGCTGCCGTCAACGGCGATCAGGATCTTCATGCACTACCTCTCGTTGTTGCGCAATCCGCGGCGAAAAGCGCCGCGTGCCCTCGTTATAAACCGGGATCAGCGCAGCACCAATACCGGCAGTTCGGAGTGTGTGAGCACGTGCTGGGTTTCGCTGCCGAGCAGCAGGCGCTTGATGCCCTTGCGGCCATGCGACGCCATCACGATCATGTCGCTCTTGTGCTTCTTCGCGGCGTTGACGATCGCTTCGGCCACGAGGTCGGAACTGACCGTCACGGTCTTGATCTTCACGCCGCTGGCCTTGGCGCGCTTGGCGACGGCGTCGAGTGTTTCCTGCGCGGCTTCCGCCCATTGCTTCTCGATGCGCGCGATGTCCTCGGGCGCGAAGACGGCGGCGCCGTCGAAGTAGTTCTTGGGATAGCGGGGCACGACCGTCAGCGCGACCAGTTCGGCGCCGTTTTGCGTGGCAAGCTCGATGGCGCTCGCCACGGCCTTCTTCGAAAGCGGGGAGCCGTCGGTGGCAACCAGGATGCGCTGGAACATGGGGTTCTCCTGAGTACGGGTTGCCGAGACTTTAAGCGAGTCACGGCGCAATGTGTTTGCGTCGCGTCAAGCTTTTGCAGCCGCGCCCGATGTCCGCGCCGCTCGCTCAGCCGTGCAGGCCCTTCCAGAGCATGTAGGCGGCGAGCACGTAGAGGATGCTCGCGAAGATCCGCTTGAGCTTGCTCACCGGCAGGCTGTGTGCCGCCTTGGCACCCAGCGGCGCGATGAGAAAGCTGCAGACCGCAATCACGCAAAGGGCGGGCAGCCAGATGAAGCCGAAGGAGCCTTCAGGAAGTCCCTGAACCGTCTGGCCGCTCCACACATAGCCGACCACATTGGCGACCGCGATCGGAAAGCCCAGCGCCGCGCTGGTCGCCACCGCGTTGTGGATCGCGACATTGCACCAGGTCATGAAGGGCACGCTGATGAAGCCGCCGCCTGCACCCACCAGACCGGAGATGAAGCCGATGGCGCCGCCTGCGCCCAGTTGGCCGGCCGTGCCCGGCATCTGGCGCGTGGGCTTCGGCCTCTTGTCGAGGAACATCTGCGTCGCCGAGAAACCGACGAACAGCGCAAAGAAGATCGCGAGTGCGGTGCCCTTGAGCAGGGCGAAGACGCCGAGGCTGCCGATCAGGCTGCCGATCACGATGCCGGGTGCGAGACGCCGCACGATGTCCCACCGCACGGCACCGCGCTTGTGGTGCGCGCGCACGCTCGAGATCGAAGTGAAGATGATCGTCGCCATCGAGGTAGCGATCGCCATCTTCACCGCCAGGTCGGCCGTCACGCCGCGGTTGCCCAGGATGATCGTGAGGAAGGGCACCATCAGCATGCCGCCTCCGATGCCGAGCAGGCCTGCGAGAAAGCCGGTGCCGACGCCGAGCAGGGCGAGTTCGGCGATCAGGATGGGTTCGATCGTCATGAAAGCGGGCGAGTCCAGAAAAAAGCCACGGCCCCGTGGGAGGGGCCGTGGCCGTCATGAATAGGTGTCTGCGAGTGTGGGCCGGACTCGCATCCTGAACCGGGGTTCAGGTGGGCGAGGGCAGCAAGGCTTCGGGTTCATCTGACGCGAGATGATCACACCCGCCGAGCGATATACCAAGCCCTGCTCCGTAGAGCATTGGAACAAGGACATATAGAGCCCGACGCGCACCGCAGACACGATGGATTTTACGCCCACCGCAACCATCTGTGGCGACCGAGATCGGTAACACCGCGGAACCGGCTTTGCCGGCCGCACGTGGCAAGTTACAACAAATGTCCGTCGCCGGCGAGAGCCTGGTCGAGACGCTGTATCAATTGCGACGCACGAGGGTCATCGGGGCCAGCATCGGCATCGGCCGCTGCCGCGGGCGCCGGGGCAGGCGCGGCTTCGCGCTGCACGAGGTCGAACGCCAGGTTGAGCGATGCGAGGACCGCGATCCGATCCCGCGCCTTGACCTTGCCGGCGTCACGGATCTTGCACATCGCGGCATCGACTCTTTCGACCGCTTCGCGCAATTGGGCTTCGCCGCCATCTGGGCAGCCGAGCAGGTAACTCTGGCCCATGATCTGGACTTCGATTTGTTTCATCAGGAAGAGGATGCGTCTTGGGAGGGATCGGCCGGCAGCTGCTCGAGCAAGGCATCGAGCCGGGTGCGCGCCGCGGCGAGCCGGGACTTGAGCGCATCGCGTTCGCGCGTCAGCGCGTCCACCTGGTCCTGCAGCAACGCATTGGTGCGCTGTACTTCTTCATGGCGCACAAGCAGGCGTTCGACACGCTCGGCGATCTGTTCAATACGGCTGGATGCAGGCATGGAGGGCGATTGTAGATTCCGGCGGTGGCGGGTTTCCACCTAAAATCCCGCGCGTTGGTGCTCGCGCCGCGGTTCACGCGTCGCAGTTCAACGGGAAGCAGGAGTCGAGACCCCCCAGGGCCGAGCCAGCCTGCGCTGCCCCCGCAACGGTCAAGCAGACGGCGCCCATCGGGTGCCACCCTCGTCAACCAGCCACTGGATGCCCTGAAACAGGCATCTGGGAAGGCGACGAGGGCCGCGCTGCCAGCCCGGATACCGGCCAACGAGGCGGCTGCCGCATGTCTGAAAGCATGCGCGCGGCCATGACGTCCAAGCACCGGCGGGGAAGCCGGTGAAGGACATTGATCTTTTGTCGTTCCCATGAAAATTTGCGTCCCCTCCACCTGCGCCGCCCGGTGCGCTTCGCCGTGGCCGTTCGCGCGCGCCCATGCCGTTTCCTTGTCGGTCGCCCCGATCCTGGCGGCGCTCGTGCTCCCGGCTTTCGCGCAAGGCACGACGCCCGCGCTCCCCGAAACCGTCGTGACCGCGACCCGTACGCCGACGCGCGTCGACGAACTGGTGTCCGACACCGTCGTCATCGAGCGCGCGCAGATCGAGCAGTTGGGCAACCGCACGCTGCCGGATATCCTGGCGCGCTTGGCGGGCGTCCAGGTGTCGGCCACCGGCGGCCGCGGCAAGACGAGCAACGTTTTCATCCGCGGCGCCGAGGCACGCCATACCATCCTGTTGATCGACGGTGTGCGCTACGGATCGGCCACCGCCGGGACGCCGTCGTGGGACAACATCCCCGTCGAGATGATCGATCGCATCGAGGTGGTGAAGGGGCCCGTATCGGCGCTGTACGGCAGCGATGCCGTGGGCGGCGTGGTGCAGATATTCACCCGCAAGGGCAACGCGGGCGACCCGGTATTCAGCCCGCGCGCGTCCGCCACCATCGGCACCGACAGCTACAAGCAGATCACGGGTGGCTTCAGCGGGGCATCGGGGGCCGCGACCTACTCCCTGGACATCCAGCGCACAATCGACAAGAGTTTCTCAGCGACCAACAGCAAGGTGCAGTTCGGCAACTTCAACCCTGACCGAGACCCGTTTTCGCAAAGCGCGGTCAATGCCTCGCTGGGCTACCAGATCAATCCGGACTGGAAGGTCGATGCCGGCCTGCTGTATGCCGACGGCCTGAACCACTATGACGACGGGCCGAACCGGGATACCCGAGGCACCTTGCGAACGCACACGACCTACGTCGGCGCAAGCGGCAAGGTCATGTCGAACTGGACCACCCAGCTTCGCTATTCCCGCAGCGATGACTACAACCGGGCCATCGTGGCGAACCCGTTCGATTTGCCGGGCCTGTTCGAGACCACAGAGAATCAGTACCTCTGGCAGAACGACATCGCCACGCCGGTCGGCACGGTGATAGCTGGGCTCGAGAGCCGCGAGCAGAAGGTGAACAGTGACACGGCGTACACGGTGACCGATCGCACCATCAATTCCGCGTTCGTCGGCCTCAACGGCTATGCCGGCCCGCACACCTGGCAGCTCAATGCGCGGCACGACAGCAACTCGCAGTTCGGCGACAACAACAACTGGTTCGCTGGCTATGGTTACCGGATCACGCCGAACTGGCGAGTCAGCATCTCGCAAGGCACCAGCTTCGTCGCCCCGTCGTTCAATCTGCTTTACTTCCCGAATTTCGGCAACCCGGCGCTGCAGCCGGAAGAGGGCAAGAACACCGACGTCGGCATCACCTGGACCCAGGGCGCGCACACCGTGAAACTGGTGGGCTACGACAACAAGATCGACGGCTTCATCACCAACGAGACGCTGCCGCAGAACGTTCCGCGGGCGCGAATCCAGGGTGCGACGCTGAGCTACGACGGCCAGTTCGGCGATGTCGGTCTGCATGCGAGCTACGACTCGCTCGATCCGCACAACGAGATCACCGGCAAGCTGCTGCCACGGCGTTCGAAGGACCAGGCGACGCTTGGCCTCGACTACACGGCGGGCGACTGGAAGCTTGGCGGATCGGCGCTCTATGTGGGCAGTCGATTCGACGACGCCGCCAACCTGCGCTTCCTCAACAGCTACACCACGGTCGACCTCTATGCGGAATACCGCTTCGCGAGGGAGTGGTCGCTGCAGGGCCGCGTCGCGAACGTAGGCGACGTGGAATACGAAACGGCCTACGGCTACAACCAGCCCGGCCGCGCTTTCTACCTGACCTTGCGGTGGCAACCCAAGTGAGCATCGCCTGCCGAGAGCTGATCCTTGGCGGTCAGAAGAGCGGCAAATCGCGCCGGGGCGAACAGCTTGCCGCGGCGTGGCTCTCGCAATCACCTGCGCATCGAGCGGTGCTGATCGCGACGGCTCACGCGCACGATGACGAGATGCGCGCGCGGATCGAGCGGCACCGCAGTGACCGTGCGGCGCGCGTGCCTGCGATGGCTACGGTGGAAGAACCCGTCGCGCTCGCGCAAGCTATCCGCCAGCACGGCAGCGCGCAGACGCTGGTGCTGGTCGATTGCCTGACGCTCTGGCTCACGAACCTGCTCATGCCGGTGAATGGGCCAACGGATGCGACGCCTTCGGTCGATTCGGCAGTTTCCGACTTGCTCGACGCGATCAAGGAATCGGCCGGCCCGCTGGTGCTGGTGGGCAATGAGATCGGCCTGGGCGTGATCCCGCTCGGCCGCGAGGTGCGCGCCTTCGTCGATGCACTGGGTCGCCTCAACCAGGAGGTGGCCGGTGCTTGCGACCGTGTCACGATGCTGGTGGCGGGGCTGCCCTTGACCCTGAAAGGTCCTGAATGAATTTTCTTGCAAGGCTTGTCCTCGCCGGAGCCTCGGCCACGCTGGCCTTGGCAGCGCAGGCGGTCGTCGTGACCGACGAGCGCGGTGTCGACGTGGACCTGCCCAAACCTCCGCAGCGCATCGTCACCCTGCTGCCTTCGCTGACCGAATCCGTCTGCACGCTGGGCGCCTGCGAGCGGCTGGTCGGCGTTGATCGCTATTCCAACTGGCCCGATTCCGTCCGTGCACTGCCGCAGGTTGGCGGCGGTATCGACCCGAATGTCGAGGCCGTCGTGGCGCTCAAGCCCGACGTGGTGTTGCTCGCCAAGTCGTCGCGGGTCACCGAGCGGCTCGAAGCGCTGGGACTCAAGGTGCTGGTGCTCGAACCGAAGAGCCATGCCGATGTGCGACGCGTGCTCGACGTACTCGGCAAGGTGCTGGGCACCAACGACGCACAACGCGTGTGGGGTGCCATCGACGCCAGCGTGTCGGCGGCGGCGCAGTCTCTGCCTGCCGGCGTGAGGGACACGCGTGTGTACTTCGAGGTCAACAGCACTCCGTATGCGGCGGGCGAGGTCTCCTTCATCGGCGAGACGCTCGCGCGGCTCGGCGTGCGGAACATCGTGCCGGCCTCGCTCGGCCCCTTTCCCAAGCTCAACCCCGAGTTCGTGGTCCGCGCCAATCCCGACCTGATCATGGTCGGCGAGCGCAGCGCGCAGGGGATGGAACAGCGGCCGGGGTGGGCCGGTATCAGGGCGGTGCGCGAAGGTCGCATCTGCCGTTTCACGGCTGCTGAATCGGACGTGCTCGTGCGGCCGGGCCCGCGCATGGGCGAAGCGGCGCGGCTGATGGCGCGATGCCTTCAGGAGAAGTCGACGTGACCGGCGCCGCCGTACGAGGTCAGCGCAGGTGAAGAGCCAGCATCGACGCGCTCTGGTGTTGGGCATCGTGCTGCTGGCGCTGGGCGCCGCGTTGCTGGTACTGGGTGCTGGCATCGGCAGCACGGGCTTCGAGAGCGTGCTCGCCGCGCGGCACGATCCAGTCGCGCTGCAGATCGTCTGGGACATCCGTCTGCCGCGCACCTTGGGTGCATGGCTCGCGGGCGCGCTGCTCGGGCTGGCGGGCGCGGTGGCGCAGGGACTGTTTCGCAACCCGCTGGCCGATCCGTATCTGCTGGGCAGTTCCTCGGGTGCATCGCTTGGCATGGCGATCGCATTGATGATGTTCGGCGTGTCGCCCCTCAGCACGCAGTGGGTCGTGCGGCTCGGGCTGACGGGTGCGGCTTTCATTGGCGCGGTGCTGGCGGTGTTGCTCACACTGGCGCTGGCGCGCGGCGTGCAGCAGACGCTGCGGCTGCTGCTCGCCGGCGTGATCGTCGGCGTGGTGCTCGGTGCCGCGAAGGATCTCATCACCATCGCCTCGGCCGACATTCTTCAGGCCATCCAGGGCTTCATGCT
The DNA here is from genome assembly GCF_030317005.1 of Variovorax sp. J22R115. NCBI lineage: Bacteria > Pseudomonadati > Pseudomonadota > Betaproteobacteria > Burkholderiales > Comamonadaceae > Variovorax > Variovorax sp. J22R115. The sequence continues at coordinate 122,600 of NZ_JASZYM010000003.1, read as the reverse complement.
CGGCAGCACCGGTCTGGTCGGATGGGGCGCCTGTGCCGTGATGGGCGGACTCGGTTCGATCTGCCTGTTGCTAGGCTGGGCCTTGGCGCCCGTCCTCGATGGACTGTCGCTCGGCGAAGCGACTGCCAGCAGCCTGGGCCTGCCCCTGGGCGCCATGCGCATCGCGCTGGTCGCGGTGCTGGCGCTGGCCACGGGGGCGGCCGTGGCGCAGACCGGGCTGATCGCCTTCGTCGGGCTCGCGGCGCCGCATCTGGTGCGCTCGGCCGTGAAAACCACGCACGCGCGGCTGATCGTCCTGTCGAGCGCGATGGGCGGCCTGTTGCTGATGGCAGCCGACCTGCTCGCGCGCTGGCTGATCGCGCCGCAGGAACTGCCGGTCGGCGTGTTGACCGCTGTGCTCGGCGGGGGCTATCTGCTGTGGCTCATGCATCGGCGCAGCGCGCGGGGGGGCACGTGAGCGCGCCGGCCATCACGCGGGGGCCCGCGCTCGAAGCACGAAGCGTCAGCGCTACGCTGGGCGTCACGGAGGTGCTGCACGGGATCGATCTCGCCCTCACAGCCGGCCGCTGGACCAGCATCGTCGGCCCCAACGGCGCGGGCAAGTCGACCTTGCTCAAGGTGCTGGCAGGATTGCTGTCGCATGGCGGTGAAGTCCGGCTGCTCGGGCAGCCGCTCGGTGCGCTGTCCGGGCGCGCACGTGCGCAGCGCCTGTCGTGGCTCGGCCAGGGCGGGGCGGGCGAGGGCAGCGCGGACGACCTCATGGTTTACGACGTCGCCATGCTGGGGCGGCTGCCGCACCAGCGCTGGCTGGCCGCCCCGAGCGAAGCCGATCGCGCCGCGGTCGAGCGCGCACTGCGCAGCACGCAAGCCTGGGACTGGCGCGACCGGCCTCTCGGCCAACTCTCGGGCGGCGAACGTCAGCGCGTGCTGCTCGCGCGTGCCCTGGCCGTCGAAGCCGAAGTGCTGCTGATGGACGAACCGCTCGCCAACCTCGATCCACCGCACCAGGCCGACTGGATGCAGACCACGCGTGAACTCGTCGCCGGAGGTCGCACGGTGGTCAGCGTGCTTCACGAACTCAACGCCGCGCTCGCCGCCGACGCCATGGTCGTCATGGCGCACGGCCGAGTATTGCGCCACGGTGCTTGCGACGACCCGGCCACGCACCGCGCGCTCGAAGCGGTATTCGACCAGCGCGTGCTCCTCCACCGCGTTGCGGACCACTGGATGGCTGTTCCCAGATAGCGAATTCATCGAATCCACTCATGCAAATCGAAAACCCACCCAGCGAAAAACCCTACGAGAAACCTGATGGCGAGCGTCGCGGCGTCGTGATCGTCAACACGGGCGACGGCAAGGGCAAGAGCACGGCGGCTTTTGGCCTGGCGCTGCGCGCGCACGGCCGAGGCAAGGCTGTGAAGATCTACCAGTTCATGAAGGTGCCGACGGCGCGCTTCGGCGAACACCGGATGTTCGAGCAGATCGGCATCCCCATCGAAGGGCTGGGCGACGGCTTCAGCTGGAAGAGCCAGGACCTGGAGCATTCTGCCCAGTTGGCCCGCGATGGCTGGGAAAAGGCGAAGGCGTCGATTCTGTCTGGCGAGTATTTCCTGGTCGTACTGGACGAGATCACGTATCCGCTGATCTACGGATGGCTGCCGCTCGAAGGCGTGCTGGAAACGCTGCGTGCGCGGCCGAAGGAAGTGCACGTGGTGCTCACCGGCCGCCGCTGCCCGCCCGAGATCATCGAACTGGCAGACACGGTCACCGAGATGCAGATGATCAAGCACGCCTTCAAGGCAGGCGTCCCTGCCCAACGCGGCATCGAAGACTAGACGCCGCCCACCCTCGTGACCAACGCGCTCGGCGCTGCATGGCTCCCTGCCTTTCTGGCGGAAGGCTGGGGTGCGGGCGCGCCAGCCTTGGCGTCGATCGCAGCCCTCTGGCTAGCCCTCGCCATCGACCATTGGCTGGGCGAGCCGCCCGCGCGCTGGCATCCCGTGGTCTGGATCGGTTGCTACCTGGGCTGGGCAGGCCGGCGCATCGCGCCGCCCGCAGTCGCCGATGCAACCCGTGATCTCTCCCGTTTTGCCGCTGGCAGTGTTGCCTGGTGTGCGGGCGCTGTCCTGGTGATGGTCGTGGCCTGGTGTCTGACCGCTGCTTTCGCACGAAATCTGCCGGCGTGGGCGGGGGCGCTGCTGACGGGCCTCGCGCTCAAACCACTGCTGTCATGGCGCATGCTTCGAGACGAAGTGGCCGCGGTCGAAGGCGAGCTCAGCCATTCGCTCGATACTGGCCGCATGCAACTCGCAAGGCTCGTCAGCCGCGATGTCAGCGCATTGAGCGCCAGCGAGGTTCGCGAAAGCGCAATCGAATCGCTGTCCGAGAACCTCAACGACTCACTGGTCGCTCCGGTCTTCTGGTTCGTGCTCTTCGGACTGCCCGGTGCGGCGGTTTATCGCTTCGCCAACACGGCCGACGCGATGTGGGGCTATCGCGGCGAGCGTGAGGGGCGACGGTGGGAGTGGGCCGGCAAATGGGCCGCTCGGGCCGACGATGTGCTTTCCTGGTTGCCGGCCCGTCTCACGGCGCTACTGCTTCTATGCTGCTCTCTCTTCTCCGGCGTGAGGCCGGGAATGTGTGAGGTCGGGTCGGAAGCGCAAAAGACCCCATCCCCCAACAGCGGTTGGCCGATGGCCGCAATGGCTTTGTTGCTCGGCGTGCGACTCGCGAAGCCCGGCGTCTACGTATTGAATCTGGCGGGACGCCCGCCGGTCGCATCCGACACGCTGCGCGCGGTGGCATTGGGGAATCGAGTGGTCGCACTGTCGGCGCTTTGCGCCACACTGGCTTTGGGTTCCATGGCGACATGGGGATCACGATGAACTCATCCAATATCTTCGAGTCTCTGCACGGCGGCACGGATGCCGAAGGCGTGGCGCCGCACGATTTCTCCACGAATGCCAACGCCTGCGGTCCTTGCCCCGCAACGCGGCTGGCGCTCCAGCGCGTGGATGCCGGCCGCTATCCGGACCCGACTTACACGACGCTGCGCGAGCGGCTCGCACACTTTCATCAGGTCGAGATCCGGCGAATCGTGATCGCTGCGAGCGCCAGCGAATTCATCGGCCGGATCACCGGCGCCGTCGCGCAGGGCGACAGCCGGCGCGTCTGGGTGCCGCGGCATTGCTATGGCGACTATCTCCGCGCCGCGAGCGCGTGGCGCTTCGAGCCTGAGCCCGAGGCAAGCGCAGCGGATCTGGTCTGGTGCTGCGATCCATCCAGCCCGCTCGGCCAGTCGGGTGGACTCGCGGATATCGTGACGCAATTGCACGCGGAAGCGACATGCGTGCTCGACTTGGCCTACGAGCCGCTGCGACTGCAGGGTTCATTGGCCTTGGGCCGGGACCAGCTCGATCGCATCTGGCAACTCTGGACTCCGAACAAGGCCCTCGGCCTCACGGGCATCCGCGCTGCCTATGCCATTGCGCCCCTGGGCGCCGTGGACATGGCCGCTCGTCTCGAGCGCCTGGCGCCTTCCTGGCCCTTGGGCGCGTATGGCGTCGCACTGCTCGAATCGTGGATCAATGAGGGCACTCAGAAATGGCTCGGCAAGAGCCGGCTCAAGCTCAGGACCTGGGAGGCCGAACAACGCGCGCTGTGCCAATCGCTGGGCTGGGTGTGCGAGCCCAGCGTCGCCAACTACTTCTGTGCGAAGCCGGACCTGCCGTATTCAGGGGCGCGCGTATCCGAACTGAGGGCGGAGGGCATCAAGCTGCGCGATACCGCCTCTTTCGGTATTCCGGGGTACGTTCGACTCCGAGTGGAGTCGCCGGCCAGCCAGGCGGCGCTGCAACGGGCGTGGATCGCGTCGCGATCCTGATCCGGTTACCAGCCGGATTGCTGTTGCCGACCGCCCTTGATGTTCCCGGCGATACCGCCGGCGATACCACCGATCGCGGCACCCGTCCACGCGTCGCCTCCGGCGATCGCTGCGATGCCCGCACCACCCAACGCACCCATGCCGGCGCCGCTCATCGTTCCTTGCTGCCGCGGCGTCATGTCCGTGCAGGCGGTCAAAAGCGTCATGGCGGCAACGGTCGACATCCATACGAGTCGTTTCATCATCGGCTCCGTCACTTCTTCAGGCCGGGAACGGCCATTTCAAACCAGATGATGTCGAGCACCGGCCGCTTGAGCTTGGTGGGGTTCGCCGCGTACCAGCGGTCGAGGTTTTCGCGCACGCCGTCCAGCGTCTGGCCCTGCATTCCCTTGGCGAGGCGCGGAATGAAGCTCTGTGCATCGGTGGGTGGATTGGCGCCGTGATAGGCGGTCTGGACCTGAACTATGTTGGCGACGCCGACGAGATACGCCTTCTTGACGGCCTCGCTCGATTGGGTCCACTGCTCACCGGTGACCATCTGGACCTCGGCCGCGCGGACCGGCGCAGCCGCCATCGCCAGCGCCATGCATGTCACGGCCACGGCCGTGCGCAACTGAAGTTTCATGTTCATCGAACTCTCCAAGCGAACTACATGCGCTGCATATTGCGCTTGGGCGCGGACGAATGTCAAACGTGTCGAAGAACCCTGGCCCGGCTCCAGGTGCCCTTAGACCCGCTGCAATTGCGGGTGCTTCGCGAACAGGTCTGCGGCCCAATCGACGAAGGCGCGGACTTTGGCGCTCAGATGGCGGTTGGGCGGATAGACGACGTGCACGGGCAGTGGCGGCCGCTTCCAGTCCGGCAGGATCTCGATGAGCTCGCCGCTGGCGATGTAGGGCTCCGCCATATAAGTAATGACCTGCGAAAGGCCGAAGCCACCCAGCACCGCGGTCATATGCGCGTTGCTGTCGTTGACCGACACTCGGTAAGGTCCTGCGATCTCGAAGTGCTCGTCGCCACGTTGGAACTCATGCGGGTATACACGGCGTGTGCTGCCGGAGAAGAAGCTCACCACCAGATGGCGCTTCTCGATGTCGGTCGGATGCTGCGGTGCGCCGTAGCGTTTGAGGTAGGCCGGTGAGGCCACGGTCATCCAGGGCAGGTTGCCGATGCGGCGCGCCACCAGAGACTGGTCGGCCAGTTCGCCGCCGCGGATCACGCAATCGACGTTGTCGGTGATCAGGTCGACCGTACGGTCGCTCACGCCCACGTCAACCTGGATGTCGGGATATCGGTCGCAGAAGGTCGACAGGGAAGGGAGGATGACCAGCCTCGCCATCGACGACCCCACATCGATGCGCAGCCGGCCCGTGGGGTTGGCCTGTGCATTGGTCATGCTGGCCTCGATGTCGTCGAAGTCGTTCAGCAGGCGCGCGGTGCGCTCGAAGTACGCCGCGCCGTCAGGCGTGACGGTGACCCGGCGCGTGGTGCGGTTGAGGAGCTTCACGTGCAGGCGCGACTCCAGCGCCTGGATCTGCTTGGTGACCGTGCCCTTGGGCAGGCCGAGCGAATCGGCGGCGCGCGTGAACGTACCTGCTTCGACGACGCGGACAAAAATCCGCATGGCCTGGATCTGATCCATCTATGCTGCTCCTGGGGTGGCTCGGGGGCCGGGGGGAGCGGAATTCTCACACGGCCTTTTGAGGCGATTGTTAGTCGATTGGAAACAGAGTGAGGTCCGTGATCTTGTTGAAGCATATCAACGACGTCTTATATTCAACCCATCGTTCAGCCACCGAGGTCGTCCATGTCCACCCTTCCAACCCTGCCAACTGCTGAAGCCTCCGCGGCTCCCGCGCGGGGGGCCGAAACGGACATCCGCATCGAACTGCCGGAGCGCGAACCCGTGCTGGCGCGCCTGTACGGCGAGCGAGTGCGGGGCACCACGTCACCGCTGGTCCTGCATTTTCATGGCGGCACCTTCGTGTGCGGCGACCTGGACAACGGCCGCAACGTGGCCCGGTTGCTGGCGGGTGCGGGCGCTGTGGTCGTTTCGCTGGACTATCCATTGGCGCCCAAGGCTCCGTTTCCAGAACCTATCGAAGTCGGTTTTGCTGCGCTCGAATGGGTTTACAAGCAGCGCATGAAGCTGGCGGGCAGGGGAGCGCAACTGTTCCTGGCCGGCGAAGAAGCCGGCGGCAACCTCGCGGCTGCGGTCGCACTGATGGCGCGCGACAGGGCCCATCCGCCACTGGCGGGGCAGATCCTGCTGTCGCCGATGCTCGATCCGTGCGCAGGCACGCCTTCGCTGCGACAGGCCAAAGGTGACGCCGTCCAGTGCAAGTGGGCTTCGGGCTGGCAGGAGTACCTCAGCCGGCCGATGAATGCCACGCACCCGTACGCGGTGCCCGGCGGGTCGCTCCGTCTGGCCGAGCTGGCAAGAACACTCGTGCTCGTCGGCAAGGACGACCCGATGCGCGACGAGGCGCTGAACTTCGCCAAGCGGCTGAGCGACGCCGGGATTGCGGTGACCAGCAGCGTGCTGCCCGGCGCATCGAACTGGCCCGAAGCGCTCTATCAGCCGGACGATTCAGGTTGTGCGGCCTGCGAGGCGGTCGTACAGAAGCACTTCCGCGAGTTTTTCAGCGCGGCACCGCCGCCCCACTGAACGGCGAAGCACGGCGCCCCGTGCACTGAAGGATCCCGTCGCGCGGGATCACCCCGAAGGTGAGGTGAATGCACCTCGATCTGCATGGCGACACAACCGCTGTGCGGGGGATGCCTTTGCCAGCGCGACCGCCCGTCCGCAGTGCCCCCGGCGATGCGCTCCCATCCGATTTTCGTTTTCCCCGCTGTCCTGCGCTATCCGCGCGGGAGGGCGCCTTGCATCCCGAGAGTCACCAAAAGGACCTTTCAATCATGACGAACCCCAAGCTTTCCTCGACGGCCCGCCGCGGCCTCTGGCCCGCAGTGACCGGCGTCACCGCACTGGTGGCGATCGCCTCCGCCGCGCTCGGCTTCCATGGTTTCAATGCGGAGGCCAACGACGCCGCGGCCGTTTCGGCCCCTCGCGCTACGCAGGTCTCGGTGGCCACGGTGGCCGCGACCGAAGTCAATACTTGGGACGAGTTCTCCGGTCGCCTCGAAGCCGTCGAACGGGTCGACGTCCGGTCCCGCGTGGCGGGTGCCGTGCAGGCCGTGCACTTCCGCGAGGGCACCTTGGTGAAGCAGGGTGAATTGCTGATCACCATCGACCCCGCGCCCTACGCGGCTGAAGTGGAACGCGCCGAGGCGCAGGTGGCCTCCGCCCAGGCCAGGGTGTCGTTCACCCGCAGCGAGCAGGAACGCGCACGCCGCCTCTGGGATGAGAAGGCCATTGCACAGCGCGAACTGGACGAACGCACCAACGCCGGTCGCGAAGCCGAAGCCAACCTGCGCGCGGCGCAGGCCTCGCTGCAGAGCGCACGCCTGAACCTGGGCTACACGCAAGTGCGCGCCCCGGTCGCGGGCCGCATTGGCAAGCTCGAAGTGACGGTCGGCAACCTCGTTGCGGCCGGCCCCGGCGCGCCGGTGCTGACAACGCTGGTGTCGGTGAGCCCGATCTACGCGAGCTTCGATGCCGACGAGCAGATCGTCGTCCGCGCGCTGAAGGATCTGCCCGGCGGCGCGAGCGCGCGCACGCGCATCGAAGGCATCCCCGTGCAGATGGGCACCGCCGGCATCGACGGCACGCCCTATGAAGGCCGTCTGCAGCTCATCGACAACCAGGTCGATGCCAGGAGTGGCACGGTGCGTGTGCGCGCAGCCTTCGACAACAAGGATGGCGCGCTGATCCCCGGCCAGTTCGCCCGCATCCGCATGGGCCAGGCACGCAGCGAACCGGCGCTGCTGGTCAACGAACGCGCAGTGGGCACCGACCAGAACAAGAAGTTCGTGATGGTCGTCGGCGAGGGCAACATGGCCGAGTACCGCGAGGTGACGCTGGGCGTGCCGGTCAATGGCCTGCGTGTCGTGACCAAGGGCCTGAAGGCCGGAGAGCGCGTGGTCGTCAACGGCCTGCAGCACATCCGCCCGGGCGCGCTCGTGGCGCCGCAGACCGTGACCATGGACGCCAAGGCCGAAGTGCAACCACCGGCCCAGCACGTGGCTGACGCGAAGTCCTGATCGCAGGGCTCTCGGAGAATCATCATGAATCTGTCCAAATTCTTTATCGACCGGCCGATCTTTGCCGGCGTGCTCTCGCTGCTGATGCTGATCGCGGGGCTGATCGCGTTGCGCGGGCTGCCGATCTCCGAGTACCCCGAGGTGGTGCCGCCTTCGGTCGTGGTGCGCGCCAACTACCCCGGCGCCAACCCGAAGGTGATCGCTGAAACGGTGGCGACGCCGCTGGAGGAATCGATCAACGGCGTCGAAGGCATGCTCTACATGAGCAGCCAGGCGACGACCGACGGCCTGCTCACGCTGACCGTGACCTTCAAGCTCGGCACCGATCCCGACAAGGCGCAGCAACTCGTGCAGAACCGCGTCTCGCAAGCCGAGCCCCGGCTGCCCGAGGAAGTCCGCCGCCTCGGCATCACGACCATCAAGAGCTCACCCGATCTCACGATGGTGGTGCACTTGCTCTCGCCCAATGGTCGCTACGACATGACCTACCTGCGCAACTACGCGGTGCTCAATGTCAAGGACCGGCTGGCGCGCGTGCAGGGCGTGGGTGACGTGCAGTTGTTCGGCTCGGGCGACTATTCGATGCGCGTCTGGCTCGATCCGCAGAAGGTGGCACAGCGCGGCCTCTCTGCCAGCGACGTGGTGCGCGCCATCCGCGAACAGAACGTGCAGGCCGCAGCCGGCGTGGTGGGCGCTTCGCCCGGCTTGCAGGGCGTGGACATGCAGATCTCGATCAATGCACAAGGCCGCCTGCAGACCGAGGAGGAGTTCGGCGACATCATCGTCAAGACCGGTGGCGACGGCGCCGTGACGCGGCTGCGCGACGTGGCGCGGCTGGAACTCGGCGCGTCGAGCTATGCGCTGCGCTCGCTGCTCGACAACAAGGACGCGGTGGCGGTGCCGATCTTCGCGGCGCCGGGCTCCAACGCGATCCAGATCTCGAACGATGTCCGCGCCACCATGGCCGAACTGAAGAAGAACATGCCCGATGGCGTCGACTACAGCATCGTCTACGACCCGACGCAGTTCGTGCGTGCCTCGATCGAATCCGTCGTGCACACGCTGCTCGAAGCGATCGCGCTCGTCGTGCTGGTCGTGATCCTGTTCCTGCAGACGTGGCGCGCTTCGATCATCCCGCTGCTTGCTGTGCCGATCTCGGTGATCGGCACCTTCGCGGTGATGCATCTCTTCGGCTTCTCGATCAACGCGCTGAGTCTCTTCGGACTGGTTCTCGCGATCGGTATCGTGGTGGACGACGCAATCGTGGTGGTCGAGAACGTCGAGCGCAACATCGAGGCCGGGCTGAGTCCGCGCCAGGCGACCTACCGCGCGATGCGCGAAGTGTCGGGACCCATCATCGCGATCGCGCTGGTGCTGGTGGCGGTGTTCGTGCCGCTGGCTTTCATCAGCGGCCTCACCGGGCAGTTCTACAAGCAGTTCGCATTGACTATTGCGATCTCGACCGTGATCTCGGCCGTCAACTCGCTGACTTTGTCGCCCGCGCTCGCCGCGCTGCTGCTGCGCAGCCACGACGCGCCCAAGGACGCGTTGACGCGCGGCATGGATCGCGTGTTCGGTGGCTTCTTCCGCGGCTTCAACCGCATCTTTCATCGCGGCGCCGAGGGTTACAGCACTGGCGTGAAGGGTGCCATTTCGCGCAAGGCGCTGATGATGGTGATCTACCTCGCGCTGGTGGCCGTGACCTTCGGGCTCTTCAAGGCGGTGCCCGGCGGCTTCGTCCCGGCGCAGGACAAGCAGTACCTGATCGGCTTTGCGCAGCTGCCCGACGGTGCCACGCTCGACCGTACGGAAGAAGTGACGCGTCGCATGAACGACATCGTCATGAAGCAGCCGGGCGTCGAGCACGCCATCACCTTCCCGGGCCTGTCGATCAATGGCTTCACCAACAGCTCGAACTCCGGCATCGTCTTCGTGAGCCTGAAGGACTTCGACGAACGCAAGGCGGCAAACCTGAGCGCCGGTGCGATCGCAGGTCAGCTCAACGGGCAGTTCAGCCAGATCCAGGACGCGTTCATCGCGATCTTCCCACCGCCGCCAGTGCAAGGTCTCGGCACCACGGGTGGCTTCAAGCTGCAATTGGAAGATCGCGGCTCGCTCGGCTACGCGGCGATGGACGGTGCGGTCAAGGCGTTCATGGCCAAGGCCCACCAGACACCGGAACTTGCGGGCATGTTCACGAGCTGGCAGGTCAACGTGCCGCAGCTCTATGCCGACATCGACCGCACCAAGGCACGCCAGCTCGGCGTGTCGGTGACGGACGTATTCGACACCATGCAGATCTATCTCGGCAGTCTTTACGCGAACGACTTCAACCGCTTCGGCCGGACCTACAGCGTGCGCGTGCAGGCCGATGCGCCTTACCGCGCCCGCGCCGAGGACGTCGGCCTGCTCAAGGTGCGTTCGGCGAGCGGCGAGATGGTGCCCCTGTCGGCGCTGATGAACATCCAGCCCAGCTATGGGCCGGAGCGTGCGATGCGCTACAACGGCTTCCTCTCGGCCGACATCAACGGCGGTCCGGCCCCGGGCTTCTCGTCGGGCCAGGCGCAAGACGCGATCGAACGCATCGCTGCCGAGACGCTGCCCAAGGGCATCAGCTTCGAATGGACGGAGTTGACCTATCAGGAGATCCTGGCCGGCAACTCGGCGCTGTGGGTGTTCCCGCTTGCCATCCTTCTGGTGTTCCTGGTGCTAGCTGCGCAGTACGAAAGCCTGACCTTGCCGGTCGCGATCATCCTGATCGTGCCGATGGGGCTGCTCGCTGCGATGACAGGCGTGTGGCTGTCCCACGGCGACAACAACGTCTTCACGCAGATCGGGCTGATGGTGCTGGTGGGGCTGTCGGCGAAGAACGCGATCCTGATCGTGGAGTTCGCGCGCGAGCTGGAGTTTGCCGGGCGAACGCCGATCCAGGCGGCCATCGAGGCAAGCCGGCTTCGGCTGCGTCCGATCCTGATGACCTCCATGGCCTTCGTGATGGGTGTGCTGCCGTTGGTGTTGTCCAGCGGCGCGGGCGCCGAGATGCGTAAGGCGATGGGCATCGCGGTGTTCTCCGGAATGATCGGCGTGACGGCCTTCGGTTTGTTCCTCACGCCGGTCTTCTATGTGCTGTTGCGTCGCATGACCGGCAATCGTCCGCTCAAGCTGCACGGTGAAGTGCCGCATGGGGATGCGTTCGTGTCGGCGGATCAACCCGTGGCAGCCGAGCATGTCGGTGCGGCCGGCGGCGGCTCGCTTCGGCCGTCGCCGGCGGCGCCTTTGAAGGCCATCGAGTGAGTCCCTCGGGGCTTCACTCCAGAACGTCAAGAAAGCTCATCATGAAACAGACTTCCTCATCCCAAGGTCCGCGGTGGCGTGCTGCGTTGCGGCCGCTGTTGGCAGCACTGGTGCTCGCTGGATGCGCCAGCACGCCGACGGAGCTGCCGACCTTCACCCCGCCGGCGCAGTTCAAGGAGCAGGCCGCGGTCGTTCCTGAAGGCGCATGGACCCGTGCACAGCCCGCAGAGGCGCAGCCGCGCGGCGAATGGTGGCGTGCGTTCAACGATCCGGTGCTGGACAAGCTGATCGCGAGCGCCGATGCCCGCAACACCAGCATCCAGGTCGCGGCGGCGCACCTGGCCGAGGCTCGTGCACTGGCGCGCAATGCCGATGCGGATCGCGCACCGCAGGTGAACGCGGTCGCAGGTGGCGTGCGCAGTGCCGGCCTCGACCGCAACCTGACGCCCAGGCCGTCTTCGTTGTTCACGGCAGGGCTGGAACTCTCCTACGAACTGGATCTCTTCGGCAAGCTGTCGCGCGCGAGCGATGCGGCACGGCTCGATGCCGATTCCCGCGACGGCCTTCTGCAGAGCACTCGCCTACTGGTCGAAGCCGAGGTGGCGCAAACCTATCTCGCCTTGCGGGCGCTCGATGCCGAGCGCGCGCTAGTGAGGGACACGGTCGAGGCCTATCGCGACACCCTGAAGCTCACGCAGAGCCGCCAGCGGGCAGGTGACGTGGCCGAGCTCGACGTGGCGCGCGTGGAGACCGAGGTCGCGTCCACCGAATCCGATGCGATGACGCTGGACCGGCGGCGTGCCGAACTCGAGCACGCTCTGGCGGTGCTCGCCGGCGATGTGGCGTCGGACTTCGGCGTCGACACGACCGATTGGTCGACCGCCCTGCCCACGATCCCACCGGGTGTGCCGGCGACGGTGCTCACGCGCCGGCCTGACATCTCCGCCGCGCAGAAGGCGGTGCTCGCGGCGCAGGCACGCGTCGGCGTCGCGCAGGCGGCCTGGTTTCCGGACATTGCATTGACCGCGGGCGGCGGCTATGCGACCTCGGACTTCAGCGACCTCGTGAAGTGGTCGGCGCGGTCATGGGGCATCGGCGCATTGCTCGCGTTGCCGATCTTCGATGGTGGACGCCGTGAAGCGGGTGTGCAGAACGCCTCGGCGCAGCTCGACGGTGCGCTGGCGAACTACCGGTCGCAGGTGCTCGTCGCCTTCAAGGAGGTGGAGGATCAGCTCTCTTCGCTGCGGATCCTCGAACAGCAGTCGGGCGTGCAGGCCAAGGCGGTAGCGTCGGCGACCCGTGCGACCACCTTGTCGGATTCGCGCTACCGCAACGGGTTGGTCAGCCAACTGGACCTTCTCGATGCCCGCAGACAAGAACTGCAGAACCGCCGGCAGGCGCTGCAGGTCAAGTCGGCTCAATACCAGGCGACGGTCGGCTTGATCCGTGCCATCGGCGGAAGCTGGGACGCCGGGCCGGTGGCTGAAGGTGTGGCAGGCAAGGCGCAGGTCGCAGCCACCCGTTTGCGCGATTTGGAATAAGAGGTATGCACGCAACCCGTCCGAATCTGGCTTCGGGCGGGCTGGTAGACTCCCGGCGCTTTTGCGCTGATCGTCGGGTTTGATGTCGGTGTCTCGAGCATCAAACAGAAAATTGCGTATGCAAACGACAACAGCGGCTCCCGAGACACTTGCTTCCCTTGACAAAGAATCGGCCGCGCCGACTTTGCGCCGGGCCTTGGGTGCACGTCACCTGACGATGATCGCGATCGGCGGATCGATCGGAACCGGCCTGTTCGTCGCATCGGGCGCCAGCGTGTCGCAGGCCGGGCCGGGCGGGGCGCTGATGGCGTACCTGCTGATCGGCGCGATGGTGTTCTTCCTCATGACCAGCCTGGGCGAACTCGCGGCCTACATGCCGGTGTCGGGGTCGTTCGCCACCTACGGTGCGCTCTATGTGGACGAGGGCTTCGGCTTCGCGCTGGGGTGGAACTATTGGTACAACTGGGCCGTCACGATCGCCGTCGAACTGGCCGCCGCGCAACTGGTCATGCAGTACTGGTTTCCGGGCACGTCGGGCGTGATGTGGAGTGCGCTGTTCCTCTCGGTGATGTTCCTGCTCAACGCGATTTCCGTGCGCGGCTTCGGCGAGGCGGAATTCTGGTTTGCACTGATCAAGGTGGTGGCAGTCGTGGCCTTCATCGGGATCGGCACGCTGATGATCTTCGGCATCATGAACGGCGAGCATTCTCCGGGGCTCTCGAATTTCACGGTGGGCGACGCGCCCTTCGTGGGCGGGCTGCCGGCCATGATCGGCGTCGCGATGATCGCCGGCTTCTCGTTCCAGGGCACCGAACTGATCGGTGTGGCCGCTGGAGAATCCAAGGATCCGGGCCGGACCATTCCGCGCGCCATGCGGCAAGTGTTCTGGCGCATCCTGCTGTTCTATGTGCTGGCCATTCTGGTCATCGGCATCCTGATTCCGTACACCGACCCGAACCTGATCAAGACGGACATCGGCGCGGTCAGCGTGAGTCCCTTCACGCTCGTGTTCCAACGTGCGGGCATGGCCTTTGCCGCGAGCGTGATGAATGCAGTGATTCTTTCAGCCGTGTTGTCGGCTGGCAATTCGGGCATGTATGCGTCGACGCGGATGCTCTTCAATCTTGCCGTCGACGGGCGGGCGCCGCGCTGCTTTGCCCGACTGACCCGCAACGGCGTGCCGCTCTATGCGCTGCTGGCGACCGCATTGGTTGGCGCGCTGTGCTTCCTCACGTCGATGTTCGAAAGCCAGAGCGTCTATCTGTGGCTGCTCAATCTGTCGGGAATGACGGGCTTCATCGCGTGGCTGGGTATTGCCATCAGCCACTACCGGTTCCGCAAAGGCTTCATGGCGCAGGGCCTCGACCTGGCCATGCTGCCGTACCGCTCGCCGTTCTTTCCGTACGGCCCCCTGTTCGCATTCGGTCTGTGCCTGATCGTGACGCTGGGTCAGAACTACGCGGCCTTCATGGGCGGGCGCATCGACTGGATTGCCGTGCTGGCGACCTACATCGGGATTCCGATCTTTCTGGCGATGTGGCTGGGCTACCGGATGGTGCGCAAGACCCGCATCGTGGCCTACGCCGACATGTACTTCCCGCGACCGGCGACGCCCGGTTCGCAGATCCCATAACCAAGGAGAACTCCAATGAAAAAACACCTCTTGCAACCCCTGGCGGCGCTGGCTGCCGCGGCAGCCCTCGCGGCCGGTTCGGCCCAGGCCGCACCGACGTTGGTTGACCACGTGCAGGGCTACACCTTCAGCCAGGACAAGCTGACGTCCTTCACCGGCCTGGTCTTCGACCAGGGTAAGGTGCTCGGCGTCGGCGATGCGGCTGCGCTCGCCAAGCAGTATCCCGACGCCCGCCGCATCGACGGCCAGGGCAAGACCCTGCTGCCGGGCCTGATCGACGCCCACGGCCACGTGTTTCGCATCGGCTTCCGCACGAGCGAAGTCGCGGTCACGGGCACCCAGTCCCTGCAGGAAGCGCAGGCCCGCATCAAGGCCTACGCCGAAGCCAACCCGGTGCGCCAGTGGATCATGGGTCAGGGCTGGAACCAGGTGATCTGGAAACTCGGCCGCTTCCCAACCGCGGCCGAACTCGACGTCGCCATCGCCGACCGCCCCGCGACGCTGCGCCGCGTGGACGGCCACGCGACCTGGGCCAACACCAAGGCGTTGCAACTCGCGGGCATCACGCGCGATACGCCCGATCCCGCGGGCGGCCGCATCGAACGCGACGCCAACGGCAATCCGAGCGGCGTGCTCGTCGACAAGGCACAGGCGCTGCTCGTCAAGGTCATGCCACCGTACTCCGACGATGAGCGTCGCATCGCGCTCAACTCCGCCTTGCGCCACTTCGGCTCGCTGGGCCTCACTGGCGTGGGTGATGCCGGCGTGACGGCCAACGAGGTGAAGATCTACCGCGAGTTCGCCGACCAGAAGAAGCTCACGACTCGCGTCTACGCCATGATTGGCGATGTGGCCGACGACTTCAAGGTGCTGTCCGCCAACGGCCCACTGAAGGGCTACGCGGACGATCGCTTCAACCTGCGTTCGGTCAAGCTCTATGCCGACGGCGCGCTGGGCAGCCGCGGTGCAGCGCTGCTCGAACCCTATTCGGACGATCACAGCAACAAGGGCCTGCTGTTCATGGACGATGCCACGGTCCAGGCCAAGATGAAGACCGCGCTCAAGGCTGGCTACCAGGTCAACGTGCACGCCATCGGCGATGCGGCCAACCGCCAGATCCTGAATGCCTTCGAGGCCGCCTACAAGGACGGCGGCGGCATCGAGCAGCGCAACCGCATCGAGCACGCTCAAGTAGTGGCGCTGTCGGACATCCCACGCTTCAAGTCGCTGGGCCTGATCGCCTCGATGCAGCCCACGCACGCCACGAGCGACATGAACATGGCGGAAGACCGCGTCGGCAAGGAGCGCATCAAGGGCGCCTACGCCTGGCGCACGATCCTGAAGCAAGGCACCGTGATCGCCGGCGGGTCGGACTTTCCGGTGGAGTCGGCCAACCCGTTCTTCGGCTTGCACGCCGCCGTGACGCGCACCGATCACGAAGGCAAGCCCATCGAGGGCTGGCATCCTGAAGAAGCGATGACGCTGCCCCAGGCATTCCGCGCCTTCACGCTCGATGCCGCGTACGCGCAGCACCAGGAGAAGGCCATCGGATCGCTCGAGCCGGGCAAGTGGGCCGACTTCATCGTGGTCGACCAGGATCCGTTCAAGATCGCGCCAGCCAACCTGTGGAAGACGAAGGTGCTCGAAACCTGGCTGGCGGGCGAGAAGGTCTATTCGCAAAAAGCCAGCGACTGAGGCTGAACTGAGAAAAAGCCGCCCGGCGAGCCACTCGCCGGGCGGCTTTTCTTTTGCCGCTAGAAGCCGGTATCGAGCCGCGTCGAGTTCGAGTCGACCAGCTTGCGCAGCGCATTCGCGCCCATCACCAGCGCGCTGGAATAGCTGGTCTGCGCCACGGAGGCGATGTGAATTCGCTGGTAGTGGATCGTCTCGACGGCGTCGCTGTTGAACGCCTCCAGGAGGACCCAGAAGTATTGATTCGGTCCACGCTCCTCCACCGTGAGCGCGATGTCTCGCAAAGCTGGCATTCGCCGGGGCTCCCTTTTCTGAACAAGCCTTGAAGCTACGGCCGAATCGAATGAATAGTTTCGACCTCATTCAAGACCGCATCCCTAAGCGTGACGAACTTCACGTAAAGGACAATCGCACCCATGATTCCCAACGTGGTAAATGGTCGCGCCCGCTGCGTCATGGTCCTTGGCACCACCAGCGGCGCCGGCAAGAGCTGGCTCGCCACCGCGCTATGCCGCTGGTATGCCCGGCAGGGTCTGCGCGTCGCGCCGTTCAAGGCGCAGAACATGAGCAACAACGCGAGAGTCGTCGCGGGCGGCGAGATTGGCAGCGCGCAGTATTTCCAGGCCCTGGCCGCGCGGGCCGAGCCTGACGTTCGCATGAACCCACTGCTCCTCAAGCCCGAACGCGACACCCACAGCCAGGTGATCCTGATGGGGCAGGTGAGCAACGAGCTCTCGGAATTGCCCTGGCGCGGGCGCAGCGAGCGTGTGTGGCCGCAGATCGCCCAGGCGCTGGACGCGCTTCGTGCGGAAAACGATGCGGTGGTGATCGAGGGCGCGGGCTCGCCGGCTGAGATCAACCTGATGGCGAGCGACATCGTCAATCTCCGCGTCGCGCGGCACAGCGAGGCGCGCTGCCTGCTGGTGACCGACATCGACCGGGGCGGCGCCTTCGCTCATCTCTACGGAACCTGGGCACTGATGCCGCCGGCCGACCGCGACATGCTCGCCGGCTTCGTGCTGAACAAGTTCCGCGGCGACGCGGCGCTGCTGGCGCCGGCCCCGCAGCAGTTGCAGCAACTGACGGGCGTGCCGACCGTTGCGACGCTCCCCATGTGGTGGCAGCACGGTTTGCCGGAGGAGGACGGCGTCTTCGACGACCGCAGCGTGTCGAGCGGCGAGGTCACGCGAACCATCGCGGCCATCGCCTATCCGCGCATCAGCAACCTCGATGAATTCCAGCCGCTCAAGAACATTGCCGGCGTGCGCCTGCGCTGGGCGCGTAGCCCGGCCGACGTCGCCGGCGCGGACTGGATCATCCTGCCGGGCTCCAAGCACACCAGCAGCGACCTGGGGTGGATGCGCGCTCAAGGGTTGGACCGCGCCGTGGCCGCGCACGCGTCGCGCGGGGGCATCGTGCTCGGCGTCTGCGGCGGACTGCAGATGCTGGGCGAGGCGCTGATCGATCCGCATGGCGTCGACGGCAATGGGCCGGGGCTGGGGCTACTTCCGCTGGTCACTGTGTTCGCGGCGGACAAGACCGTGCGTCACCGGGAAGCCGCCTTCTCGTCGCTCATGGGACCTTGGGCGGCGCTGTCCGGCATCACCGTGCGCGGCTACGAAATCCACCACGGCCAGACGGCGGAGCATGCCGCGATGGCGGCGGCCGGCGACAGGGCTTGCGCGGTCATGCCGGATGAACTGGCCTGGCAGAACAACGCCGGCAACGTCCTCGGTCTCTACCTTCACGGTCTCTTCGAAGACCCGGCGGTGCTGCAAGCGCTCTTCGGCGTCGCTGCGCGCACGCTGGACGCAGTGTTCGACGGACTGGCCGACCACATCGACTCCCACTTTGAAACGGGCGTGCTGCGCTCGCTGATCGAATGACATTTGAAATCCCCGCAGTCCCCGACCTCGACGACGCGGCGCTGTCCGCGCGCCTGCAACATCTGATCGACGGCAAGACCAAGCCGCTCGGCGCCCTGGGTCGCCTCGAAGCGCTGGCGGTGCGGCTGGGCAGCATCCTCGGCACCGATGCGCCATCGCTGACAGCGCCGCAGATGGTCGTCTGCGCCGGCGACCACGGCCTGGCCGCGCGCGGCGTGTCCGCCTATCCAAGCGACGTGACCTGGCAGATGGTCGAGAACTTCCTGGCTGGCGGCGCGGCCGTGAGTGTGCTCGCGCGCCAGCATGGCCTGGCGCTGACGGTGGTCGATTGCGGCGTGCGCCACGACTTCGCACCGCGTGACGGCCTTCTGATTCGCAAGGTGGCGGCCGGAACGGCGGATGCTTCCGTCGAACCGGCCATGACTGCAGAACAGTGTCGGACAGCCATCGCCAACGGCATGGCCCTCTTGCGCGACCTGCCCGGCAATGCCGTCCTGCTGGGCGAGATGGGCATCGGCAATTCATCCGCCGCGGCGATGCTGCTGGCACGCATCGCGGACCAGGACATCGACGCCTGCACGGGCGCCGGAACCGGACTGGACGCGACAGGCCGTGCGCACAAGCGCATGGTGCTGCGTCAAGCGCTCGAACGGCACGACGGTGCCACGGCGCCGCTCGATGCACTGGCGGCCCTTGGCGGCTTCGAGATCGCCACGCTGGTCGGCGTGGTGCTGCAGGCAGCCCACGAACGCCGGGTGATCGTGCTCGATGGCTTCATCGCCAGCGCCGCGGTGCTCGTCGCACAAGCTCTGCGGCCGCAGGTCGTGCACCGCTGCGTCGCGGCGCACGAATCGGTCGAGCCCGGCCATCGGCTGTTGCTGAACGTGCTTGGGCTCGAACCTTTGCTGCAGCTTGACCTGCGGCTCGGCGAAGGCTCCGGCGCCGCGCTGGCCTGGCCGCTGCTTGAATCGGCCTGCCGCATCCTGAGTGAGATGGCGAGCTTCGAATCGGCGGGCGTGTCGAAGCAGGACAAGTCATGAACGGTGTGCGCCACTTCCTGCTGGCGCTTCAATTCTTCACGCGCGTCCCGGTCACGGGGCCTCTGGCTGGCTGGGTTGGCTTCAGTCCGGCGATGCTTCGCGCCAGCGCTGCGCATTTCCCCGGCGTGGGCTGGCTCGTCGGTGCGGCGGGCGCGGGGGTGTTGTGGCTCGCGCAGGCGGGTCTCCCGGGTCTCGCGGGCGCTCTGGTAGCGGCAGCGCTGTCGACCATCGCGACCGTGCTGATGACGGGCGCGTTCCATGAGGATGGACTGGCCGACGTGGCGGATGGCCTCGGCGGATCGGCCGATCGCTCTCGGGCGCTCGAGATCATGAAGGACTCGCGCATCGGCGCTTTCGGTGCGATTGCACTGGCATTGGCGCTGGGCCTGAAGGTCGCGTTGTTGGCGACCTTGGTCGGGCAGGGCGCGTCGACCGCGGCCATGGCGCTCGTGAGTGCCCATGTTCTTTCGCGGCTTGCGCCCTTGTTCCTGATCCGCTGGTTGCCCTACGTCGGCGACGAGAACGCGGCAAGCAAGTCCAAGCCCTTGGCCGATGCGATCGGCAATGGTGCATTGATGGTCGGCGTCGCGTGGTCGATTCCGGCCGCTGCGCTGCTCGTGTGGTCGCACGGCGCGCTGCACGGACTGGCGGCGTTCCTCCTTTGCGCCCTGGCCGCGACATGCATGGCGCGGCTTCTCATGCGCCGCCTCCAGGGCTTCACCGGCGACGGGTTGGGTGCGACGCAACAAGTCTGCGAACTTGCGATCTATCTCGCGCTCGCGTGGCAGGCATGAGGCTCGTGCTCGTCCGCCACGCGCAGACCACTGCGGCAGAGGGCCAGTGCTACGGCCGCACCGATGTTCTAGTGCTGCCCGAGGTGACCCTTGCCGTGGCCGAGCAAGTGGCGTCGGTGCTGCCCACCGACGTTGAGATGACCTGTTCTCCACTGACGCGGTGTGCCGATCTGGCGCGAGCCATCTCGGCGATGAGGCCCGACCTCCGTCCCCGCCCGGACCCCCGCATCGCGGAGATGGATCTCGGCGTGTGGGAAGAGCGCCCCTGGTCCGCGATCGACCGTGCCGAGTTCGAAGCCTGGACCCGCGATTTTGCCGACACGCGCGCCGGCGGGACGGGCGAGAGCACGCGCCAGTTCATGCAGCGGGTCGGCGACGCGTTCGACGATTGGCGCGCCAGCGGACGCGACGCGATCTGGGTCACGCATGCCGGCGTGATCCGCGCGGTCTGGTTGCTGCGCGATGGCATGCGCTGCGTGGAGCGCGGCGACCAGTGGCCGGCGCGGCCGATCGCGTTCGGCGAATGCGTGACGATCGAGGTCTAGTCGATCAGGGCGCCGGCGTCTTGGGTTTGTAGTCGCAATAGGGCGCGACCGCACACTGGTAGCACAGAGGTTTGCGCGCCACGCAGACATAGCGCCCGTGCAGGATCAGCCAGTGGTGCGCGTGCAGCCGGTATGCCGGTGGCACTCGTTTTTCGAGCTTCAGTTCGACCTCCAGCGGCGTCTTGCCCGGTGCCAGGCCGGTGCGATTGCCGACGCGAAATATGTGCGTGTCGACCGCCATCGTCGGCTCCCCGAAGGCCACGTTGAGTACCACGTTGGCGGTCTTGCGGCCTACCCCGGGCAGGGCTTCGAGTTCGGCACGCGTCTTCGGCACCTCGCCGCCGTGCTGCTCCACCAGCATGCGGCAGGCCTCGATCAGATGCTTGGCCTTGCTGCGGTAGAGACCGATGGTCTTGATGTGGCTCTCCAGCCCTTCGACACCGAGATCGAGAATCGCCTGCGGCGTGTTCGCGACCGGGTATAGCTTGCGCGTGGCCTTGTTCACGCCCACATCGGTCGCTTGCGCGGACAGCAGGACCGCCGCGAGGAGTTCGAAGGGCGTGCTGTATTCGAGTTCGGTTTCCGGTGTCGGATTCGCGGCCTGGAGCGTGGCGAAGAAGGATTCGATCTCGGTTTTTTTCATCGTGGCCGCGAGTTTAGGCCGGCGCTGTCCCAGGCGATCGGGACGATGACAGTGCTCGCACGGCCTCCTCGACCGACATGAACACGCGCTCCGGGCCAATCGCCTCGATCAGGCCGGTGCGAAGGGCCTGATCGCGCGCACGGCCAGCGGACAGCCGGGCCATGGCCACCACGATGCCGGCGTCTTGCCACTTCGCGATGGCGCGTCGCAGGACCTGCGAGCCCGTGTAGTCGATGTCGATCATGCCGTTGGCTTCGATGACCAGCAGCTTCACGGGCTCGCGCTGCCGGGCGATGGCGGCACGTATCTCGGCGCAAATGCGCTCGCAGTTGGTGAAGTTGAGCGGCGCGCCAGGGGCGAAGACGAGCACCCCGGTCTCGTGTTCGAACGGCGCGTCCGGTAGCGGGGGCCACCAGACGGTGCTGCCGGGTACGCGCGCCAGCTCGACGCAGTAGGGCCGCGCGACGATGTACAGGCTGTGCACGAAAGACATGACGATGGCCAGCAGCATGCCGGTCTCGATCGGCAGCGCAATGACGAGCGCGGCGCTCGCCGCCACCAGCAGAATTTCGAGTCCGCCCCGGCGATGGATCTGGCGCATCTCGCTGATGCGGAAGATGCGCCAGGCGACGTAGAGGAGGATGCCGGACAGCGCGGCATGGGGCACATAGGCCGTCAATCCCGACGCCGCGATCACCAACGCGACCACCAGCGCCACCGCCGCGAGAGCCGCCAACTGGCTTTGCCCTCCGGACTCGCGCACGATCGCCGTGCGAGGCGGGCTGGCGTTGACGGGAAAGGCGCCGATCAGCGCGGCTGCGACGCTTCCAGCCCCGACCGCGCCGAAATCACGACTGACATCCTCGACCTTGCCCTCGTCGGACGGAAAGGTACTGGCCACCGCCGCCGTCTGCATGACGCAAACCATGGCGACCACCAACGCCAGTTGCACCATTCGGCCGATCTCCTCCATCCCCGGCAGACCCGGCAAGGAGACGTGTGGCAGCGTCACGGCCAGTGGGCCCAGCAGGCTGACGCCGCGCGTCTCGAGATGGAATAGCGCCGTCGCCAGGCCGGCTCCGACCAGGCCCAGAAGCGCCCCTGGGATCCGGGGACTGATGCGGGACGCGACCAGGGTGACGCAGAGGACGCCGGCGCCCAAGGCCAATGAAACGGGATTGGCGTGTGGCACCTGGCCGATGACGTGGGCGAGCCGAACGAGAAGGTGTCCCTTCTCGTCGGAGACCCCCAATAGCGTGGGCAGTTCGCCGACGACGATATGGATCGAAATGCCTGCAAGAAAACCCGTGGTGACCGGAACGGACAACAGCGTCGCGAGCCATCCGGCGCGCAGCAGCCCGATCACGATGAGCACAGTGCCGACCAGCAGTGCGAAGAGCGGGGCGAGTTGCACATGGTCATGACCGTGGGCAACGGCGATCGATGCCAGCCCGCCGGCGAAGATCGGGGCAATGGTCGAGTCCGCCCCGACCGACATGAAGCGGTTGGCGCCGAAGATCGCGAATGCGATCGAGCCGGCAGCAAACGCATAGATGCCCGTCTCGGGCGGCATTCCCGCAAGCCGCGCCGTGGCGAGTTGCCCGGGAATGGCGATCGCCGCCAGCATCAGACCGGCGACGAGGTCGCGCGACAACCATTCGATCCGATAGCCGCGAAGCGACGCAAGGATTCGGCCCCGCATGGCGATCACGGGCGCGTCCGGCTCTGGCGCTCCCGGGCCGCCGTGAGCAGCATCGTCAGGGCTGGGACACGAATTCGCAAGGCCATGGCAGAAACCTCCTGGCAGGCCAGTGCCGGTATGGCACCGCGAGTCAGGACCATACACCGCGGGCGCGGCTTCGTGCCGACGAGTGTTCAACGGGGCGGGAAAATGCGACATTCAGGTCCCGCCTGGTCGTTGCCGGACTGAATCTGCACGGAGGAGAAACACATGATCGAACACACCTTCGACACCACGCATTCCATCCTGTATGTGCGCGTCAAAGGCGCCCTGCAACTGGGCGACTTTGCCGAGTTGGCGAAAACGGTCGACCCTTACATAGAGCAGACAGGCGATATCGCCGGCATCGTCATTGAAGCGCCTGCGTTTCCAGGCTGGGAAAGTCTGGGCGCAATGGTCGCGCACTTCCGCTTCGTGCGAGATCATCACAAGCACATCAGGAAGATCGGCGTCGTCACTGATTCCGCAATGGGGAAGGCCGCCGAGCACCTGGCTTCGCATTTCGTTTCGGCCGAGATCAAGCGTTTTCCTGCGTCGGATCTCGAAGCCGCGAAGCAATGGATCATGGTTCGCGCTTGAAGCGACACAGGGGCCATGGGCGCCGCTGCGACAATGAATGGCTGCAACTCTCCGACAGAAGGTTCCCATGCAATTCGCCTCCCGCCTCGACAACGTCGAAACCTCCGCCATCCGCGAACTCTTCAAGCTGCTCGGCACGCCCGGCATCATCAGCTTTGCAGGTGGCTTTCCGGACAGCGCGATGTTCGACGTCGAAGGGCTGAAGGATGCGAGCGCCAAGGCCCTTTCGGAAGAAGCCGGCGGCGCCCTGCAGTACGGCGCGACCGAAGGCTACGAGCCGCTGCGCGCGCAACTCAGCGCCTTCATGAAGACCAAGGGCGTCGACGTCGATCCCACTGGCCTTATCGTCACCACCGGCAGCCAGCAGGCACTCGACCTGCTCGGCAAGACGCTCATTTCTCCCGGCGACAAGGTGATCGTCGAAGGACCGACATTTCTTGCGACCATCCAGTGCTTTCGCCTCTATGGCGCGCAACTGATCAGCGCACCGATCGACGCCAACGGCGTGCGCACCGACGAGCTCGAAAAGCTCATTGCCGAGCACAAGCCGAAGTTCGTCTACCTCATCCCCACCTTCGGCAACCCCAGCGGCGCGATGCTGAGTCTGGAGCGCCGCAAGAAGGTGCTCGAAATGGCCGTGAAGCACCAGACGCTGATCGTCGAGGACGACCCCTACGGCGACCTCTACTTCGACAAGGCCCCGCCGCCTTCGATCATGTCGCTCACCAAGGACGTGCCCGGAAGCCGCGAACTCGTCGCGCACTGCGGCAGCCTGAGCAAGGTGCTGAGCCCGGGCCTGCGCATCGGCTGGTTGATCGGCCCCGCCGAGCTGCTCGCGAAGGCGACCATGTGCAAGCAGTTCAGCGACGCACACACCAGTACTTTCGCGCAGGCGACCGCAGCGCAATACCTCAAGAGCGGCCGC
Source organism: Variovorax sp. J22R115 (assembly GCF_030317005.1). NCBI lineage: Bacteria > Pseudomonadati > Pseudomonadota > Betaproteobacteria > Burkholderiales > Comamonadaceae > Variovorax > Variovorax sp. J22R115. The sequence continues at coordinate 98,240 of NZ_JASZYM010000003.1, read as the reverse complement.
ATGCCGGCCACGCTGGCCAACGTGCGCAAGGTCTACGCCGAACGTGCGCAGGCCATGCGTGCGGCGCTGCAGAAGGAGCTGGGCGACGCCATCACCTTCACGCAGCCAGGCGGCGGCCTGTTCTTCTGGGCGCGCCTCACGGGCGCGAACGGCAAGGTGGCCGACGCCAACGTGTTTGCCAAGCGCGCCATCGAGAAGCTCGTGGCCTTCGTGCCCGGCGCGCCGTTCTTCGCCGAGAAGCCGGATCTCGCGACGCTGCGCCTGAGCTTCGCCACGGCCAACGTCGAGAAGATCCAGGAAGGCATCGCGCGCCTCGGCGCGGCGCTCTGAGCGGACAGCGTCGTCAGACGATGCGGCTGGCGTGCCCCACCCAGAACGCATCGCGCAGCGTGCGCTTGTAGAGCTTGCCGGTGGGCAGTCTGGGTAGCTGGCCGGTAAAGTCCACCGTCTTCGGGCACTTCATGTGCGCGAGGTGCGAGCGGCAGAACTCGATCAGCTCGGCCGCCAACTCGGGCGTGTGAGCCACGCCCGGCGGCGTCTGCACCACCGCCTTCACTTCTTCCCCCAGGTCCTTGTTGGGCACGCCGAACACCGCCGCATCGGCCACCTTGGGATGCGTGATCAGCAGGTTTTCGCATTCCTGCGGATAGATGTTGACGCCGCCCGAGATGATCATGAAGGTCGAGCGGTCGGTGAGGTGGAGAAAGCCGTCATCGTCGAGGTAGCCCATGTCGCCCACCGTGCTCATCGTTCCGTCGGGCGAGCGGGTGAGCGCCGTGCGCTCCGGGTCGTTGAAATAGACGAAGGGCGATGCGGTCTTGAACCAGATCTCGCCCGACTGGCCCTTGGGCACCGGCTGCATCTGCTCGTCGAAGATGTGAATGTCGCCCAGCAGCACCTTGCCGACCGTGCCGCGGTGGGCGAGCCATTCGTGGCTGTCGCATGCGGTGAACCCGAGGCCCTCGGTGGCGCCGTAGTACTCGTGAATGATGGGCCCCCACCATTCGATCATCTGTTCCTTCACCTGCGCCGGACAGGGCGCGGCGGCGTGGATGGCGATCTTCAGCGTCAACAGGTCGGCCTTTGCGCGTTCTTCCGGCGGCAGCTTGAGCATGCGCGAGAACATGGTTGGCACAAGCTGCGTGTGCGTGACGCGGTACTTCGCGATCAGCGCCAGATACTGTTGCGGATCGAAGTGCTCCATGATGATCACGGTGCCGCCGTTGCGGATCGCGAGTGACACATTGGCCAGCGGCGCCGAGTGGTACAGGGGCGCCGGCGACAGATAGATCATCCCTTCCTCGCACTGCCACAGCTTGTTCAGGAAGTGGAAGAGTGCCAGCGGCTCGCTGGGCGGGTTCTCGGGAAGCGGCCGCAGCACGCCCTTGGGGCGGCCGGTGGTGCCCGACGAATAGAGCATCGCGGTGCCCAGACACTCGTCGTCGATGGGCGTGTCGGGCAGGCCTGTCACGGCTTCGTCGAAGTCGACCAGGCGTGCAGCACCGGCCTGCCCCGTGAGACCAGCGCCGCCGCCGGCCACCAGGCACAGCTTGACCTTCGGACAGTCGGCCAGCGCCTGCCGGGCGACCGGGAGTTTCTCGGCCGACGTGATCAGGACGGTCGACTCGCTGTTGTTGACGACGTAGGCCATCTCCTCGGGTGTGAGGTAGGCGTTGATGCAGGTGTAGTAGAGCCCCGAGCGCTCGCCCGCCACGCACGATTCGAAGAAGTAGCGGTTGTTCTCCATGAAGACGGCGTAGTGGTCCAGCCGCTTCAGGCCCTGTGCGCGCAGCAGGTGCGCCAGGCGATTGCTGCGCGCCTCCAACTCCGCGTAGGTCATGGACTCGCCGCTGCCCGCCATGATGAAAGCAGAGCGGCTGGCGAACTGCTGCGCATACTTGCCTGGGTACATGGGACCTCCGGGGACTCGACGGTGTGCCGCATTGTCCCGGCGCAGACGTTTCGCGCGATAAGGGTTGCCCCCGCCTTGACCTGCGCTAACTCAGTGCCCGGGCGAAGTCCTCGATCAGCTCGTCAGCCGATTCCAGCCCCACGGAGACGCGAACCAGTCCGTCGGCGATGCCCATCTGCGCGCGCACCGCCGGACCCGCTTCCCAGTAGATCGTCGGCGCCACCGGGATGATCAGCGTGCGGTTGTCCCCGAGTCCGGTGGCCTTGATCGGCAGTTGCAGCCGGTTGAGCACGGCGAGGACATTGGCGCTGTCGCGCAGCTCGAAGGCCAGCAGCCACGAACCCGCCTTGAAGAACCGCACGGCCAGTGCGTGCTGCGGGTGGCTTTCGAGCATCGGGTAGTGAACCGCCGCCACCGCCGCGTGGCCCTGCAGAAAGCGCGCCAGCGACAAGGCCGTGGCACTGGTCTGTGCCACTCGCAGCCCGAGCGTCTCGGCGCCCAGGCTGATGCGGTGGGCCTGCTCGGGCGACAGGGTCGCGCCCATGTCGCGCAGGCCCTTCTTGCGCAATTGCTGCAAGCCTTGCTGGCGGGCATCGATGCCGCGATAGCTGGGTGAGATGTTGGGATAGACGGCCCAGTCGAAAAGGCCCGTGTCGGTCACTGCGCCGCCCAGTGCAGCGCCATGCCCGGCAATGGTCTTGGTCAGCGAGTTGATGACCAGCCCCGCACCGACCGTCTTCGGACGGAAGAGGGCGGGCGAGGTGATGGTGTTGTCCACGACATAGAGCAGCCCGCGTTCGCGGCACAGCGCGCCGATGGCTTCGAGGTCCGGAACCTGCGTGCCGGGGTTGGCGATCGTTTCCACGAAGACCATGCGCGTGTTCGGACGCAGTTCGGCGCGCACCCGCTCCACGGCACCGGCATCGACTTTCGAGACCTCGATGCCCAAGTCATTGAGCGTGCCGAACAGGCTGTTGGTGTTGCCAAAGACGAACTGACTCGACACGACGTGGTCGCCTTCGCGCAGCAGCGTGAGGAAGATGGCGCCGAGCGCTGCCATGCCGCTTGCGAAACAGATGCTTCCGACGCCCTGTTCCAGTTGAGTGATCTTGGCCTCGAGCGCCGCGGTCGTCGGCGTGCCCTGGCGCGCATAGCTGAAGCTGTTCTTGAGCGTGCCCTGGAACACGCCGATCAGGTCTTCGACCCGCTCGTAGCCGTACTGCACCGAGGTGTGGATCGGCTTGTGGATGGCGCCGTGCTCGACGCCCAGGCGCCGGTCGCCATGCACCGTGTCCGATGTAGAGGGCGCGGCCTTGTCCTTGGCGTCGCTCATGATGTTCACCTCACGACTTCGAGCAGGCGATCGAGCCCGCCTTCGTTGATGGCGACCATGGCCTGTTCACGCACCTTGGGCTTGGCGTGATAGGCCACGGACAGACCTGCCTCGCCCATCATCGGCAGGTCGTTCGCGCCGTCGCCGACGGCGATGGTTTCGCCCGGCGAGATGCCGAGAAGCGAAGCCACTTCCAGCAGCGTGCGGCGCTTTTCCGCGCCGTCGCAGATGTCGCCCCAGGACTGCTGCACGACGCTCCCCGTGAGCTGTCCATCGGCTTCGTCCAGCAGGTTGGAGCGGGCGAAGTCGATGCCGAGCCTGTCCTTGACCCGGTTCGCGAAGAAGGTGAACCCGCCGGAGACCAGCAGCACCTTCAGTCCGGCAGCCCTGCACGCGGCGACCAGATGTTCGGCACCCGGGTTGAGCCGCAGGCGCTCGTCGTAGACCTGTTGCAACGCGGCGACGGGCACGCCCTTCAGCAGCGCCACCCGGCGTCGCAGGCTTTCCTTGAAATCCTTGATCTCGCCGCGCATCGTGGCTTCGGTGATGGCGGCCACTTGGGCCTTCTTGCCCACCGCGTCGGCGATCTCGTCGATGCATTCGATGTTGATCAGCGTCGAGTCCATGTCGAAGGCGATCAGCTTGAAATCGGCGAGCGCGAGCGGCGGCGTGAACCGCTGGACGATCAGGCCGGGAGAGATTTCCTTGGCGGTCATACCGGTGTGGCTTCCTGTACTTTGGGTTGACCCAGGCTGCGAAGAATGTCGCGCACCATCTGCGCGCGATCCTTGGGCTCTTTCAGCTCGCGCTCGATGCGCAGCTTTTCGTTGCCCGCGAGCTTGATGTGCTTGTTCTTCTGGATCAGGTGAATGATGTTCATCGAATCGACCGGCGGGTCCTTCTTGAACGTGATGTGGATGACGCCCGGCGCCGCGTCGACCTTGATCACGCCGTAGGGCCGCGCCAGCACGCGCAGCCGGTGCACGTCGATCAGCGTCTGCGCCTGCGGGGGCAGCTTGCCGAAGCGGTCGACGATTTCTTCGAGCAGCGTGTCGATCTGGTCGGGCGTCTTCGCCGTCGCGAGCTTCTTGTAGAACGAGAGGCGCAGGTGCACGTCGCCGCAGTAGTCGTCGGGCAGCAGGGCAGGGGCGTGCAGATTGATCTCGGTCGTCACGCTCAGCGGCGCGAGCAGGTCGGGCTCCTGACCGGCCTTGAGCGAGCGCACGGCCTCGGCCAGCATCTCGTTGTAGAGCTGGAAGCCGATCTCCATCATGTTGCCGCTCTGGTTCTCGCCCAGCACCTCGCCGGCGCCGCGGATTTCCAGGTCGTGCATCGCGAGGTAGAAGCCTGAGCCGAGTTCTTCCATCTGCTGGATGGCGTCGAGGCGCTGCGCGGCCTGCTTGGTCAGGCCCTCGATGTCGGGCACCATGAGGTAGGCATACGCTTGGTGGTGGCTGCGGCCGACGCGGCCGCGCAGTTGATGCAACTGCGCGAGGCCGAACTTGTCCGCGCGGCTCATCACGATGGTGTTGGCGGTCGGCACGTCGATGCCGGTCTCGATGATGGTCGAGCACAGGAGCATGTTGTAGCGCTGGGCCACGAAATCGCGCATCACGCGCTCCAGCTCGCGCTCGGGCATCTGGCCGTGTGCCACCGCAATGCGTGCTTCGGGGATGATCTCCTCGAGCTTCTGTCGCCGGTTCTCGATGGTCTCGACCTCGTTGTGCAGGAAGTAGACCTGGCCGCCACGCTTCAGTTCGCGCAGCACCGCCTCGCGGATCACGCCGGTGCCCTCGTTGCGCACGAAGGTCTTGATGGCGAGCCGTCGCTGCGGCGCGGTGGCGATCACGCTCAGGTCGCGCAGGCCTTCGAGCGCCATGCCCAGCGTGCGCGGAATCGGCGTCGCGGTGAGCGTGAGCACATCCACCTCGGCGCGCAGGGCCTTCATCGCTTCCTTGTGGCGCACGCCGAAGCGGTGTTCCTCGTCGATGATGAGCAGGCCCAGGTTCTTGAACTTGACCGACTGCGAGAGCAGCTTGTGGGTGCCCACCACGATGTCCACGGTGCCGTCGGCCAGCCCCTTGGCGGCGGTGGTGATTTCCTTGGTGGACCGGAAGCGGCTCATCTCGGCCACCTTGACCGGCCACTTCGCGAAGCGGTCCACCAGCGTCTGGAAGTGCTGCTCGGCCAGCAGGGTGGTCGGTGCGAGGAAGGCAACCTGCTTGCCGCCCGTGACCGCGATGAAGGCAGCGCGCAGGGCAACCTCGGTCTTGCCGAAGCCGACGTCGCCGCAGACCAGCCGGTCCATCGGCTGCGGCGAGATCATGTCCTGGATGACCGCGTGGATCGCGGCTTTCTGGTCGGCCGTCTCGTCGAAGCCGAAGTCGTTGGCGAACACTTCGTAGTCGGCCGCCGAGAAGCGGAAGGCGTGGCCTTCGCGCGCCGCGCGGCGGGCGTAGATATTGAGCAGTTCGGCGGCGGAGTCGCGCACCTGCTCGGCGGCTTTGCGCTTGGCCTTTTCCCACTGGCCGGAGCCCAGCTTGTGCAGCGGCGCCTCGTCGGCGCTCACGCCGGTGTAGCGGCTGATCATGTGCAACTGCGAGACCGGCACGTACAGCGTGGCCTTGTCGGCGTATTCGAGATGCAGCATTTCCTGCATCAGCGGTTTGCCGTCCGCGTCCACGCCTTGGCCGAGATCCATGTTGACCAGCCCGCGATAGCGGCCGATGCCGTGTGCGGAATGCACGACCGGATCGCCGATGGCGAGTTCGCTCAGGTCCTTGATCAGCGCTTCGACGTCGCTGACCTGTTCCTGCTTCTTGTTGCGGCGGCGGGTGGCCGGCGCCGTGGCGAAGAGTTCGGTCTCCGTGACGAAGTCGATGCCTTGCTCGCGCCACGCGAAGCCGGCGACCAGCGCCGCAGTTGCAATGCCGATCTTCTCGTCCGGCGAGGCTTCGAATTCGGCGAGCGAGTCGAAGGCCGGCGGACCCACGCCGCTGGCGCGCAGGAAGTCGAGCAGGCTCTCGCGCCGGCCGTCGCTCTCGGCGATCACCAGCACGCGATGCGGCGTGGTTCGGATGTGCTCCTTGAGCTTGACCAGTGGATCCTCGGCGCCACGGACGACGGCGAAGGCGGGCAGGGCGTCGAATTCCGCGTAAGGCGCATCGGCGGCCGCGTCTCCGCGGATCGCCAGTTGCGCGTGCAGCTTGGCGCGCTGATAGAACTGTTCGGCATTCAAGAACAGCGCCTCGGGCGGCAGCGCGGGCCGTTCGGGGTCGCCGCGCACCAGCCGGTAGCGTTCGGCCGTGTCCTGCCAGAAATGCTGGAAGGCGGGTTCGAGTTCACCGTGCAACACGACGGTGGTGTCGGCGCCCAGGTAGTCGAACACCGTCGCGGTTTCCTCGAAGAACAGCGGCAGGTAGTACTCGATGCCGGCCGTGGCGACGCCGTTGCCCATGTCCTTGTAGATGCGGCTGCGCGTCGGGTCGCCTTCGAGCAGTTCACGCCAGCGGCTGCGAAAGCGCGCGCGGGCGTCGTCGTCCATCGGGAATTCGCGGCCCGGCAACAGGCGCACTTCGGGCACCGGGTAGAGGCTGCGCTGTGTATCGGGGTCGAAGGTGCGGATCGAATCGATCTCGTCGTCGAACAGGTCGACACGGAAGGGCACGGGCGAGCCCATCGGAAACAGGTCGATCAGGCTGCCACGCACCGCGTATTCGCCCGGGCTGACGACCTGCGTCACATGGCTGTAGCCCGCCAGCGTGAGCTGGGCCTTGAGCTTCGACTCCTGCAGCTTCTGCCCGCTCTTGAAATGGAAGGTATAGCCGGCCAGGAAGCCGGGAGGAGCCAGCCGGTAGAGCGCGGTGGTTGCCGGCACCAGAACGACGTCGGCCTCGTTCTGGCTGATGCGCCAGAGGGTCGCAAGGCGCTCGCTGATCAGGTCCTGGTGAGGCGAGAAGCTGTCGTAGGGCAATGTCTCCCAGTCCGGGAACAGCGCGCACCGAAGTTCGGGGGCGAAGAAGGCGATCTCGTCGATCAGCCGCTGGGCGTCGTTCGCGTCGGCGGTAAATACGGCCGTCGCGCGGCCGGCCGCTTTCTCGCGTTCGGCCAGTTGCGCCAGCAGCAGCGCATCGGCTGACAAGGGGGGACGCGGCAGCGTGAAGCGCTTGCCCGCCGTGAGATGGGGGAGGTCCATGGAGTGCCTGGGAAATGCAGAACACCCCGCGCCGGGCCGGCGAGGGGTGTGAAGGGCGATTCTAGAATGGCTGCCCCTTTGTCGCTGGCCGCCGTTGCATCCATGACCGCTTCCCGTCTTTTCGTGTTGATCCCCTGTGCAGGTTCGGGCAGTCGTGCCGCAAGCGTCGGGCCCAAGCAGTACCAGCGGATTGCCGGTCGGCCCATGGTCGAGCACACGCTGGAAGCCTTCCGCGCGCTCGTCGGCCGGTTCGAGGGGATTGCGCTCGTGGTCTCGCGGGACGACGCGGATGTGGGGATCGTGCTGCCGCGCTTTCCGGGCGCAGGCGAACACCTGCTGCGCGTGGGGGGGGCGACGCGCGCCGCGACCGTGCGAAACGGCCTGCATGCCTTGCGCGACGCCGGCGCCGGCCCGCACGACTGGGTGCTGGTGCACGATGCGGCACGTTGCCTCGTCACGCCGACGCAGATCGAGGTGCTGATCGCCGCCTGCGAGCACGACCCCGTCGGCGGGCTGTTGGCGCATCGGTTGGCGGACACCCTCAAGGTCGCATCCCCCGAGGGCCGCGTCGTCCGCACGCCGACCCGCGCCGACAAGTGGCTGGCCCAGACGCCGCAGATGTTCCGCATCGGCATGCTGCTCGACGCCCTGGAACGCGCCGGCGACGCAGTGACCGACGAAGCCAGCGCCATCGAGGCGATTGGCCTAGCGCCGCTGCTGGTGCCGGGCAGCGCGCAGAATTTCAAGCTCACTTACTCAGAGGATTTCGCGTTGGCGGAGGCGCTCTTGCGCAGCCGGCGCACTGCACCATGACTGCTTTCAATCTGCGAGTCGGCGAGGGCTGGGACGTCCACCAACTGGTGGCGGGTCGGAAATTGATCCTCGGCGGCGTCGAAGTACCGCACAGCATGGGCCTGCTGGGCCATTCGGATGCCGACGTCCTCTTGCATGCGATCACCGATGCCCTGCTCGGCGCGGCCGCCCTTGGCGACATCGGCCGACATTTCCCGGATACCGATGCGCAGTTCCGCGGTGCGGACTCATCTGTGCTGCTGGCCGAGGCCGCCCGCCGGGTGCGGGCAGCGGGCTGGGAGATCGGCAATGTCGACAGTACGGTGATCGCGCAGGCGCCGAAGCTCGCTTCGCACATTCCGGCCATGTGCGAGCGCATCGCTGCGACGCTCGGCCTGGAGGTCAATCAGGTCAATGTGAAGGCGAAGACGGCTGAGAAGCTCGGCCCGGTGGGCGAGGGGCGGGCGATGGAAGCTCGGGCCATCGCAATGATCTTTAGATAACCCCCAGGCTTCGCGCACTTCGTGTCGCTTCGCCAACCCCCTTGCAGGGAGCAACCCCGGCGGCCCGGCGGAGCCGGATCCACGGGGTTTCTGGGATTGGCTGCGCCCGCCTTGCGGAGTGCCTGAGCTATTTTTCCTTTTCCTTATCCTTGGGCTGCGCTGTTTCGGGCTTGGCTGAAGCGGCGCGGGGCATGCGGATGTGCGCTGCCAGCCCGCGGCCGGGCGTGCTCGTGAGGGCGAAGGTGCCGCCCATGCGCTCGATGTTCTTGGTGACGATCGACAGCCCGAGGCCGGCGCCGGCTGCCGACGTCCGTGCGACGTCGCCGCGGAAGAAGGGCTTGCTCAACTGGGACAGCAGCGCCGGCGCGACGCCGGCGCCGTGGTCGCGCACCTTGATCAGCACCGCGTCGTTGTGCGCCTGCGCCTGGATGGTGATGTCGGCGACGCCGGTGGCGGGCGTCTTGCCGTAGCGGCGTGCGTTCTCGACCAGGTTGGAGATCACGCGCTGGAGTTCCACGTCGTCGGCCATGACCCGCAGGTCGTTCGGTACTTCGACCTTGATCTTGATGTCCTCATGGTCCTGCACCGCGTAGGTGCAGGCATCGATCACGTCGCGCAGCAGCACCGGCTTGAAGTCGACATGGTCGGGCCGCGCGTAGTCGAGGAACTTGTCGATGATCGCGTCGAGTTGGGCAATATCGGCTGCCATGTGGTCGCGTGCATCCTCGTCGGCCACGCTCATCTCGGTTTCGAGCCGCAGCCGCGCCAGTGGCGTGCGCAGGTCGTGCGAGATACCGGCCAGCATCACGGCGCGGTCCTGTTCGATCTTGGCGAGCTGGTCGGCCATGCGGTTGAAGCCGACGTTCACCGCCCGGATTTCGTTGGTGCGGGCGCGCTCGTCGAGCCGGTGCGCCTCGTATTCGCCCTCGCGCACCTGCAACGTGGCTTGCGAAAGCTGCTTGAGCGGCCGGTTGATGAGACGCGTGATCAGCGCCGCGCCGGCCAGGGAGAGCGCCATGGTCGTCGCCAGCCAGATCATCCAGGTGCGCCGGTCGAGGCGGCTGAAGCGCGTGGGGTCGACCAGCAGCCAGTAGGTGTCGCTCTCGATGGTGAAGCCGATCCACAGGCCAGGTTCGTCGTTGACCCGACTGGCCACGGTCGTACCCTCACCGAGACGGGCGATCAACTCTTCCGTCACCCGCTGGTCCAGCGCGCCGCTGGTGTAGGGCAAGAAGCGGTCGCCCGGCTCGCGCGGCAGGATGCGCACGCCTTCCTGGTCGGCGAGCGTCTTGATCAGCGAGACGCGGGTGATGGCGTCGGAATACACCAGCGCCGCGCGTGTCAGGTTCACCAAGGAGGCGATCTGGTGCGCAGTCTGGATCGCGCGCGGCTCGTACTCGAGCGCACGGAAGGTCTGCAACCAGGCGACTGTACAGCCGACTAGGAGGAGAACCAGCAGGAAGAAAGTCCGCCAAAAGAGACTCAGGCCCAGTTGGATCCTGGACCGGCGCCGCCGGGAACCGATGCCCTCCAGCGGGCTGGGCAAGGTCGCCTGGGTGCTGTCCTCGGCGAGAGGGCTCGGCTGAGTCGTCTTGGGGCCGATCGATGCGGCCACGGTCAGCGCTTCAGGTTGTGCCGTCCGGCACGAACACGTAGCCGACGCCCCAGACCGTCTGGATATAGCGCGGTGCCGCGGCGTCGGACTCGACCAGCTTGCGCAGGCGCGAGATCTGCACGTCCAGGCTGCGGTCGAAGGGTTCGAACTCACGGCCGCGCGCCAACTGGGCCAGTTTTTCACGCGACAGAGGCTGTCTGGGATGGCGTACCAGTGCCTTGAGCATCGCAAACTCGCCAGTGGTCAGTGAGAGTTCTTCACCGTCCTTCTTGAGTGTGCGGGAGCCGAGGTCGAAGCTGAACGGACCGAAGTTCACCGTTTCGTTGTCGGTCGACGGAGCACCCGGCGCCTCCAGCGGCGGACGGCGGCGAAGCACCGCATGCACGCGGGCGAGCAACTCGCGCGGGTTGAACGGTTTGCCGAGGTAGTCGTCGGCACCGACTTCGAGGCCGACGATGCGGTCCACGTCTTCGCCCTTGGCGGTGAGCATGATGATGGGAGTGCGGTCGTTGGCGGCGCGCAAGCGGCGGCAGACGGACAAGCCGTCCTCGCCGGGCATCATCAGGTCGAGCACGATCAGGTCGACCGTGTCGCGGAGGAGGATGCGGTTCAGGGCCTTGCCGTCTTCCGCCACGATGACCTCGAATCCTTCCTGGGTCAGGTAGCGGCGCAGCAGGTCGCGGATGCGGGCGTCGTCGTCGACGATCACGATCTTGTCTGTGCGAGCGGGAGTTTGATTCATTTCTACAACGCTGAATTTGTAACAGCGCCAATTCTGAGGGTGTTGAGGCCCCATTGAGGTGCTTTACACGACGGATTGACACAAAGTTACAAAACTTGCGGACGCTAGCCGTCCGGACGCTTGTGCCTTGTCAAGCGATGGCACAGTCATCTTGCTGTCGCACGATCCCATGAAATTCAAAGCTCTGACACTCTCCTTGCTGCTCGCCAGCTGCTGCCTGCCAGTCCTGGCCGGGTCTCCCGATTTCTGGTTGGTGAGCGACCAGCGGCGCTCCGAATTGCGCGGTGCGGTGGAAGCCCACCGGGCCGCCACACGGGACGAAGTCCGCCGTGAAGAGGCGGCCGCCGGCCGTCGCTTGACGCCCGCCGAACTGGCTGAATTGCGGCAGCAGGTGCGTCAGCAATGGTTGCCACGGCATGATGCGCTGCAGTCATCGGCCGCAACGCGGCATGAGGCGGTCCCGTCGGGAGAGCCGCAGCCGGCCGAGCGCATGATGCCTTCGCCCGCGGTGAAGGACGCGGCGCTCGCCGCGCCTCGCAGCCAGCGCCCCTGAGCAGCGCCCCCGCGGGGCGCTCATTTTCATTTTCTTGTCCACCTGAGGATTTGCTGTCTTGAACAATGCCAAATGGATTGCGGCCTGTGCCGTATTGATGACCGCGGGCGCCGTATCGGCCCAGACCCTGGCCCTGCCGCAGCCACAGAACGTGCTCCAGCTGTCGGCCAATTCGACCGGGGAGGTGCAGCAGGATCAATTGAGCATGACGCTGTCCACTTCGCGCGATGCCGCCGACGCGGCCACGGTGCAGACGCAACTCAAGACAGCGCTCGACGCGGCCTTGGCAGAGGCACGAAAGAACGCTCTGCCCGGCCAGATGGACGTGCGCACGGGCAACTTCCACCTGGCGCCGCGCCGCAACCGCGACGGCACGCTGACCGGATGGCAGGGCACGGCCGAACTCGTGCTCGAAGGCCGGGATTTCCCGCGCATCGCGCAGACGGCCGGCCGCATCTCCACCCTGACGATCAGGAACATCGGCTTTAGCTTGAGCCGAGAGCAGCAGGCCAAGGCGGAGGCCGAGGCGCAGGGCCTGGCGATCGACAACTTCAAGCAGCGGGCAGACGAACTCGCCAAGCGATTCGGCTTCAGCGGCTATTCGCTGCGCGAAGTGTCGGTCAACGCCAACGTGGGCGCGCCCTTCCAGCCTCGGATCATGGCGATGGAGGCAAAGGCGGCCGCTTCCGACACCTCGGTGCCGATCGAAGCCGGCAAGGCGACCGTGATGGTCAACGTGTCCGGCTCGGTGCAGCTCAAGTAAGCGAGCGCTACTGTGCTGTCCAGCCGCCGTCCACCTGCCATGCGACGCCGCGGACCTGTTCCGCGGCAGGCGAGCACAGGAACACGGCGAGGCCACCCAGCTGTTCCACCGTCGTGAACTGAAGCGAGGGCTGTTTCTCGCCCAGCAAATCCTTCTGGGCCTGCGCGAGGGAAATGCCTTCGCGTTCGGAGCGGTCGTTGATCTGCTTCTGCACCAGCGGTGTGAGCACCCAGCCGGGGCAGATCGCATTGCTCGTGATGCCGGTGGTCGCGGTTTCGAGCGCGACCGACTTGGTGAACCCGACGATGCCGTGCTTCGCCGCGACGTACGCGGACTTCTGCGCCGACGCCACCAGGCCGTGCGCCGATGCGATGTTGATGATGCGGCCCCAGTTGGCTTCGCGCATCGCGGGAATGGCGAGCCGGGTCGTGTGGAAGGCGCTGCTGAGATTGATGGCGATCACCGCATCCCAACGCTCGATCGGGAAGTCCTCGACGTTCGAGACGTGCTGGATGCCTGCGTTGTTCACGAGCACATCGACATGTCCGAAGCGAGTGGCCGCAAACTTCATCAGGTCCTCGATTTGCGCAGGCTTGCTCATGTCGGCGCCGTGGTAGTCGACCTGGACGTCGAGCGCGGAAATTTCAGCCTTCGCTCCCTCCACGTCGCCGAAGCCGTTGAGAACGATGTTCGCGCCTTGTTGTGCGAGCGCCTTTGCGATACCCAGCCCGATACCGCTGGTGGACCCCGTGACAAGCGCGGTTTTGCCTTTGAGCATGATGACAGTCTCCGAATGAATTAGGATGCAACGAGAGAATTATCTTCATCGCGACCCCGCCTTTTCCATGACCGAGCTTGCTTTTTCACACGCCCCTCGCGAGGCTCGCAAGCAGACAGGGCGGCGGTCATTCTTCTTCCGGCATTCGACACAGTGAAGCGCGAACAGACCAACCTGCACGTGCCGTCCTCGTCGGAATCGCTCGTGGTCGACTATCCGTTGTCGGCAGCCACGGCCGAGCGCACGCCGGTCATGGAGAACATGCTGGCGCGCGCACGCGCTTTCGCCGAACCGCTGATTGCCGATGAAACGCTGGACACCGGCGAGAACACGCTCGCCCATGCCGATGCGGTTGCCGCCATCGTCGCATCCATGGGCGGGTCGGAGGCCATGCAGGCCGCCAGCTATCTGGTCTATTCGTGCCAGCACTTGAATCGCCCGCAGGAAGTGATCGCCAAGGTGTTTGGCGACAACTTCGCTGCGCTCGCGGTCGAGACCACCAAGCTGGTGCACGTGCAGAAGCAGGCACGCTCGGCCACCGCGCATGCGCATCTGGCGGACGGCGCCGGCACGCAGACCGAGAACGTGCGCAAGATGCTGTTGGCGTTCTCGCGCGACCTGCGCGTCGTGATGCTTCGGCTCGCTTCGCGTCTTCAGACGCTGCGCCATGCGGCAGCCAGCAAACGGCCCCCGCCCGAGAATGTGGCGCGCGAATCGCTTCAGGTGTTTGCGCCCCTGGCGAACCGACTCGGCATCTGGCAAGTCAAGTGGGAGATCGAGGATCTCTCGTTCCGCTTTCTCGAGCCGGAGACCTACAAGCTCATCGCGCGCCTTCTCGACGAGAAGCGCATCGAGCGCGAAGGTTACGTCGAACAGTTGCGTACGCGTCTCGAGCGCGAACTGGCGGCCGAGGGCATCAAGGCCACGGTGCAGGGGCGGCCGAAGAACATCTACAGCATCGTCAAGAAGATGCGCGGCAAGTCGCTCGACTTCGCACAGGTGTTCGACATCATGGCGCTGCGGGTGGTGGTCGCCGACGTCAAGGACTGCTATGCGGCACTCGCGTGGGTGCATTCGCATTTCCAGCCGATCGACGAAGAGTTCGACGACTACATCGCCAGACCGAAGCCCAACGGCTACCAATCGCTGCACACCGTGGTGCGTGAAGTGGTCGACGGGCATGCCGGCAAGCCGATCGAGATCCAGATCCGCACCGAGGAAATGCATGACCACGCCGAGCATGGCGTGGCCGCGCACTGGGCCTACAAGGAAGCGGGCCACAAGGGCTATGCTGGTGTGTGGGCGACCGGCGAGTACGACGCCAAGATCGCGGTGCTCCGGCAACTGCTAGCTTGGGAGCGCGACCTCTCCGGCGGGCAGCAGGGGCAGGGCCTTTTCGACGACCGCATCTATGTTCTGACGCCCGACGCCGCGATCGTCGAGTTGCCGCAAGGCGCGACGGCGGTGGACTTCGCCTACACGGTACACACGAGCCTCGGCCACCGCTGCCGGGGGGCCCGCGTCGATGGCGTGATGGTGCCGCTCAATACGCCACTGCAAAACGGCCAGACTGTGGAGATCATCGCTGCCAAGGAAGGAGGCCCTTCGCGCGACTGGCTCAACGCGGAACTGGGTTACCTCGCAAGCCATCGAGCGCGTGCGAAGGTACGAGCCTGGTTCAACGCGCAGATCACGCATGAGACCGTGGCGCGCGGGCGAGAAGCTGTCGAGAAGCTCCTTCAGCGAGAAGGCAAGACTGCGCTGAAACTCGAAGATCTTGCTTCGCAGTTGGGCTTCAAGTCGGCCGACAACCTCTTCGAAGTGGTGGGCAAGGACGAGTTCTCGCTGCGCAACATCGAGATGCTGTTGCGTCCGCCCGAACCTGCACCGGGGCCGGACGACGGCGTCATCATCAAGAAGGCGCGCGGCAGCGAGCAGTCGGGCCGTGGTGGTGTGCTTGTAGTCGGCGTTTCATCGCTCATGACGCAACTCGCCAAGTGCTGCAAGCCTGCGCCGCCAGATGCCATCCGCGGCTTCGTGACCAAGGGCCACGGCGTGAGTATCCATCGCTCGGACTGCAGCAACTTCCGCATGATGGCGAGCCGCGATGCCGGGCGCGTCATCGACGTGGAGTGGGGCGCGCAGAAGGCGGAAGCGGGCTCTGTCTATGCGGTCGATGTCGCTGTCGAAGCGGCCGACAGGCAAGGGCTGCTGCGCGATATCTCCGACGTGTTCGCACGCGAGAAGATGAATGTGATCGGCGTGCAGACGCAGTCGGTGAAGGGCACCGCGTGGATGACGTTCACCATCGAGATCGCAGATGCGACGCGTCTGAAGCAGGTGCTCGCAGTGGTCGCTGCAGTGACCGGTGTGCGTTCTGCGCGACGCCGCTGAAAAGTGGTCTCCGCATCCTGCTACAATTGCGGCTTCTCGGACACATCCTTAGGCGCGTAGCTCAGCTGGTTAGAGCACCACCTTGACATGGTGGGGGTCGTTGGTTCGAGTCCAATCGCGCCTACCAATTTTCTTGATCCAGCGTCCGCTTAACCACCGGACGCGCACCGGATCGAAAACCTCCTCAAGCCTCAGTTCTTCGGCATAGATCCATCCTCGGAACTATGGCCTTCGGCAACTGGCGGGTCGC
Organism: Variovorax sp. J22R115; assembly: GCF_030317005.1. Lineage (NCBI taxonomy): Bacteria > Pseudomonadati > Pseudomonadota > Betaproteobacteria > Burkholderiales > Comamonadaceae > Variovorax > Variovorax sp. J22R115. The sequence goes on along the minus strand of NZ_JASZYM010000003.1, from coordinate 82,410 downwards.
CCTTCAGTTGTGGTAACTTGACATTTTGTCACGCTCAAGCATCCGACTCAGGGAACTGATGAATACTCCGGCAGCCGAGATCGATCCTTCGCTGGAAGAGCTTCGCATTGCAGCGCTGGTGCGACAGGCGCCCCTTGAATTTGCGCGCGTGGTCTACGGGCTGAACGATCGCGCGAATGGCCGGGCGGGCACCATGGCGGCGGAAGACGTCGCGCGCACGGAGCGTCAGGGCGCTCCCGTCACCCGCGAGCGTGCCGAGCAGCGGGCCCGGGCCTACCTGCCGCTGGCGGGACAGGAGCACTGCCCCCGTTGCTGGGTTTTCAATGGCATCAAGAGTCCGTTGCAGTACCGCGAAGCGACCAGCGAGCGTCCCGAATCGGGCTCGTGCAAGGTCTGTGGCGCCGAGTACGCGACGTCTCTGGACTGAAGCTCTCCGTCGGTCAGGGTAAACCTTGGCGCGGTGTAACAAAACCGCTCCCTAGAATTGCTCGCGCGTCATGGTGCGAAATCTCAAGGAGTCCCTAGTGCAGAGCAAGAAGTCCGGTGTCAAGCCGGTCCAGCGGGTGATCAAGAAGTATCCCAATCGAAGGCTCTACGACACGGAAACCTCCAGCTACATCACCCTTGCCGAGGTGAAGCAGCTTGTCATGAACCAGGCGTCGTTCGTGGTCCGCGATGCCAAGACCGGGGACGACCTGACCCGCAGCATCCTGCTTCAGGTCATCCTCGAGGAAGAGGCTGGTGGCGCGCCGATGTTCACAGAACAGGTGCTGGCCAGCATCATCCGGTTCTACGGCCAGGCGATGCAAAGCTACATGGGGCCCTATCTGGAGAAGAACATCCAGGCGATGGCCGAGGTTCAGGCGCAACTGGCCGAAAAGGCCGAGGGCATCACGCCGGAAATGTGGTCGAAGTTCATGACCATGCAGTCCCCGATGCTGCAAGGGTTGATGGGCAACTACGTCGAGCAGTCCAAGAACGTCTTCCTGCAGATGCAGGAGCAGATGCAGAAGAACACCGAGCAGGTTCTGGGTGCGTTTGGCATCAAGCGACCCTGAAATAGGGCACGGTGGCCGATAGCTGGGACAATAGGGGGATATGAGCGAAGTTGCCTCCCCCGAACGAATTGCCGCGCCGGCAGCCCCCAAAGTCGGCTTTGTGAGCCTGGGCTGTCCCAAGGCATTGACCGATTCCGAACTGATCCTGACCCAACTGAGTGCCGAGGGCTACGAAACCTCCAAGACTTTCGAGGGTGCCGACCTCGTGATCGTGAACACTTGCGGCTTCATTGACGACGCCGTCAAGGAAAGCCTCGACACGATCGGCGAAGCCCTCGCAGGCAACGGGCGCGTGATCGTGACCGGCTGTCTCGGCGCCAAGACGGGTGAGGAGGGCGGCAACTTGGTGCGCCAGATGCATCCGAGCGTGTTGGCGGTCACAGGGCCGCATGCGACGCAGGAAGTGATGGACGCGGTCCACGCGAATCTGCCGAAGCCGCACGATCCCTTCATCGACCTGGTGCCGCAGGCCTTCGGTATTGCCGGCCTGAAGCTCACGCCGCGTCACTACGCCTATCTGAAGATCAGCGAGGGCTGCAATCACCGGTGTACCTTCTGCATCATCCCTTCGATGCGCGGCGACCTCGTGTCGCGCCCGGTGGGCGATGTGCTGTCGGAAGCCAAGGCGTTGTTCGAAGGTGGTGTGAAGGAACTGCTGGTGATCAGCCAGGACACCTCCGCCTACGGTGTGGACATGAAGTACCGCACTGGTTTCTGGGATGGCAAGCCGGTCAAGACGCGCATGCTCGAGCTCGTGCGCACGCTGGGCGAGATCGCCGAGCCCTACGGCGCTTGGGTGCGACTGCACTATGTGTACCCCTATCCGAGCGTCGACGAGGTCATTCCGCTGATGGCGAGTGGCCAAGTGCTCCCTTACCTCGATGTGCCGCTGCAACACAGCCACCCTGACGTGCTCCGGCGCATGAAGCGGCCTGCAAGCGGCGAGAAGAATCTGGAGCGCATCGCGCGCTGGCGCGAAGTGTGTCCGGAGCTTGTGATCCGCAGCACCTTCATCGCTGGCTTCCCCGGCGAAACCGAGGAGGAGTTCGAACACCTGCTGGCATTCATTCGCGAAGCAGAAATCGATCGTGCAGGCTGCTTCGCCTACAGCCCGGTCCAGGGCGCCGCCGCGAACGACATTCCCGGCATGCTGCCCGAGGCCGAGCGAGAAGCCCGGCGCGCGCGTTTCATGGAGGTCGCGGAAGCCGTGTCGATCGCCAAGCTGCGCAAGCGCATCGGCGCGACGATGCAGGTGCTGGTGGATTCGGCGCCTGGCATGGGGCGCAAGGGGGGCGTGGGCCGCACGTATGCCGATGCACCGGAGATCGACGGAATCGTCCGTCTGCTGCCGCCCGAAAAGATCAGCAAAACGCTGAAGGTCGGCGAGTTCACGCGCGCTCGCATCGTCGGTGCAGAGGGACACGATCTGATTGCCCTGCCCATCTGATGCCGGTCACAAATCAGACGGCCAAGAAAAAAGCCACCGGAGACCGGTGGCTTGAATCGAGAGACCCTGGAAGGGTCTATATAAACTTGGTGCCCAGAAGAGGACTCGAACCTCCACGATGTTACTCGCTAGTACCTGAAACTAGTGCGTCTACCAATTCCGCCATCTGGGCCCACATAACTGCTGAAGCAGTTATGTTTTGAATTTCAGGAAAGAAAGAGATCATATCATCAAAAACATAGGCCATACCAGCGGCTTGCTGGATGAAGTTGAAGGCACGGTCCAAGGACATCGCGACGGACACGGTTTCGTGCAGCGGGACGACGGTGAAGCCGACATCTATTTGCCCCCCAACGAGATGCGTGCGGTGCTGCACAAGGACCGCGTCAAGGCGCGTGTGGTGCGCCAGGACCGACGTGGTCGCCCAGAGGGCCGCGTGGTCGAGATCGTCGAACGCCCCGAGCAGCCCATCATCGGCCGGCTGCTCCACGAAGGTGGCGTCTGGCTCGTGGCGCCCGAGGACAAACGCTACGGTCAGGATGTCCTGATCCCCAAGGGTGCGACTGGCACCGCGAAGGTCGGCCAAGTCGTGGTCGTGCAGTTGACCGAGCCGCCCGCGCTGTTCGGCCAGCCGGTCGGACGCGTGACGGAAGTGCTCGGCGAGATCGACGATCCGGGCATGGAGATCGAGATCGCGGTGCGCAAATACGGCGTGCCGCACGAGTTCTCCGAGGCATGCCTCGCCGAAGCGAAAGCATTGCCCGACAAGGTGCGCCCGGCCGACAAGAGGGGCCGCATCGATCTGACCGACATCCCGCTGGTGACCATCGACGGCGAGGACGCGCGCGACTTCGACGACGCCGTGTATTGCGAGCCCGCGAAGGTCGGCCGCGGCAAGGGCTGGCGCCTGCTGGTCGCGATCGCCGACGTCAGCGCCTATGTGCAGACCGGCTCGGCGATCGACATCGACGCCTACGATCGCGCGACCAGTGTGTACTTCCCGCGCCGCGTGATCCCGATGCTGCCGGAGAAGCTGTCGAATGGCTTGTGCTCGCTCAATCCCGAGGTCGAGCGCCTGTGCATGGTGTGCGACATGCTGGTGGCTGCCGATGGCGAGATCTACGCCTACCAGTTCTACCCCGCGGTGATGTGGAGCCACGCGCGCTTCACGTACACCGAAGTGGCGGCCATCCTCGGCAACACGCGCGGACCGGAAGCGCTGAAGCGCAAGGAACGCGTCAAGGACTTGCTGAACCTGGCCGACGTTTATCGCGCACTGCTCAAGCAGCGCTCGAAGCGCGGCGCGGTCGACTTCGAGACCACCGAGACGCAGATCATTTGCGACGACGCAGGGCGCATCGAGAAGATCGTGCCGCGCACGCGCAATGAAGCGCACCGCCTGATCGAGGAAGCGATGCTGGCAGCCAACGTCTGCAGCGCCGATTTCATCGCCGAGGGCAAGCATCCCGGTCTGTATCGCGTGCACGAAGGCCCGACACCCGAGAAGAAGGAAATCCTTCGCGGATACCTCAAGGCCATGGGCGTGGGTCTCTCGATCACGGACGACCCCAAGCCCGGCGAGTTCCAGGCCATTGCCGACGCGACGAAGGAGCGTCCGGACGCCCAGCAGATCCACACCATGCTGCTGCGCTCGATGCAGCAGGCGATCTACACGCCCATCAACAGCGGTCACTTCGGGCTCGCCTACGAGGCCTACACCCACTTCACGAGCCCCATCCGGCGCTATCCCGACCTGCTCGTGCATCGCGTGATCAAGGCCATCCTGGGCAAGACCAAGTACCAGCTGCCGATGCTGCCGACGCCCGGCGAGGCGCACGCCAAGCTGGCGAAGCGGCTCGCTTCGCGCGTGAAGTCGCCCACGTCCAAGCCGCAGAAAGCCACCGTGGCGCCGAGCAAGGAAGTCCTGGCGTGGGAAGCCGCCGGCCTGCATTGCAGCGCCAATGAGCGACGCGCCGACGAGGCAAGTCGCGACGTCGAGGCGTGGCTCAAGTGCAAGTACATGCGCGAGCATCTCGGCGAGGAATATGGCGGGGTGGTCACGGCGGCCACCACCTTCGGCATCTTCGTCACGCTCGACGCGATGTACGTCGAAGGCCTGGTTCACATCACCGAGCTCGGGGGCGAGTACTTCAAGTTCGACGAGCAGCGCCAGGAACTGCGCGGCGAGCGCACAGGCATTCGCTACGCCATCGGCACGCGCGTGCGAGTGCAAGTGAGCCGCGTCGACCTGGACGGCCGCAAGATCGATTTCCGTCTGGTGCGTGAAGGCGAGGAATTGAGCACGAGGGCGATGAAAGACAAGGGCGCTTCGTCGACGGGCGTGCCCGCCAAGGCATCGGCCAAGCGCAGCGCGCGAAACAAGCCTGAGGCCGAGCGGTCCGACCGCGCGGCTGCGGGCGCGCCACAATCGGCGATGCAGGCCTTCAGGACTGCCGTCAAGAAGGCTGCGAACAAGATGAAGGGGCGCAAGCCGCGCCGTTGACAAAAGGAGATACGAATGAGCGTCGAGAAGAAGAGCCGCATCGCGATCGTCACAGGCGCGGGCACTGGCATTGGCCGTTCCGCCGCGCTGGCGTTGCTTGGCGATGGCTGGAGCGTCGTGCTGGCGGGCCGTCGCCTGGAGCCGCTGGAGCAGGTGGCCGAAGAATCGGGCGCTGGCGCGAGAGCTTTTGCAGTGCCGACCGACGTCGCCAACCCGGAGTCGGTGCAGGCGCTGTTCGCGGCGGCGGTCGAGCGCTTCGGTCGCGTGGACCTGCTCTTCAACAACGCCGGCGTGGGCAACCCGCCCGGGCCGTTCGAGGATTGGACACCCGAGCAATGGCGCGGTGTGGTCGACATCAATCTGAGCGGCATGTTCTATTGCATTCAGCAGGCGTTCCGCACGATGAAGGCCCAGACGCCGCAGGGCGGTCGCATCATCAACAACGGATCGATTTCCGCCACCGCGCCACGACCCAATTCGATCGCCTACACGGCGACCAAGCATGCCGTCGAGGGACTTACCAAGACTGCGTCTTTGGACGGGCGCAAGTACGACATTGCAGTGGGCCAGATCGATGTCGGCAATGCGCTGACGGAACTCGCCGCGCGCATGGCAAAGGGTGTGCCGCAAGCCAATGGCGAGATCGCGATCGAGCCGGTGATGGATGTGTCCATCGTCGGCCAGTCGGTGCTCTACATGGCCAACTTGCCGCTGGAGGCCAACGTGCTCTTCCATACGGTGATGGCCACCAAGATGCCCTTCGTCGGGCGCGGGTAGAGGGCGCCCGCCAGGGTCAGGGCGTGGCGGGGAGGCCGCGCGCCAGTGCGCTCGCTGTGAGCGGAACGTGCGCCGGCCAGCGGTCGGCCAAATCTCCATGTCGCCAGACGGCTTCGCACGCGGCCGCTCTGGCTGGGCGACCTGCGGCCAGCGCGGCGCCCACCATGCCGGCGAGGACGTCGCCGGTGCCGGCGGTTGCGAGGCGCGCATTGCCGCTGGTATTGATCACCGGTGTTGCGCCGACATTGGCGATGACCGTGCCCGAGCCCTTGAGCACGACCACGGCGCGATAGCGTTCGGCAAGGCGGTTCGCTGCGCCAAGCCGATCGCTCTGCACGTCCCGTGTCGCCGAACCCAACAGACGGGCCGCTTCCAATGGATGCGGCGTCAGCACGGTGGACCGCCCGGTCTCGGATCGGGCATTCAGCAGGCGCTGCAGGACGCTGTCTCCGGCAATGGCGTTGAGTGCGTCCGCGTCGAGGACCAGCGCATGCGCAGCTTCCAGCACGTGGGGAAGCACTTTGTGCACCGCCGAACCGCCGCCGCAGCCGCAAACGACCGCCATCGCGCCGAGGTCCAGGGTCTCCCGGCGACGAAACATCAGTTCGGGTTGCACGAGGTCAAGCGGCGCAATGTTCGTGTCGAGAAGTGCAACGAAAACGCGACCGGCGCCTGCGCAGAGGGCGGCCGAAGCGGCGAGCAAGGCGGCGCCCGCCATTCCAGGCGCGCCGCCAATCGCGGCGACGTCGCCATAACTCCCCTTGTGCGATGACTGCCACCGGGAGGGAGCGGGCGAGGTGCCCAGCAGGCGCGCCACGGGCGCTTCGTTACCCGCGGCAACGCCAAGGTCGTCGAACCACACGTCGCCCGCTGCATCGCGACCCTGCGCGGTAAAGAGGCCGGGCTTGAGGGTCAGCAGGCTCAGGCACAAGCGTCGAGGACCATCGGTGCGTGATGGAGGGCCAGCAAGGAAGTCCGTCGAGAGAGTGCCGGTTTCTGCGTTCAGCCCGGACGGCGTATCCACACTGAGCACGGGCGAGCGAGCGGTATGCATTTGCTGCAGCCAGTCGATCATCGCTCCGCCGGGTGGTCGGGTGGCGCCGATTCCCAGCAGCGCATCGATGGCGAGATCGGGGTGTTCCGGCGGTACCTCCGAGAACTGCACGCCCGCGGCTCGGGCGCTCTGCAGCGACGCGCGTGCATCTGCGGGCAGGCGACTCTCATCGCCGATTCGGGTGATGACCGTCGCGAAGCCCCGTCGTTGGAGTTGTGCCGCCGCTTCGAACCCGTCACCGCCGTTGTTGCCGGGCCCGCAGGCCACCCAGATCGTGCGCGCATGGGGGGCCGTCGCCATCGCCAGCCGTGCCACCGCGAGGCCCGCGCGCTGCATGAGGGTGTGCGGCGCCAGCGCGGCCGTTGCCGCTTGCTCCATCCGGCGCGCGGCCGCAATGTCGAACAAGGGGGCGGCGGTGGCGGATGTGATGCGTTGCATGGCACTTGACGCTTGGTGTCAGTGTTGCAGCATTCGCTCGATCCCGAGCCCCTCGAGATCGATGCCTGCATCCCGCCCGGCCATGAGGTCCGCCAGAACGCGTGCACTCCCGCAGGACAGCGCCCAGCCGCTGGAGCCGTGCCCGAGATTCAGCCAGACGCCCGGAATGCCGCTTGGACCGATGATCGGCGGACCGTCGGGCATCATCGGACGCGCACCCTTCCATTGCTGGACGCCGGCCTGCAAGGTGACCGCCCCTGGGAACCAGTCCTGCAGCACCTTGTACAGCGTCTTCAGCGAAGCGGGATTCAAGGTTCCGGGCGAGCCGCCCAGTTCGGCGCTGCCTGCCACCCGCACGCGCAGGCCCAACCTGGAGATAGCGACCTTGTACCGCTCGTCCATCACTGCGCTGCGCGGTGCATTGAGCGGTTCGCGGATGCTCGCGCTGATCGAATGGCCGTAGACCGGCGCCAGGGGAACTTGCAGGCCCAGCGGTCGAAGCAATCGCGCTGACGCGACGCCCGCGCACACCACGACCGCGTCGAAGCGATGGCCCTCGGAGCCGCTCGCCAGCGACAGTTCGGTCGGCGCGGCACGGCTCAGCGGCGCCAAGTCGCAATTGAAATGAAACTGTGCGCCCAGGGCTTCGGCCTCCCACTTGAGCAGCAGCGCAAACTGCCTGCAATTTCCGACTTCGTCGTCCGGCAGGTGAATGGCGCCGACGAGATTCGTGTCCGTGCTGAGCGCAGGCTCGATCTTTCGCGCTTCGTCTGCATCGATCTCTCGGAAGGTGCTTCCGGCCGCGCGCAGGACGTCGAGCCCGGCCTGCACCAGCTTCTTCTCACGCTTGGAGCGCAGCAGCACGAGGTAGCCGTCGCTGCGTTCGTAGTCCAGGTCGCAAGCCTCGGTGATCTCGTGCAGCCGGGTGCGGCTGTAGAAGGCCAGGCGCTGCATGCGCGCGCGATTGGCCAGATAGGTTTCGAGCTTGCAGGCGCGTTGCCAGCGCGCCATCCACCGGACATCACGGGTGGACAGCGGCCAGCGCAGCTTGATGGCGCCGTGCGTGGACAGCAGAGAGCGCAGCACCTTGCCGCGCATGCCCGGGCCGGCCCAGGGCGTCACGTAGCCAGGCGCAACCACGCCGGCGTTGGCAAAACTCGATTCTTCGGCGGCTGCGCCCCTGCGCTCGAAAACGACTACATCATGACCGTCGGAGGCCAACTCCCATGCAGTGGTGACGCCGATGATCCCGGCTCCCACGATCGCGATTTTCATTCGTTTCTTTGCGGTGAAATTTGTTCGTCGGCACCTGCGCGGCACACGGCAAGCGTCATCGTTCCTGCAGTGCGCGTTCGGCTTGCAGCGCGACGGCCAGCACTGCGTCGTCGTGCAGGGCAGCATGCCAGAGCATGAGGCCAACGGGCAGCTCATCGGCGACGTGGCAGGGGATCGAGATGGCGCAGCCGTCGAGCATGTTGACGACGGAGGGATTGCGCAGAAGCAGCGCATTGACGCGGAAGAATTCAGGGTCGCGCTCCTCGCCGGGCGCGACGCTCGCGATGGTCGGCGCGGTGATCGGCACCGTCGGCGACAGCACCGCGTCGAAGGGGGCGAGCGAGCGTTCGATGCGCGCGATCCAGCTGCGGCGGGCATTGCCGAGCTCGATGTACTCGTGGGCCTTCATGGTCGCGCCCTTGAGGATGCGTTGTGCGACGCGCGGGTCGTACCCGGCGCCGCTGCGCTCCATGAGCAGGCGGTGCCAGGCGTAGGCTTCGGCCGCCGAAAAGCCCCCGGTCGAGTTGATCGAAGGCAGGTCGGCAAGCTCCGTGAGGCCAATTTCCTCGATGCGGGCGCCGGCGATGCGCAAGGTCTTGACGGTTCGTTCGAAGGCCTTCGCAACCACGGGGTCGAGGTCGTCCAGGAACAGGTCCTTGACCACCGCGAGCCGGTAGGCCGCCAGTGGCGCTGTGCCGGCCGTCACTCGGCGGGCGGCAAGAATTTCATGCGCCGTGATCGCATCGCGTACCGAGCGCGTCATGGCGCAGACGGTGTCGAGGGTGGTGGACAGCGGCACCGCGCCCTCTGTAGGAACCAGCCGCGCCGTGTTCTTGAAGCCCACGATGCCGTTCAGGGCCGCCGGGATGCGGATGGAGCCACCGGTGTCCGATCCGAGCCCGATGAACGCGGCGCCGCTGGCGACCGACACCGCGGCACCCGAGGACGACCCGCCGGGGATACGTTGGGTCGTCCGGTCGTTCGGGTTTGCCGGCGTTCCGTGATGTGGGTTGACGCCCACGCCCGAAAAGGCGAACTCGGTCATGTTGGTGCGGCCGAGCAGGGCGCCGCCGGCGGCGCGCAGGCGGGCGACCGCCGGTGCGTCGGCCTGGGCTGCCGGTGCATGGGCCAGTACGATCGAACCCGCGGGTGTGGGCTGTCCGGCGACATCAAACAGGTCCTTGACCGAAAAGGCCAGGCCCGCCAGCCGCTGCCGGGGAGGCGCGGCGGCAGCGGCACGGCGGCCTTCGTCGAACAACTGGCGTGTGAAGACATGCTGGCAGGCGGCCGACTCCGCGGTGGCGATGGCTTGCTCCATTTTGGTGCGCGCGTCGGAAGTGCCCGCCAGCAGGGCGAGGCGGGTGGCGTGCAGGTCTGGGCGCATGGTGTGGGTGGCTGGGAAAGGTGGGGAGGGAGGGTGGTGCGTGCTATACTCCTTGGGTTTCGCCCTGGGTACTTTCCCGCTGCGAGACGCATCCGCAAACCAGCCCATTCAAGGTGTTGTGAGCTCCATTCCATCGAAGGAATGGCACACAAAACGGGCTGGATTTTAGACCCAACCTTTGGAGTTATTCCTATGTCGACCACCATGCGCGAAATGCTGGAAGCCGGTGTCCATTTCGGTCACCAAACCCGCTTCTGGAACCCCAAGATGGCCCCGTTCATCTTTGGCCATCGCAACAAGATTCACATCATCAACCTGGAGAAGTCGCTTCCGATGTTCCAGGATGCGATGAAGTACGCCAAGCAACTCACCGCCAACCGCGGCACGATCCTGATGGTCGGCACCAAGCGCCAGGCCCGCGAAATCGTCGCGGCCGAAGCCCGTCGTGCCGGCGTTCCCTTCGTCGATACCCGTTGGCTCGGCGGCATGCTGACCAACTTCAAGACCGTCAAGACCTCGATCAAGCGCCTGAAGGACATGAAGGCCCAGCTCGAAGCCGGCCTCGACAGCCTGAGCAAGAAAGAACAGCTCACCTTCACCCGTGAAATCGAGAAGCTCGAGAAGGACATCGGCGGCATCCAGGACATGACCGCGTTGCCCGACGCCATCTTCGTGATCGACGTGGGCTTCCACAAGATCGCCGTTGCCGAAGCCAAGAAGCTGGGCATTCCGCTGATCGGCGTGGTTGACTCCAACCACTCGCCCGAAGGCATCGACTACGTGATCCCCGGCAATGACGACTCGTCCAAGGCTGTCACGCTGTACGCCCGCGGTATCGCCGACGCGATCATCGAAGGTCGCTCCAGCGCCGTCAGCGACGTCGTGAAGGCCGTGTCCGAAGGCAATTCCGATGAGTTCGTCGAGGTCGAAGAGGGCGCTTCCGCCTGATTCGCGCTCGCACGAGCCTGAAGAAGGGGCTTTGTTGCCCCTTTTTTTTAATCTGATTTTCGTGGCGCCCGGTGCGGGTCGCCACAACTGACAAACCGAACGGAGAACACACATGGCAACAATCACCGCAAGCATGGTCGGCGAACTGCGCGCAAAGACCGACGCCCCGATGATGGAATGCAAGAAGGCCCTGACCGAGGCCGACGGCAACATGGACAAGGCCGAGGAACTCCTGCGCATCAAGTTGGGCAACAAGGCTGGCAAGGCTTCGGGTCGCATCACGGCTGAAGGCGTGGTCGCGGCGTTCGTCGAAGGCGATGCCGGCGCGATGATCGAAATCAACTGCGAAACCGACTTCGTTACCAAGAACGATAGCTTCCTCGCGATGGCAAACGCTGCCGCCATGTTGGTTGCCAAGCACAACCCCGCCGACCTCGCCGCGCTGGGTGCGCTGGCGTACGAGCAGGACGGCTTCGGCCCCACGCTCGAAGACGTGCGCAAGGGTCTGATTGGCAAGATCGGCGAGAACATGAGCTTCCGCCGCTTCAAGCGCTTCGCCGGCAACGGCAAGGTCGCCTCGTACCTGCACGGCACGCGCATCGGCGTGATGGTGGAATTCGAAGGCGACGACACGTCCGCCAAGGATGTCGCCATGCACATCGCCGCCATGAAGCCGGTCGCGATCTCGAGTGCAGACGTCCCCGCCGACCTCATCGAGAAGGAGCGTGCGGTTGCGGCAGGCAAGGCCGAGGAAGACCGCAAGACGGCCGAAGCCGAAGGCAAGAAGCCGCAGCCGGCCGACATCGTCGCCAAGCGCATCGAAGGCGGCGTGCAGAAATACCTCAAGGAAGTGTCCCTGCACAACCAGGCTTTCGTGAAGAACGACAAGCAGACCGTGGAGCAGATGCTCAAGGCCGCCAACACGTCCATCAAGGGCTTCACGCTCTACGTGGTGGGCGAAGGCATCGAAAAGAAGGTCGACGACTTCGCGGCCGAAGTGGCGGCGCAAGTCGCTGCCGCCAAGGCTGCGGCGTAAGTCACGCCGCCGGGATCGGCGGCGCATGGTGCGCTGCCGCTTCCTTACTGTCACGTTTTACACTCGCCCCGCCAACCTCCAAAGGAACGATCCATGCACGAACCCCGCCCAGCCCACAAGCGAATCTTGTTGAAGCTGTCGGGTGAGGCATTGATGGGTGACGACGCCTTCGGCATCAACCGCGCAACCATCGTCCGCATGGTCGGCGAGGTGGCGGAGGTGGTGAACATGGGTGTCGAGGTGGCCGTCGTGATCGGCGGCGGCAACATCTTCCGCGGGGTCGCGGGAGGCTCCGTGGGCATGGACCGCGCCACGGCCGACTACATGGGAATGCTCGCGACCGTCATGAACGCGCTCGCCCTGGCCGATGCGATGAACAAGCAGGGCTTGATCGCCCGCGTGATGTCCGCCATCGCCATCGAGCAGGTGGTCGAGCCCTACGTACGGCCCAAGGCCCTCCAGTACCTGGAAGAAGGCAAGGTCGTGATATTTGCCGCCGGCACTGGCAACCCGTTCTTCACGACGGATACGGCCGCCGCGCTGCGTGGCGCCGAGATCGGTGCCGAGCTCGTGCTCAAGGCGACGAAGGTCGATGGCGTCTACACGGCGGATCCCAAGAAGGATCTGAGCGCGACCCGCTATGCCAGGCTGAGCTTCGACGAAGCCATCGCCAAGAATCTCGGCATCATGGACGCCACCGCCTTCGCGCTGTGCCGCGACCAGAACCTGCCCATCAAGGTGTTTTCGATCTTCAAGAACGGCGCACTCAAGCGCGTCGTGATGGGTGAGGACGAAGGCACGCTGGTGCATGCCTGACAAGAATCATCGTCCGGGATCCAAGGAATCGTAGAGATGACCACAATTGCAGATATCCGCAACGCAACCGACGCGAAGATGAACCAGTCGCTCGCCGCGTTCCAGAACAACCTCAACAAGATCCGCACGGGTCGTGCCAATCCGGCACTGCTGGATTCGATCCACGTCGACTACTACGGCTCGTCGGTGCCGCTGTCGCAGGTCGCCAATGTTGCGCTGCTCGATTCGCGCACCATCAGCGTCCAGCCCTGGGAAAAGGGCATGGGCGCCAAGATCGAGAAGGCGATTCGCGAAAGCGACCTGGGCCTGAATCCCGCTTCGATGGGCGACCTGATCCGCGTTCCGCTGCCGCCGATGAGCGAAGAGCGCCGCAAGGAAATGACCAAGCTCGTCCGCAACGAGGGCGAAAGCGCCAAGATCGCGACCCGCAACCTGCGCCGCGATGCCAATGACGCGATCAAGAAGCTGGTCAAGGACAAGCTTGCCTCGGAAGACGATCAAAAGCGTGCCGAAGGCGAGATCCAGAAGGTGACCGATCGCCACATTGCCGAGATCGATCGACTCGTGACGGCCAAGGAAGCCGAGATCATGGCGGTCTGACGTGAAGCCCGCGCGCACCATTCCCCACCACATTGCCATCGTCATGGATGGCAATGGGCGCTGGGCCACGCGTCGCTTCCTTCCTCGCGTCGCGGGGCACAAGCAGGGCGTCGAGTCCCTGAGGCGTTGCGTCAAGGCCTGCGTGGCACGTGGCGTCGGCGTCCTGACGGTGTTCGCTTTCTCGTCCGAGAATTGGAATCGGCCCATCGAGGAAGTATCGGGATTGATGGACCTGATGGTCGGGGCGCTCGGACGGGAAGTGCCGAAGTTGAGCCAGGACGGTGTGCGGCTGCACTTCGTCGGCGAGCGCGGCGGATTGTCCGAAAAGATCATCGCAGGCCTGCTCCAGGCCGAAGCCGCGACGGCGCACAACAGCCGGCTCGTCCTGAACGTGTGCTTCAACTATGGCGGCCGGTGGGATATCGCGAGGGCAGCAGCCCAGATCGTTGCGCGCGGCGAGCCGCTGACCGAGGCCAATCTCGATGCGGCAATGGCGTTGTCGCACGTGCCCGATCCCGATCTGTTCATTCGCACCGGCGGCGAGCAGCGGCTTTCGAATTTCCTTCTCTGGCAGAGCGCCTACGCCGAGTTGTTCTTCAGCGACCGCCTGTGGCCTGAATTCGACGAGGCCGCGCTGGACGATGCGATTGCCGCCTTCCAGCGCCGCGAGCGTCGGTTCGGCCAGACATCCGCGCAAATCGGGGCCAGCGCGCAGCCCGATCAGCAAGTCGCCTGAGCGCATGCTCAAACAACGCATCATCACTGCGGTCGTCTTGCTGGCGATCCTGCTGCCCGCGCTCTTCTATCCTTCGTACGTGCCTTTCGCCTGGGTCATGTTGGCGCTGATCGGCGCTGCGGCTTGGGAATGGGGGCGTCTGAATGACTACGGTCCGCGCCTGTCACTCTTTCTCGGCGTTGAAATGGTCCTGCTCTGCGCGCTCTCGTGGTGGGTGGGGCTGCTCGAAGCGCCCTTGCTGGCGGTCTGGATCGTTGCCAGCGCTGCGTGGGTCCTGGGTGGCGCCGCGCTGCTGCGTGTCGCCGTGCCCGGCTGGCCGCGCGTGCCCAAGGGCCTGCGTCTGGTCGGTGGCTTGCTGGCGCTGTGGGTGGCGTGGCTGGCGGCTGTGCAGGCACGCATGGTGGGGATCAACTTCCTGCTGTCGATCCTGGTACTCGTGTGGGTGGCCGACGTGTTCGCGTATTTCACTGGACGGGCCTTCGGTCTCAAGTTCACCCGCAACAAGCTCGCGCCCACGATCAGCCCTGGCAAGAGCTGGGAAGGCGTCTGGGGCGGCATGGCCGGCGTGGTTGTCCTCGCGCTCGCGTGGGTCTGGGCCGATTCGGCGGCGCAGGCTTCCGACCCGAGCCTCTATACGCGGCTGACCGAGCGCGGCTGGTGGCTGCTGTTGATCAGCGTGGTGTTTCTCGCAGCCATGAGTGTGGTCGGTGACCTGGTCGAATCCCTGATCAAGCGCAGCGCGGGCGCCAAGGACAGCAGCGGCCTGTTGCCTGGCCATGGCGGTGTGCTCGACAGGATCGACGCGCTCCTTCCTACGCTACCTATTGCAATGATGCTGGCCTTCTTGTGAACGCTTCCAAACAACGCATCACGGTGCTCGGCTCGACAGGATCCGTCGGCGTGAGCACGCTGGACGTGATCGCGCGACATCCCGATCGCTTCGAGGTCTTCGCCTTGTCGGCCGCGACGAAAGTCGACGACATGCTCGCCCAGTGCGCGCGCTTCTCGCCCAAGTTCGCGGTCATGGCCAGCGCCCCGCACGCCGCGTTGCTGGCTGAAAAGCTGAAACAAAATGGCCTGTCCACGCGAGTGCTGGGCGGCGAAGGTGCTATCGAGACCATCGCTTCGCACGAAGAGACCCACGCGGTCATGGCCGCCATCGTCGGCGCCGCCGGACTGGCCCCGTGCCTCGCGGCCGCCCGCGCCGGCAAGCGCCTCCTGCTTGCCAACAAGGAAGCGTTGGTCGTCGGAGGCGAGTTGTTCATGCGCACCGTGCGCGAGGGCGGAGCGACTCTGCTGCCGATCGACAGCGAGCACTCGGCCATCTTCCAGTCGTTGCCCGAAGATCCCGCGACCTGGTCGCGCCGCATCGACAAGATCATCCTGACCGCTTCCGGCGGCCCGTTTCGCACCCGCGCTCCGGAAACATTGGCGACCGTCACGCCCGAGCAAGCCTGCGCCCACCCCAACTGGGTCATGGGCCGCAAGATCTCGGTGGATTCCGCCACCATGATGAACAAGGCCCTCGAAGTGATCGAGGCTCGCCACCTGTTCGGCGTCCGGCCCGAGCAGATCGAGGTCGTGATCCACCCCCAAAGCGTGGTTCATTCGATGGTTCAGTTCACCGATGCCTCCGTGATCGCGCAACTGGGCACACCCGACATGAGGGTGCCCATCGCCGTCGGGCTGGCATGGCCCGAGCGAATCGACAGTGGTGCCGGCCGGCTCGACTTCAGCCAGATGGCCTCATTGACTTTCGACGCGCCGAACGCCGCGCTTTTCCCCGGGCTCGGACTCGCGTGGCACGCGTTGCGCGCCGCGTCGGGAACCACCGCGGTATTGAACGCCGCCAATGAAGTGGCCGTCGAGGCCTTTCTGGATCGTCGCCTGCGCTTCGATCGCATTCATGCGGTCAACATGGAAACTTTGGAGCTTGTGCATCCCTCCAATCCGGCATCGCTTGCGGACCTGCTGGCCTTGGACGCCAGCGCCCGTGCGGCCGCCAACGCGGCGGCGCTTCGCTTCGCGGCCTGACGCCTCAACTTCCGGAACATCCGATGCTCACAGTCGTTGCCTTCATCGTTGCGCTCGGATTGCTGATCGCCGTGCATGAGTACGGCCACTATCGGGTTGCCGTGGCGTGCGGCGTGAAGGTTCTGCGCTTCTCGGTCGGCTTCGGCAAGACCCTCTATCGTTGGCAGCCGAAGCGCCAGCACCCGGGACAGAGCACCGAGTTCGTCATCGGCGCCTTCCCGCTCGGCGGCTACGTGAAGATGCTCGACGAGCGCGAGGGTCCGGTCGCGCCGGAAGAGCGCCATCGCGCCTTCAATACCCAGCCCCTGCGTTCCCGTGCGGCCATCGTCGCAGCCGGCCCGATTGCGAACCTGTTGCTGGCGGTATTGCTCTACACCGTCGTCAATTGGATCGGAGTCCAGGAGCCTGTCGCCAAGCTCGCGCGACCGGTGGCGGCCTCCCTGGCTGAACGCGCAGGCCTCAGCGGTGGTGAGCACATCACGCGTGCGGGCTTTGGTGGCGAATTGGAGCCGGTGGAGTCTTTCGAGGACCTGCGCTGGCGCATGACGCGCGGCGCCCTCGATGGACGCGACCTCACATTGGAGATTGCGGGCGAGGGTGGTTGGCCCACTCGAGAAGTCGTCTTGCCGTTGAGCCGCATCGAAGCCAAGGACGCTGATGCGCAGATGTTCCGGAAGATCGGGCTCATCACGCCGCTGACGCGTCCCGAGATCGGCGAGGTGATGCCTGAGGGCGCGGCGGAGCGTTCCGGCCTGCGCGCCGGCGACCTCGTGCGTTCGGTTGGCAACACGGCCATCGTCGATGGCCAGCAATTGCGCGAAGTGATCCGTGCATCGGTCGATGGCGGGCAGCCGCTCACGCAGTCATGGCAAGTTGAGCGAGGCGGCCAGACGGTCGGCATCGAACTCACGCCGGATGTGCGCGATGAAGGCGCGAACAAGGTCGGGCGCATCGGCGCCTACGTCGGGGCACCGCCCGAGATGGTGCTGGTTCGGCAAGGGTTCGTCGAAGGCGCGTGGCGCGGCGTGGTCAGGACCTGGGAAGTGTCGGCGCTCACCGTACGCATGATGGGCAAGATGCTGATCGGCGAGGCTTCGCTCAAGAACCTGAGCGGACCACTGACGATTGCCGACTATGCGGGCAAGTCCGCGAGCATGGGCATCACCCAATACCTGGTGTTCCTGGCACTCATCAGTGTGAGCCTGGGCGTGCTGAACCTCATGCCGCTGCCGGTCCTCGATGGAGGACACCTGATGTATTATCTTTGGGAGGGCCTGACCGGCAAGAGCGTCTCCGACGCTTGGATGGAAAGGCTTCAGCGCGGCGGTGTCGCGCTGCTGCTGGTCATGATGTCGATCGCACTCTTCAACGACGTCACGCGGCTCTTTGGTTAACTTTCTGCCGGCCCCTTCCGCGCCGGTGCAATTTCACAGATGAACACAACATTCAGTCGCTTTCGACTGCGCAGCGTCGCCGCGGTGGTGGTTAGCGCACTTGCAGCCACGGCAGCCTGGGCCGTCGAGCCTTTCACGGTGCGCGACATCCGCGTCGAAGGCCTTCAGCGCGTGGAGCCGGGAACGATCTTCGCCTCGCTGCCTTTCCGTGTGGGTGACACCTACAGCGACGAGCGCGGATCGGCAGCGATCCGGGCACTGTTCGATCTGGGACTTTTCAAGGATGTGCGCATCGACGTCAACGGCAATGTGCTGGTGGTGATCGTCGAGGAGCGGCCGACCGTCGCCGACGTGGACTTCGTCGGCACCAAGGAATTCGACAAGGCGGTGCTGCAGAAGGCATTGCGTGAAGTCGGCCTCGCCGACGGCCGGCCTTACGACAAGGCCCTGGCCGACCGCGCCGAGCAGGAACTCAAGCGCCAGTACGTGAGCCGCAGCCTGTACAACGCACAGGTCGTGACCACCGTGACCCCTATCGAGCGCAACCGGGTCAACCTGACTTTCACCGTGACGGAAGGCGAGGCTGCGCGCATTCGTGAGGTCCACATCGCCGGCAACAAGGACTTCAGCGAGTCCACGCTGCTCAGCCTCTTCGACCAGGACAGCGGCGGCTGGCTCAGCTGGTACACCAAGTCCAACCAGTATTCGCGCGCCAAGCTCAATGCCGACCTGGAGACGCTGCGCTCGTACTACCTCACGCGCGGCTATCTCGAGTTCCACATCGACTCGACGCAAGTCGCCATCTCGCCGGACCGGCAAGACCTCTCCGTGACCGTGAACATCACCGAAGGCGAGAAGTTCGTGGTCTCGGGCGTCAAGCTCAACGGCAATTTCCTGGGGCGCGAAGACGAGTTCAAGTCGCTCGTGACGATCCAGCCGGGCGAGCCCTACAACGGCGAGCAGGTTACGGAGACGATTCGCGCCTTCACCGACTATTTCGGCTCCTTCGGCTTTGCCTTTGCGCGCGTGGCGGTCGATACGGAAGTCGATCGCGTCAACAATCGCGTTGCGCTGACCATCAGCGGGGACCCCGGCCGTCGCGTGTACGTGCGGCGCATCGCGGTCGGCGGAAACAACCGCACGCGCGACGAAGTGATCCGGCGCGAGTTCCGCCAGTACGAGGCCGCCTGGTACGACGGAGACAAGATCAAGCTCTCCCGCGATCGCGTCGACCGGCTCGGCTTCTTCACGGAAGTGAATGTCGATACGCAGGAAGTGCCTGGCACGCCGGACCAGGTCGACCTCTCCGTCAATGTGACGGAAAAGCCGACCGGATCGCTTCAACTGGGCGCCGGTTTCTCCAGTGCCGACAAGGTGAGCCTGACGTTCGGCATTTCGCAGGAGAACGTGTTCGGCTCGGGCAACTACCTCGGGGTGCAGGTCAACACCAGCAAATACAACCGCACGCTCTCGCTGACCACCACGGATCCCTATTTCACGAAAGAGGGCATCTCGCGTAGCTTCAGCATCTACAGCACGACCACGCGGCCGTATTACACCGTCGACGGCGACTACAAGCTCGTCAACGAAGGCGGCACCATTCGTTTCGGCGTTCCGTTCAGCGAAGTGGACACGGTCTTCTTTGGTGCCGGTCTCGAGCGCTACAGCTTCAGTCCCGGCAGCAATATCTCCGGACTGACGCCGGAGTCCTACCGCAGGTATTTCAATTGCAACACCAACGAACTGGGGTTGGTCGCCTGCCAGGACGATTCGGTGTGGGGCGTTCCGCTGTCCGTCGGATGGTCGCGCGACGATCGCGACAGTGCGCTGATCCCGACCCGTGGTCGTCTGCAACGTGCCAACCTCGAAGTCGGGGTGGGCGGGGACATGAAGTACTACAAGGGTAGTTACCAGTACCAGCAGTTCTTCCCCATCAATAAGCAGTACACCTTCGCGATCAATAGCGAAGTGGGCTATGCCAAGGCCTACGGCGACAAGCCGTACCCGATCTTCAAGAACTTCTATGCCGGTGGTCTGGGTTCGGTGCGTGGCTTCGAGCAGAACTCGCTCGGTCCGCGTGACATTCCGCTGCTGGGGCAGACCGAGGGCGCCGCCATCGGTGGCACGAAGAAGGCCGTCTTCAACGCCGAGGTGAGCACGCCGTTCCCCGGTGCCGGCAATGACCGGACGCTTCGCCTCTACGGCTTCTTCGACGTCGGCAACGTGTGGGCGGACCGCGATACCTTCTCGACCGACAAGCAGTGGGATGCGATCAAGAAGCTGCGGGCCTCCGTCGGCATCGGCATCAGCTGGATTTCGCCGCTGGGGCCGCTGCGCCTGGCCTATGCTTTCCCGGTCGTCTACCAGAAGGAAGACTTCAGCGATCCGCTGAGTCCGATCACGAAGGATAGAATCCAACGCCTGCAATTCCAGATCGGAACCACTTTCTAATGACCCCATTGCTCCGCGTCGCCGGTGCGTTGCTGATTCCCGCGTTCATGGCTGCGGGTGCGTCCGTCCATGCGCAGGAAACCTTCCGCATCGGCTTCGTCAATCCGGATCGCGTATTGCGTGAAGCCCAGCCCGCGAAGGCTGCTCAGGCCAAGCTGGAGGCCGAGTTCCTCAAGCGCGAGAAGGATCTGACGGCGCTGGGCGAGGCATTGAAGGCTGCTTCCGAGCGGTTCGAGCGCGAGGCGCCCACCCTTTCCGAAACCCAGCGCGTCGCACGCCAGCGCGCCCTGGTCGACCAGGATCGTGAATTCCAGCGCCGTCGCCGGGAGTTCCAGGAAGACCTGAACGCACGCAAGAACGAAGAGCTCCAGCAGGTCTACGAGCGTGCGAACCGTGTGGTCAAGCAAGTGGCTGAGGCTGAAAAGTACGACGCGATCCTGCAGGAAGCGATCTACATCAACCCCAAGCATGACATCACCGAGAAGGTGATCAAGGCGCTGAACGCGTCGACTTCTGCCGGCGGCAAGTAGCGCCGCAAATCGGCGTGGCACTGCGGCTAGGCGCAATCATCGAGGCCCTCGGGGGCGAGCTTCAGGGCGACGCGGCTTTGTCGATCGAGCGGCTGGCGCCGCTTTCGACGGCGCAGCCTGATTCGATCAGCTTCCTGAGCAATCCGAAATACCGCAAGGAACTCGCGGAGTCGCGGGCGGGTTGCGTCATCGTGTCGTTGGCAATGCGGGAAGCTGCGGCCGAACGCGGCGCGTTCATCGTTGCGCCCGATCCCTATCTGTACTTCGCCCGGCTGACACAGCTCTGGAAGAAGGCCCATGCCAAGCCTGAAGCGGCCCGGATCCACCCCAGCGCCGTGATCGATCCGGACGCTTCGATCGATCCGACTGCCCGCATAGGAGCCCTGTGCGTCATCGAGCGCGGAGTGCGCATCGGCGCCGACACAGTCCTGAAATCGGGCGTGACGGTTAGTGAAGACTGCGTCATCGGCGCACGCTGCCTGCTGCATCCCGGCGTCGTCATTGGCGCCGATGGTTTCGGGCTCGCGCCGCATGAAGGCGCTTGGGTCAAGATCGAGCAACTCGGCGGCGTGCGCATCGGCGACGACGTCGAGATCGGGGCCAACACCTGCATCGATCGCGGCGCTCTGGACGACACCGTGATCGAAGACGGCGTCAAGCTCGACAATCTCATCCAGATCGGCCACAACGTGCGCATCGGCAAGCACACCGCAATGGCGGGTTGCGTAGCCGTTGCGGGCAGCGCAACGATTGGCGCGTATTGCACATTCGGCGGCCGCGCAGGGGTCTTGGGCCATTTAACGATTGCCGACCACGTGCACATTTCATCCACCTCCCTGGTCACCCGTTCCATTCACAAACCTGGCCACTACACTGGCGTGTTTCCCATCGACGACAATGCCGCCTGGGAAAAGAATGCAGCCACGCTCAAGCAACTGCACGGTCTTCGCGAGCGCCTGAAGGCGCTGGAGAAAATGACAATGCAGGACAAGAAATCATGACGACCACGCTCGATATCCATCAAATCCTGAAGCTGCTGCCTCATCGTTATCCGTTCCTTCTGGTGGACCGAGTGCTGGATATGGAAAAAGGCAAGCGCATTACCGCGATCAAGAACGTGACGATGAATGAGCCGTTCTTCAATGGCCATTTCCCGCATCGCCCGGTCATGCCGGGCGTCCTGATGCTCGAAGCGATGGCGCAGGCGGCCGCGCTCCTGTCCTTCCGTTCGCTGGACATCGTTCCGGACGACAACACCATCTACTACTTTGCAGCCATCGACGGGGCGCGCTTCAAGCGGCCGGTCGAACCCGGCGACCAGCTGACGCTCGAAGTCGAGATCGAGCGCATGAAGGCTGGCATTTCCAAGTTCAAGGGGCGCGCGCTGGTGGGCGCCGAACTGGCCTGCGAAGCCACGTTGATGTGCGCCATGCGCCAGATCAACTGAACCTGCTGGCATGACCCTGATTCATTCGACGGCCATCGTCGACCCCCAGGCCGAACTCGACCCGACGGTGAGTGTCGGTCCCTATGCCGTGATCGGCCCGCACGTTCGGGTCGGCGCCGGCACCACGATTGGCGCGCACTGCGTGATCGAGGGCAGGACCACCATCGGGCGCGACAACCGGATCTTCCAATTCGCATCGCTGGGTGCGGTGCCGCAGGACAAAAAGTACGCCGGCGAGCCCACCAAGCTGGTGATCGGCGATCGCAACACGATCCGCGAGTTCTGCACCTTCAATATCGGCGTGCCCGGCGCGGGCGGTGTCACGCGGGTGGGCAACGACAACTGGATCATGGCCTACACGCACATCGCGCACGACTGCCGCGTCGATGACCACACCACGCTGGCCAACAACACGACGCTGGCCGGCCATGTGCACCTGGCCGACTGGGTGACAGTGGGCGGGCTGACCGGCATCCACCAATTCGTGTCGGTCGGCGCCCATGCCATGCTCGGTTTTGCCAGCGCGGTCTCGCAGGACGTACCGCCCTTCATGTTGGTGGACGGCAATCCTCTCGCCGTGCGCGGATTCAACCTGGTCGGCTTGCGGCGACGCGAGTTCTCGCCGGCACGGATTGCGGCTGTGAAGCAGATGCACCGGCTCTTGTACCGCCAGGGCAAGACGCTGGACGAGGCTCGTACTGCGATCAAGGCACTCGCTGCCGAAGTGCCCGGATCGGCGGCTGACGTCGCGATGATGAGTGAATTTCTCGCCAGTGCCACGCGCGGCATTGCGCGCTGAGTTGCCCCATGTCTGAAACGCAGCGGCAGTTTTCGCTGGTCGCCGGCGAGGCTTCGGGCGACCTGCTCGCGGGCTTGATGCTCGACGGGCTGCAGGCGCGTTGGCCCACCATGAAGGCCGCAGGCATCGGCGGACCCCAGATGCTTTCTCGCGGCTTCGAAAGCTGGTGGCCGCAAGAGAAGCTCGCGGTGCGTGGCTACGTCGAGGTGCTGCGGCACTACGCGGAGATTGCGGGCATCCGGCGGCAGTTGAAGGCGCGGCTTCTTCGCGAGTCGCCGGACATCTTCATCGGCGTCGATGCGCCCGATTTCAACCTGGATCTCGAGGCCGGCCTGCGAAGCCGCGGCATCAGGACGGCTCATTTCGTCTGTCCTTCCATCTGGGCTTGGCGTCCGGAGCGCGTCGAAAAGCTGCGCGCAGCGGCCGATCACGTGCTGTGCATCTTCCCCTTCGAGCCCGAATTGCTGGCAAAGCACGGCGTCGCGGCCAGCTATGTCGGCCACCCGCTGGCCAACGTGATCCCGATGGTGCCGGACCAGGCTGCCGCCCGCGTGGCGCTGGGCATCGACGGCGACGCCACGGTCGTGGCGCTGCTCCCCGGCAGCCGGCGCTCCGAGGTGCGGCATATCGCTTCAAGGTTCTTTGCGGCGGCGGCACTGATGATGAAGGCGCAGCCGTCGCTCCAGTTCATCGCGCCGGTGCTGCCGAATCTCCGCGCTGACGTGGAACAGGCGCTGGAGGCCGCAGGGATGACCGGGCGTGTGACCTTGCTCGATGGCCGGTCGCACGCCGCGCTGGCCGCCTGCGATGTCACCTTGATCGCGAGTGGCACCGCCACACTGGAGGCGGCGCTCTTCAAGCGGCCGATGGTCATCTCGTACCACATGAATTCGCTGACCTGGAATCTGGTGATGCGCCACAAGCAACTCCAGCCCTGGGTCGGCTTGCCGAACATCCTCTCCGGCGAGTTCGTCGTTCCTGAGGTGCTCCAGGACGCCGCGACGCCACAAGCACTCGCCGACGCCACGCTGGAGTGGCTCGCCGCTCCCGACAAGGTTCACGCCTTGCAACAACGTTTTTGCGCGCTGCATGCCGAATTGCTGCGCGATACGCCCACACTGTGCGCCGATGCGATCCAGAAAGTTCTTGAAGGCTGAACAGGCAACGCTCGTGTGGGACGCGCCTGGTTTGGTGGCCGGAGTCGACGAAGCCGGTCGCGGGCCGCTGGCGGGGCCGGTCGTCGCTGCGGCCGTGATCCTGGACGACCAGCGACCCATCCGCGGGCTTGCCGATTCGAAGACGCTGACTGCGCTGCAGCGCGAACGCCTCAATGACCAAATTCTGGCCAAGGCCCTGTGCTGCTCGGTCGCGCAGGCGAGCGTCGAGGAGATCGACACCCACAACATCCTCCAGGCCACGATGCTGGCCATGCGGCGCGCGGTCGAAGGCCTGCGCCTGAAGCCGGCCAAAGTGCTGGTCGACGGCAACCGGCTGCCGACGCTCGACGTGCTGGCGGAGGCCATCGTCAAGGGCGATGCCCGCATCAAGGCGATTTCTGCCGCTTCGATCCTGGCGAAAGTGCATCGGGACAGGCTGTGTGAGCAGTTGCACGTCGAATTTCCGCATTACGGCTTTGCCGGGCACAAGGGCTATGGCACACCCGAGCATCTCGAAGCGCTGCTGCGCCATGGCGCCTGCGTGCACCATCGCAAATCCTTCAGTCCCGTGGCGGCGGCTCTTTCCAGGATGGCGGGCCAGGCTGAACCCGCCATGGTGGCGGAATCCATGGTGGTCCAAGTGACCACCATCGAAACGCGGATCTCACCATGACCTCCGGCGATGTCAGCCACGTCACATCTCGCGACAACCCGCTTCTCAAGGAATTGCGCAAGCTGGCCCACGAGCCGGGTGCCTACCGCAAGGCGGGCCGCATCTGGCTCGAAGGCGACCACCTGTGCCGCGCCGCCCGCGAACGCGGCGTGCGGCCGGCTGTCGCCGTCTTTGCCGAATCGCTGTGGCCTACGGCGCGCCACGAATGGGGCGGTGCGATAACCAAGACGGTAGTGCTGCCGGATGCCTTGCTGGCCGGCGTGAGTGGCCTGGAATCACCCGCGCCCATGGGTTTCGTGCTGGACCTGCCCGAACGCCCCGGAATCGAACCGGCCGCACCGACCGTCGTCCTCGATCGCCTGCAGGACGCCGGCAATGTTGGCTCGATCCTGCGCAGCGCCGCAGCGTTCGGATTCACTCAGATCATCGCCCTCAAGGGCACGGCGGCACTTTGGGCGCCCAAGGTGCTGCGCGCCGGCATGGGCGCCCATTTCGGGCTGCGCTTGATCGAAGGCGTGGAACTGGACGCGCTGGATGCCTTGGCCGTCCCCTGGATCGCCACCAGTTCGCACCGCGGCGACTGGCTGCACCGCACCACCTTGCCCCACCCCTGCGCCTGGCTGATGGGGCACGAAGGTCAGGGCGTTTCCGCCGCCCTGGAGGCGCGCGCGACCCGGCACGTTCGCATTGCACAGCCAGGCGGCGAGGAGTCGCTCAACGTCGCGGCGGCAGCGGCGATTTGCTTGCATGCAAGCGCGGCTGGGGCCAGCTTGTGAGCGACTGCCGGCTATAATCAAGGGCTTTCCCGCTCACACCCCGCCCTCAGCGCACGCAAGCCAACTCCTCGACGAGAGTCGCAGCCCAAAGTCATATCTTGGGTTCGCTTTGGGCGTCATCCATCCGGAGATCCCAGTGCTTTTGTCTCTCAAGGGAAAATTCCCGCCCGCCATCCTGGCGCTCGCAGACGGCACGGTCTTTCTCGGCAACTCGATCGGCGCCAACGGCGTCACGACTGGCGAAGTGGTGTTCAACACCGCCATGACCGGTTACCAGGAAATCCTGACCGACCCGAGCTATTGCCAGCAGATCGTGACGCTCACGTACCCGCATATCGGCAATTACGGCGTCAACGAGGAAGACATCGAGGCCGACAAGATCCATGCCGCGGGCCTGATCATCAAGGACCTGCCCCTCGTCGCGTCCAATTTCCGAAAGACCGCCACGCTGAACGAATACCTCGTGCGGGGCAACACGGTCGCCATCGCCAACATCGACACGCGCAAGCTCACCCGCCATCTGCGCACGCAGGGCGCACAGAACGGCTGCATCCTCGGCTTGGCCGAAGGCGAAACGGCGACTCAGGCGTTGATCGACAAGGCCATCGCCGCCGCCAAGGCCGCGCCCAGCATGGCGGGCCTCGACCTCGCCAAGGTCGTGTCAGTCAAGGAAACCTACGAATGGACGCAGACCGAGTGGAAGCTCGGTTCCGGCTACGGCGTGCAGATCACGCCGAAGTTCCACGTCGTGGCCTTCGACTACGGCGTCAAGAAGAACATCCTGCGCATGATCGCCCAACGCGGTGCGCGCATCACCGTCGTGCCGGCACAGACGCCCGCGGCCGACGTGCTCAAGCTGCGACCCGACGGCATCTTCCTCGCCAACGGCCCGGGTGACCCGGAGCCCTGCGACTATGCGATCGAGTCCACGCGCCAGTTGATCGAGACCGGCATCCCGGTCTTCGGCATCTGCCTGGGCCATCAGATCATGGCGCTCGCCTCGGGCGCGAAGACCTTCAAGATGAAGTTCGGCCACCACGGCGCGAACCATCCCGTGAAGGACCTCGACAACGGCCGCGTGAGCATCACCAGCCAGAACCACGGCTTTGCCGTCGACGAAAAGACCTTGCCCGCCAACCTGCGGCCCACGCACATCAGCCTGTTCGACAACACGCTGCAAGGCCTGGCACGCACCGACAAGCCGGCCTTCTGCTTCCAGGGCCACCCCGAGGCATCGCCGGGTCCGCACGACATCGGCTACCTGTTCGACCGCTTCACGGCACTCATGCAAAGTCACAAAGAAGGACAGAAGAATGCCTAAGCGCACAGACCTCAAGAGCATCCTCATCATCGGCGCCGGCCCGATCATCATCGGCCAAGCCTGCGAGTTCGACTACTCCGGCGTGCAAGCCTGCAAGGCGCTGCGCGAGGAGGGCTACAAGGTCATCCTGATCAACAGCAATCCCGCGACGATCATGACCGACCCGGCCACGGCCGACGTCATCTACATCGAGCCGATCACCTGGCCGACGGTCGAGAAGATCATCGCCAAGGAGCGTCCCGACGCGATCCTGCCGACAATGGGCGGACAGACGGCGCTCAACTGCGCGCTCGACCTCTGGCGCAACGGCGTGCTCGACAAGTACAAGGTCGAGCTGATCGGCGCGACGCCCGAGGCCATCGACAAGGCCGAGGACCGCCTGAAGTTCAAGGACGCGATGACCAAGATCGGTCTGGGCTCGGCGCGTTCGGGCATCGCCCATTCGCTGGACGAAGCCTGGGCGGTGCAGAAGACCGTCGGTTTCCCGGTGGTGATCCGTCCCAGCTTCACGCTCGGCGGCACGGGCGGCGGCATTGCGTACAACCCGGAAGAGTTCGAGACCATCTGCAAGCGCGGCCTGGAAGCCTCGCCGACCAACGAACTGCTGATCGAAGAATCGCTGCTCGGCTGGAAAGAGTACGAGATGGAAGTCGTGCGCGACAAGGCCGACAACTGCATCATCGTCTGCTCGATCGAGAACCTCGACCCCATGGGCGTGCACACCGGTGACTCGATCACGGTCGCGCCCGCGCAGACGCTGTCGGACAAGGAATACCAGATCCTGCGCAACGCCTCGCTGGCTGTGCTGCGCGAGATCGGCGTCGACACCGGCGGATCGAATGTGCAGTTCTCCATCAATCCGAAGGACGGCCGCATGGTCGTCATCGAGATGAATCCGCGTGTCTCGCGTTCGTCCGCGCTGGCCTCCAAGGCCACCGGCTTCCCGATCGCCAAGGTCGCGGCCAAGCTGGCCGTCGGCTACACGCTCGACGAACTGCGCAACGAAATCACCGGCGGCGCCACGCCCGCGAGTTTCGAGCCCAGCATCGATTACGTGGTCACCAAGATCCCGCGCTTTGCCTTCGAGAAATTCCCGCAGGCCGATTCGCGCCTGACGACGCAGATGAAGTCGGTCGGTGAAGTGATGGCCATGGGCCGCACCTTCCAGGAGTCGTTCCAGAAAGCGCTTCGTGGTCTGGAAGTCGGCGTCGACGGTCTCAACGAGAAGACGCAGGACCGCGAGGTTCTCGAGAAGGAACTCGGCGAGCCCGGCCCGGACCGCATCTGGTACGTCGGCGACGCCTTCGCCATGGGCCTGAGCGTGGACGAAGTGTTCGCGCTGACCAAGATCGATCCGTGGTTCCTGGTGCAGATCGAGGAGATCGTGAAGATCGAACTCGAGCTCGAAACCAAGTCGCTCGACGATATCGACCGCGACACGCTGCTCGCGCTCAAGAAGAAGGGCTTCTCCGATCGCCGCCTCGCGCGCCAACTGAAGACCACCGACACCGCGATCCGCGAAAAGCGCCGTGCACTGGGCGTGCGCCCGGTGTACAAGCGCGTCGACACCTGCGCGGCCGAGTTCGCCACCAACACCGCCTACATGTACTCGACCTACGAGGACGAGTGCGAAGCCGAACCGACGAACAAGAAGAAGATCATGGTGCTCGGCGGCGGTCCCAACCGCATCGGCCAGGGCATCGAGTTCGACTACTGCTGCGTGCATGCCGCGCTCGCGATGCGCGAGGACGGCTACGAGACCATCATGGTCAACTGCAACCCCGAGACCGTCTCGACCGACTACGACACCAGCGATCGCCTGTACTTCGAGCCCCTCACGCTCGAAGACGTGCTCGAGATCGTCGACAAGGAAAAGCCCACGGGCGTGATCGTGCAGTACGGCGGCCAGACGCCGCTCAAGCTCGCACTCGACCTGGAAGCCAATGGCGTGCCGATCATCGGCACCAGCCCCGACATGATCGACGCAGCCGAAGACCGCGAACGCTTCCAGAAGCTGTTGCATGAACTGAAGCTGCGTCAGCCGCCGAACGCGACCGCGCGAACCGAGCCCGAGGCGCTCGAAAAGGCGGCCGAACTCGGCTATCCGCTGGTGGTGCGCCCCAGCTACGTGCTGGGCGGACGTGCGATGGAAATCGTGCACGAGCAGCGCGACCTGGAGCGCTACATGCGCGAGGCCGTCAAGGTCAGCAATGATTCGCCGGTGCTGCTGGACCGCTTCCTGAACGATGCCGTCGAGTGCGACGTCGACTGCCTGCGCGATGCCGAGGGCAACACCCTCATCGGCGGCGTGATGGAGCACATCGAACAGGCTGGCGTGCACTCGGGCGACTCCGCCTGCTCGCTGCCGCCGTACAGCCTCAAGGCTGAGACGATCGCCGAACTCAAGCGCCAGAGTGCCGCCATGGCCAAGGCGCTGAACGTGGTCGGCCTCATGAACGTGCAGTTCGCGATCCAGGAGAAGGACGGCCAGGACGTGATCTATGTGCTCGAAGTGAATCCGCGCGCATCGCGCACGGTGCCCTACGTGAGCAAGGCGACGGGCATCCAGCTTGCCAAGGTGGCTGCGCGCTGCATGGCCGGCCAGTCGCTGGTTTCGCAGGGCGTCACGAAGGAAGTCACGCCGCCGTATTTCAGCGTGAAGGAGGCGGTGTTCCCGTTCGTCAAGTTTCCTGGCGTCGACACCATCCTCGGTCCCGAAATGAAATCGACCGGCGAGGTGATGGGCGTGGGCAAGACCTTCGGCGAAGCCTTCGTGAAGTCGCAGCTGGGTGCGGGCACGCACCTGCCGAAGTCCGGCCGTGTCTTCATCTCGGTGAAGAACAACGACAAGCCGCGCGCGGTGGAAGTTGCGCGCGGCCTGGCCACGCTGGGCTTCGAGCTCATCGCCACCAAGGGCACCGCGGCAGCGATCCAGACCGCTGGCATCGCCTGCGCCGTCGTCAACAAGGTCACCGAAGGCCGTCCTCACATCGTCGACATGATCAAGAACAACGAGATTGCGCTGGTCATTAACACGGTGGAAGAACGTCGCAACGCGATCGCTGATTCGCGTCAGATTCGCACCTCGGCGCTGCTGGCGCGTGTGACCACCTTCACGACGATCTTCGGCGCCGAAGCTGCGGTCGAAGGCATGCGGCACATGAAAGACCTGGACGTCATCTCTATTCAGGAAATGCACGCGCAGCTCGCGCTCGCGTAGCGGCAAAAAGATGGAATCGCAGCTCGTCGAACTCGACCTGGCCGACTGGAGCGGCGCCGTGCCGAACGAGGCATGGATCGCCGCGCTGGAGGCCGGGAAAGTGCTCTACTTTCCGCGCCTCGGGTTCGAGTTGCTGCCGGAAGAACGGGCGCTGCTGTCGCCGGTCGTCTTGTCGCCCGACGTCCGCAATATCAGCCTGGATGCGAATGGGCGCATCAAGGGCGTGGCAGGGGACGAGGAGCGGCAGCGCGCCGTCGCGGCAATGGTCGGGCGGTTCCGCGCGCAGGCGCAGCAGCTGATCTATGGCCTGCTGCCGCATTACACGCCTGCGCTGCGGCTGGCGCCGACCAGCTACCGGCCCGCGCAGGTCGAAACCCGTGTGCAGTCATGGCGGGCCGATGATCGGCGTTTGCACATCGACGCCTTTCCTTCGCGCCCCAACTACGGCGAGCGGATCCTGCGCGTCTTCACCAACGCCAACCCCGAAGGCGCGCCGCGCGTTTGGCGGGTCGGCGAGCCTTTCGAGACCGTCGCACGGCGCTTTTTGCCGCGCACCAAGCCCTATTCGCGCTGGCAGGCGCGGATGCTGCGGGCGCTCCGCGTCACCAAGTCGCTGCGCAGCGAGTACGACCATCTCATGCTGCAATTGCACGACGGCATGAAATCCGACCTGGACTACCAGAAGAACGCCGACCAGCAGACCGTGGCGTTCCCGGCCGGGTCGGTGTGGGTCTGCTTTTCCGACCAGACTTCGCACGCCGTCATGTCGGGCCAGTACATGCTCGAGCAGACCCTGCACTTGCCCGCTGCGAGGCAATACAATCCCGATTCGAGCCCGCTCGCCATCCTGAGCCGGCTGACCGGACGCCAGCTCGTCTGATCTTTTCACTCCCATCGACCGCCGAACGGCAGCGTTCGGCGGTTTCGCTTTCTGGAGCAACAACGTGGCCACCATTCCCATCACCAAGCGTGGCGCAGAAAAGCTGCGCGAAGAACTGCAACGACTCAAGACCGTCGATCGCCCGTGGGTCATCAACTCGATCGCCGAAGCCCGCGCTCAGGGCGACCTGAGCGAAAACGCCGAGTACGAAGCTGCCAAGGATCGCCAGGGCTTCATCGAAGGCCGTATCCAGGACATCGAAGGCAAGCTTTCGGCGGCGCAGATCATCGACCCGGCCGCGCTCGACGCGGGTGGCAAGGTCGTGTTCGGCTCGACCGTCGAACTCGAGGACGAGAAGTCGGGCGAAGCCGTCAAATACCAGATCGTCGGCGAGGATGAAGCCGACTTGAAGCTGGGCTTGATCAACGTCTCCAGCCCCATCGCGCGCGCATTGATCGGCAAGGAAGAGGGCGATACCGCGGAAGTGCAGGCGCCGGGCGGCATCAAGCGCTATGAGATCGTCGCTGTCAGCTATCTCTGATCCGGCAGGGGCCATGAAGGACCGCATCGCCCTGTTGCTCGCCGCCTTCTGGTGGGGCAGCCTGACGACGATCGGATTCCTCGTGGTGCCGATGCTTTTCGCCCGACTCGGCAGCCCGGCCGTTGCTGGCAATTTCGCCGGGCAGCTGTTCGCGGCGCAGACTTGGGTGGCCCTGGTTTGCGGCCTGGTGCTTCTGGTTCATTTCCGGGCACAAGGCGGCGACCGCGTCGAGGGGCCGGCGCGGGCTGCAATTTTCTTGATCATCACGGCGCTGTTGCTGGCACTGTTGCAGCAATATGCCGTCGCGCCGCGAATCCTGGCGCGCGAGAACCTCAGGCTCTGGCACTCGCTGGGGAGTGCCATGTACCTCGGTCAGTGGGTGTGTGCCGGCGTCCTGCTTTGGCGCATGGGACGCCGCCAGGCCTGATCAGGCCTTCCAGAACCGCGTGATCCAGCGCGCCGGCCGGATGAAGCGGAAGCGCCGGTTGCGTCGCCCCGCCAGTGCGTCTGGCGGGTTGCATTCCCCGTGAAAGACCATGATCTTGGCGCCTTCCGGCACGAAAGGCTCGCGCCAGTAGTTGGTCGGCCAGGTCGGAATCCCGTGGTACTTGAAGCTCGGGCACCATGCCTCGGGCCAGTAGGCAAGCTTGCCTTTGCGGTACATGAAGTCCGACAGGTAGGTCTGCTCGTTGCGGAACTCGGCCTGCACGGCGTCCATGTTCTGGCGGAAATGGGCCAGCACGTCGGGATGGGCGCCCAGTTCGAAGCGGTACACCGACGAGTTGCCTGTGATGCGCCGACGCCGCCAAGGGCGCTCGTAGTCGTGGATGATCAGGAATTCGCCCCGGTACTCGAAGAATTCGTCCAGGCTGCCCACCACCACCACATCGAGGTCGACAAAGAGCGCCGTGCCTCGCAGGCCGTGAAGATCCTGCTCGAAGGTGGTCAGTTTCTTCCATGCGCGGTCGACTTGTCCCGGTGCCAGTTCGAGGTCCAGGGGCGGGATCGGAAAGCACTCCACTTCGCTGCGGATGCCGTTGCTGTCGTCGGTCAGGCACACGAACTTGAACTCGCCACTCAGATGGCGGCGGACCATTGCGTAGAGCCGATTGACGTAGTCGGGCCCGTATTTCGTGCCCCACTTCATGCACAGGATGTGCCGCTGCTGCGGTCCAGCCGCTGTCTCGCTCGGCATCCTCAATCCGCCTGGCGCCGCTTCTTGACTGACAGCGGCTTGCGGGCCTTGGCGCGCTTGATCGTGCCGCCCGGCGTCAAGCGCTGGTTGCCAAGAACGCGCAAGGTCTTGATTTCGGGGCGCTGCCCCGCACGCTTGCTGTACTTGATGACTTTGACATCGCGCGGACCGGGCATGCGGTCTTCGTCAATTTCCCTTTCCTTTTCGGGAATGGGCCGCCAGAGGACGAGCAGCTTGCCGATGTGCTGGATCGGCGCGGCGTCCAGTTCGTCGGCCAGAGTCTGGAGCATGGCTTCGCGGGCAGTCCGGTCGTCGGAAAACACACGCACCTTGATCAGGCCGTGGGCCTTGAGCGCGGCGTCGGCTTCTTTCTTGACGGCCGGCGTCAGCCCGTCGCCGCCGATCATGACGATCGGGTCCAGATGGTGCGCTTCGGAGCGGTGCACCTTGCGCTGCGCAGGGGTAAGTTGAATGGCGGGCATCCCCGTATTATCGAGCGTCAATGAATCCCAAACCGAAAAGCAAGAAGGTCAACAAGGCGTGGCTGCATGATCACATCAACGACCCGTACGTCAAACTGGCCACGCGAGAGGGCTATCGAGCCCGGGCCGCCTACAAACTGAAGGAGATCGACGAGACGCTCGGGCTGATCAAGCCTGGGCATCTGGTCGTCGACCTGGGCTCGACGCCCGGCGCTTGGAGCCAGTACGTCCGGCGCCGCATGTCGCCCGGCGGTGCAGCCGCGGGCGAGTTGGCAGGAACCATCATCGCGCTCGACATCCTGCCCATGGAGCCGATCGAGGGCGTGACCTTCCTCCAGGGCGACTTCCGCGAAGCCGACGTGCTGGAACGGCTGACCCAGGCAATGGGCGGCCGGCTGGCCGATGTGGTCGTGTCCGACATGGCACCCAACCTGTCCGGCATCGCATCCGCGGACGCCGCGCGTGTCTCGCACCTGATCGAGCTTGCGATCGAGTTCGCGCACCACCACATGAAGCCTGAAGGGGCGCTGGTCGCCAAGTTGTTCCACGGCAGTGGCTACAGCGAGCTGACGAAGCTTTTCAAGGACAATTTCCGCATTGTGAAGCCGATCAAGCCCAAGGCTTCCCGCGACAAGTCTTCCGAAACCTTCATGGTGGGCATCGGCCTCAGGGCAACGGATACGAATTGATACTCGACTTTCTTCCCACGGTCGTACCTAAAACCGCTTGCACCCTATGGCTGCTATAGGGAAATCAGGCTGTTTCGCGGGTTGAAAAGCCTAAAATGGTCGCCAATTGCGTGCCCACAGCGCGTTTTTGTTTTTCATACCACGCGCTTTCGACTGGAGCTTCGTTTGAACAATCAGTGGTTTTCTAAAGTTGCCGTCTGGCTCGTCATAGCGATGGTGTTGTTCACTGTGTTCAAGCAGTTCGACACCCGCGGCGTTGCCGGTGCAGGCAACATCGGCTATTCCGACTTCCTCGAGGAAGTTCGCAACAACCGCATCAAGAGCGCCACGATCCAGGAAGGCCAAGGCGGCAGCGAGATCGTCGCGATCACCAATGACGACCGCAAGATCCGGACGACGGCCACGTACCTCGACCGCGGCCTGGTCGGCGACCTGATCGCCAACAACGTCAAATTCGACGTCAAGCCGCGCGAAGAGGGCTCGCTTCTCATGACGCTGCTCGTGAGTTGGGGACCGATGCTGCTGCTGATCGGCGTCTGGGTCTACTTCATGCGGCAGATGCAGGGCGGCGGCAAGGGCGGTGCGTTCAGCTTCGGCAAGAGCAAGGCCCGCATGCTCGACGAGAACAGCAACCAGGTCACCTTCGCCGATGTCGCGGGCTGCGACGAGGCCAAGGAAGAGGTGAAGGAAGTTGTCGACTTCCTGAAGGACCCGGCCAAGTTCCAGAAGCTCGGCGGCCGCATTCCGCGCGGCCTGTTGCTGGTCGGCCCTCCTGGCACCGGCAAGACCTTGCTCGCGAAGAGCATCGCCGGCGAAGCCAAGGTCCCGTTCTTCTCCATCTCCGGTTCGGACTTCGTGGAAATGTTCGTCGGCGTGGGCGCTGCCCGTGTGCGCGACATGTTCGAGAACGCCAAGAAGAACGCCCCCTGCATCATCTTCATCGATGAAATCGACGCGGTCGGCCGTCAGCGTGGCGCCGGCCTCGGCGGCGGCAACGACGAGCGCGAGCAGACTCTCAACCAGATGCTGGTCGAGATGGACGGTTTCGAGACCAACCTCGGCGTGATCGTGGTGGCAGCAACCAATCGTCCGGACATCCTCGACGCCGCACTGCTTCGCCCGGGTCGTTTCGACCGCCAGGTGTACGTGACGCTGCCGGACATCCGCGGCCGCGAGCAGATCCTCAACGTCCACATGCGCAAGGTGCCGCTGGGCCAGGACGTGAACCCCAGCATCATCGCGCGCGGTACGCCCGGCATGTCGGGCGCCGACCTGGCCAACCTGTGCAACGAAGCCGCGCTGATGGCGGCCCGCCGCAATGCCCGCGTCGTCGAGATGCAGGACTTCGAGAAGGCCAAGGACAAGATCTTCATGGGTCCCGAGCGCAAGAGCATGGTCATGCCTGAGGAAGAGCGCCGCAACACGGCCTATCACGAGTCCGGTCACGCGCTGATCGGCAAGCTGCTGCCCAAGTGCGACCCGGTCCACAAGGTGACGATCATCCCGCGCGGCCGCGCCCTCGGCGTGACCATGAGCCTGCCTGCGCAGGACCGCTACAGCTACGACCGCGAATACATGCTGAACCAGATCAGCATGCTGTTCGGCGGCCGCATCGCCGAAGAGGTGTTCATGCACCAGATGACCACCGGTGCCAGCAACGACTTCGAGCGTGCCACCCAGATCGCCCGGGACATGGTGATGCGCTACGGCATGACCGAATCGCTGGGCCCGATGGTCTATGCCGAGAACGAAGGCGAAGTGTTCCTGGGCCGCTCGGTCACCAAGACCACCAACATGAGTGAGTCGACCATGCAGAAGGTCGATGCCGAGGTACGCCGCATCATCGACGAACAGTACGCGCTGGCGCGCCGCCTGATCGAAGAGAACAGCGACAAGATGCACGCGATGGCGAAGGCCTTGCTCGAATGGGAGACCATCGATACCGAGCAGCTCGACGACATCATGGCCGGCCGCGCGCCGCGTCCGCCCAAGGATTGGACCCCACGCATTCCGCCCTCGGGCAGCGGCGGCGGCAGTGGCGGAACGCCGGCGGTGAATCCCGATCCGGCGCCGACCGTGGCCTGAGCATGATGCTTTGGCAATCAACGGGGCCTGTGGCCCCGTTTTTTCGTGGGGGTGAGGCATGACGGCGATCTGGCGCACCGCGCGCTTCGCCATCGATCTGGCAGAGCCGAGGGTGATGGGCATCGTCAACGTCACTCCCGATTCGTTCTCCGACGGGGGAGAACACGCCTCGACCGAGGCCGCCGTGCGTCATTGCGCGCAATTGATCGACGAGGGCGCGGACATTCTGGACATCGGCGGCGAATCAACGCGCCCGGGCAGCCCGGCCGTACCTCTCGAAGCTGAACTGGCGCGGGTGCTGCCGGTGGTGCGCGAGGCGGTGAAGCTTCAGGTGCCCATCTCCGTCGACACCTACAAGCCCGAAGTGATGCGCGCCGTGCTGGACCTCGGTGCGGACATCGTCAACGACATCTGGGCGTTGCGCCAGCCGGGCGCCCTGCAGGCGGTCGCCGCTCATCCCGCTTGCGGTGTCTGCCTGATGCACATGCACCGCGATCCCCAGACCATGCAGACGGCTCCGATGCTGGGCGATGTGGTTCCGGCGGTGCGCGCATTCCTGGACGAGCGGGCTCAGGCGCTGCTGGAGCTTGGCGTCGATGCGTCCCGCATCGTGCTCGATCCGGGCATTGGCTTCGGCAAGACCGTGGCTCAGAATTTCGCTTTGCTCGCACGCCAGGGCGAGTTGCTGGTCTCGGGCTGGCCTGTCCTGGCCGGATGGTCACGCAAGTCTTCGCTTGGCGCAGTCACCGGCATCGAGGTAGCAGGCGAACGCCTGGTGCCCAGCGTGGCCGCGGCCGTGCTGGCCGTCGAGCAGGGCGCGGCGATCCTGCGCGTGCACGATGTGCGCGAAACCGTTGCCGCGTTGGCGGTATGGCACGCGATGAAACAACAACAACAGGTATCAGATCAATGACAAGAGAATATTTCGGAACCGACGGCATTCGTGGAACGGTCGGGCAGCCGCCCATCACTCCCGATTTCGTACTGCGTCTCGCGCACGCCGTGGGCCGTGTGCTGAAGAAGACGGAATCGCGCCCGACCGTGTTGATCGGCAAGGACACGCGCATTTCCGGGTACATGCTCGAATCGGCGCTGGAGTCGGGCTTCAACTCCGCGGGTGTGGACGTGGTGCTGCTCGGTCCGCTGCCAACGCCGGGCGTGGCCTATCTCACGCGCGCTCAGCGTGCGAGCCTGGGCGTGGTCATCAGTGCAAGCCACAACGCTTATCCGGACAACGGAATCAAGTTCTTCAGCGCCCACGGCACCAAGCTCAGCGATGAATGGGAACTGGCCGTCGAGGCAGCCCTGAAGGAGCCACCGGTGTGGGTCGACTCCAAGACCCTGGGCAAGGCGCGGCGCCTCAACGATGCGCCGGGGCGCTACATCGAGTTCTGCAAGAGCACCTTCGCGAACGACCTGACCCTGCGCGGCCACAAGCTCGTCATCGACGCGGCCCACGGTGCGGCCTATCAGGTGGCTCCATCCGTGTTCCATGAACTGGGCGCCGAGGTGACGAGCATCGGCTGTGCGCCCGACGGCCTGAACATCAACAAGGGCTTCGGCGCCACGCATCCGCAGGCGCTGATCGATGCCGTCAAGGCCCAAGGTGCCGAGTACGGCATCGCACTCGATGGAGACGCAGACCGGTTGCAACTGGTCGACGCGAGCGGTCGCCTGTTCAATGGCGACGAACTCCTGTACCTGATGGCGATGGAGCGCATCGCGCGCGGCGAGAAGCCTGCCGGCGTCGTGGGTACCCTGATGACCAACAAGGCCGTCGAGGTGGCGCTGAAAGGGCAGGGCATCGAGTTCGTCCGAGCGAAGGTCGGTGACCGCTATGTGCTCGAAGAACTCGAGAAGCGCCGCTGGCTGCTGGGCGGCGAGGGCTCCGGCCATTTGCTCGCGCTCGATCGCCACACGACGGGCGACGGCATCGTGAGCGCGTTGCAGGTGTTGCAAGCTTGCGTGCGCAGCGGCCGGAGCGTGGCCGAACTGCTGGTGGGGGTGACGCTGTTTCCGCAGACGCTCATCAATGTGCGTCTCGCCGAAGGACAGGATTGGAAATCCAACGCCTCGCTGGCTGCCGAAACGCAACGCGCAGAGGCCGAACTCGGTGACGCGGGACGCGTGCTGATTCGCGCGAGCGGCACCGAGCCGTTGCTGCGCGTCATGGTGGAAGCGCGTGACGCAGCGCAAGCCGAAGCCTGCGCGCGACGCCTGGTCGCGGCCGTCCAGGAGGGTTGAGCGCGATGGTCGATATCGTGATGGCGGACTACCGCAATCCCATGCATGCGCGCGCCGTTGTCGATCTGCTGGATGCCTATGCGTGCGACCCAGCGGGTGGGGGCTCGCCGCTATCTGCCGATGTGATCGCGGAGCTGCCCAAAGCCCTGGCCGCGCGGCCGCAAGCCTTCAGCGTGCTCGCGTACGACGGCGAGCAACCCGTCGGGTTGATCAATTGCATCGAAGGCTTCTCGACCTTCGCCTGCAAGCCGCTCGTCAACGTCCACGACGTCGTCGTGTTGGCGAGTCATCGGGGGCAGCGGGTGACGCAGCGCATGCTGGCCCGCGTGGAAGATGAGGCGCGCAGCCGCGGCGCCTGCAAACTCACCCTCGAAGTGCTGTCAGGCAATCAAAGCGCTCTGCGAGCCTACGAACGCGAAGGCTTCGCAAACTACCAACTCGATCCCGCGTTCGGCTCCGCGATGTTTCTGCAAAAGAAGCTGTAAAAAATGCCGCCGGCACCTTGCGGTGCGGGCGGCCTTTATCGGGGAAACCGGAATCAGAAGCGAGTGACCGGCATCGCCTCGTCACCCTTAGACGGTGCGTACTTGCCCAACTCCCACTTCGCAATCGCATTGCGGTGCACTTCGTCCGGGCCATCCGCGAAACGCAGCGTGCGGGCGCCGGCGTAGGCGTAGGCGAGCGGGAAGTCGTCGCACATGCCGCCGCCGCCGTGCACCTGCATCGCCCAGTCGATCACCTGGCAGGCCATGCTCGGTGCGACCACCTTGATCATCGCGATCTCGGTCTTGGCGACCTTGTTGCCGGCCACGTCCATCAGCCATGCGGCCTTGAGCGTCAGCAGGCGTGCCATGTCGATCTTGCAGCGCGCTTCGGCGATGCGTTCCTGCGTCACGGTCTGCGATGCGACGGTCTTGCCGAAGGCCACGCGCGAGGAGGCGCGCTTGCACATCAGTTCGAGCGCGCGTTCCGCCAGGCCGATCAGGCGCATGCAGTGGTGAATCCGTCCCGGGCCGAGGCGGCCTTGGGCGATCTCGAAGCCGCGGCCTTCGCCCAGCAGAATGTTGCCCACGGGCACGCGAACGTTCTCGAAGTACATCTCGACGTGGCCGTGAGGCGCGTCGTCATAGCCCATCACGTTGAGCGGGCGCACGATGCGGATGCCCTTGGCGTCGGCCGGCACGATGACCATGCTCTGCTGGGAGTGGCGGGGCGCGTCGGGCTCCGACTTGCCCATGGTGATGAAGACCTTGCACCGGGGATCGGCCGCGCCGGAAATCCACCACTTGTGGCCGTTGATCACGTATTCGTCACCCTGGCGTTCGATGCGGGTGGAGATGTTGGTTGCATCGCTGGACGCTACATCAGGCTCGGTCATGGCGAAGGCCGAGCGGATCTCGCCTTCGAGCAGCGGTTTGAGCCAGCGCGACTTGATCTCGTCGGACCCGTAGCGTGCGATGGTCTCCATATTGCCGGTGTCGGGCGCCGAGCAGTTGAAGGCCTCGCTGGCCCATGGCACCCGCCCCATGATCTCGGCCAGCGGCGCGTATTCCTGGTTGGTGAGGCCGGCGCCTTCGTAGCCCGATGCGGCAGCGCTATCGACCGGCAGGAACAGATTCCACAGACCCTGGGCCTTGGCCTTGGTCTTGACCTTTTCGACGGTCTCGAGCGCGGTCCAGCGCTTGCCGGCGGCGGTGTTCGCCGCCAACTCTGCCGAGTACGCGGCCTCGGCGGGGTAGATGTGGTCTTCCATGAAAGCGCTGACGCGCTTTTGAAGCTCTTTGGTTTTGGCCGAGTATTCGAAGTCCATGTCTTCTCCAGGTGGGTGGAATGTCAGGCGGCCGCTGCCGCGCCAATCATGCTTTCTTGGCGAATTGCCAGGCCATTTCGGCCATCGGTCGCGCGCCGCGGCCCGAGGCCACGGCTTGTTCGCTCGATGCGGTCCCGGCCTCGACCCGCTTGGCGATGCCTTGCAGAATCGCCGCGATGCGGAACAGGTTGTAGGCCAGGTAGAAGTTCCAGTCCGGCGCGAGCGCTTCCGGCGTCGTCAGGCCGGTACGGTCGCAATAGCGCTGGATGTATTCGCTCTCCGTCGGGATGCCGAGGCTCTTCAGGTCGAGGCCGCCGACGCCGCGTGACATCGCGTGCGGGATGTGCCAGGCCATGCAGTGGTAACTGAAGTCGGCCAGCGGATGACCGAGCGTCGACAGTTCCCAGTCGAGCACGGCAATCGCACGCGGCTCCGTGGGGTGGAACATCAGGTTGTCGAGACGGAAGTCGCCGTGCACGATCGAACTCATCTTCTCGTCGCGTGCACTGGCCGGGATGTGGGCCGGCAGCCACTCCATCAGGCGATCCATCTCGGGGATCGGCTGCGTGATCGATGCGACGTACTGCTTGCTCCAGCGTCCGATCTGGCGTTCGAAGTAGTTTCCGGGCTTGCCGTAGTCGGCCAAGCCGCGTTCGGCGAACTTCACCGTGTGCAGCGCCGAGATGACGCGGTTCATCTCGTCATAGATGGCGGCGCGCCCGGCGTGGTCCATGTCGGGGAGGGACTGATCCCACAGCACGCGGCCGGCCATGAACTCCATCACGTAGAAGGCGCGGCCGATCACGGCTTCGTCTTCGCACAGGCAGTACATCCGCGGAACCGGCACATCGGTGCCTGCGAGGCCGCTCATGACCTTGAACTCGCGCTCGACTGCGTGCGCAGAAGGCAGCAGCTTGGCGACCGGCCCCGGCTTCGCGCGCATCACGTAGCTTTGCGAGGGCGTGATGAGCTTGTAGGTCGGGTTGGACTGCCCGCCCTTGAACATCTCGACCGTGAGCGGTCCCTTGAACCCATCGAGATTCTTCTCGAGCCATGCGGTCAGCACATCGATGTCGACGAGGTGCTGCTGGGAAACGGCACGCGTGCCGACGAAGTTGTCGAAGTCCTGGGTCATGTCTCTCGATGTCTCTGGATTTATTGGTCGTCTGCTTCGGAGATGCGCATCAGTGCGGCGCGGTCCAGCACCACCAGGCCGCCCGGCTCGATGCGGATCGCTTCTTCGCGCTCCATGGCCTTCAGTTCCTGGTTGACGCGTTGGCGCGAGGCGCCAAGCAATTGCGCAAGTTCTTCCTGAGCGAGATGCAGGCCGATGCGCATCTGACTGCCGTCCGCGAGGCTCGGCACCCCGTAGCTGCGAACCAGGTGGATGAGCTGCTTGGCCAGCCGTGCGCGCAAGGGCAGGGTGTTGAGATCCTCCACCAGTCCGAACAGCTGGCGAATGCGTCGTGCCTGCAGGCGCATCAGCGCTTCGTAGAGCTCGACGTGATTCGCAAGGATCTTCTGGAAGTCCGCACGCGCGACGCAGAGGATCGTGGAGTCGCCATGCGCATAGGCATCGTGCGTGCGCCTGTCCCCATCGAACATCGCCACGTCGCCGAACCAGATGCCCGGCTCCACGTAAGTCAGCGTCACCTGCTTGCCCGACACGGCCGTCGAACTCACCCGCACCGCGCCCTTCGCGCAGGCGATCCATTGCTCCGGCGGATCGCCGCGAGCGGCGATCAGTTCGCCGTCCTTGTAGCGTTTGACGAAAGCACATCGGAGGATGTCGTGGCGCAGTGATGGTGAAAGAGAAGAGAACCAGCGACCACCGTTGATCGCTTCACGTTCTTCGATGGTAAGAATGGGGTCGTCCATGGACTGTCCTGTCGGTGACTGAAAAGCTAGGGGTTGTCGCGGGAGCGACGCGCCCGTCATTCGTAGCGCGGCGTCTGCTTCGAGAGGAATGCGGCGATACCGATGCCAGCGTTGGCATGATGCAGATTACGCACGAAGTGATCGCGCTCCTGCGACAGCTGCGAAACGAGCGTCGTGCCCCGCGCTTCGCTGAGCAGTTCCTTGATGCTGGCCAGTGCGTTCGGCGCTCGGGCGTTGAGCTTGCCGGCGATGGCGAGTGCAGCAGTCAAGGCCTGGCCGCTCTCGGTGATCTCGTTGACCAATCCAAGCGCATGCAGGCGGGACGCATCGAGGCGTTCGCCCAGCATGAGCCATTCGCTGGCCAACTGGCGTGGCAGCGCCCGCCCGAGATGCCAGCTCAGTCCGCCATCCGGCGAAAGCGCGACATTGCTGTACGAGGCGGCGAACACCGCATCGCGCGCCGAGACGACGAAGTCGCAGGCCAATGCCAGCGAGAAGCCTGCACCGGCCGCCGCGCCTTCGACCGCTGCGATGACAGGCTTGGGAAAGGTGCGGATCGAATCGACCCAGGTATGCAATGCCTCGATGCTCTCGGCCTGCACCGCCGGCTCGCGGTCGCGGTTGGCCGACAGGCGCTGCAGCGAGCCGCCGGCACAGAACCACTTGCCTTCGCCCACGAGGATCACGCTGCGGATCTCGTCGCTGTTCTCGGCGCCATTGAGCGCCTCGATGCCAGCGGCATACATCTCGGGGCCCAGTGCGTTGCGTTGCGAGGGATTGGAGAGCGTGAGCACCATCGTGCTGCCCTCGGTCGTGCTTTTCAGTTCTGCGGTCATGGGTGTCTCTTACTCTTCTTCATGGGTGAGGCTCAGGCCGAGAGCGCCGCGGCGGCGCAGCCACGGGCTCGGGCGATAGCGGGGATCGCCGTAGACGGTCTGGAGGTTGAACAACACTTCGAGCATGTTTGTCGGGCCGTACAGGTCGCCCATGGCCAACGGCCCTTGCGGATAGCCGAGCCCGAGGCGCACGGCGGTGTCGAGGTCGGCCGGCGAGCAGACGCCTTGCTGGCACATGTCGCACGCGATGTTCACGATGGTCGCGACCACGCGCTGGGTGACGAAGCCCCCGCTGTCACGGATCACGCTGACGGCCTTGCCGTCGCGCGCGAACAGTGCATGCGCCGCATCGCGCATGTCGCGCCGGGTCGCGGGGTTGGTGGCGAGCACGCGGCGCTTGGTTGCCGCGTCGTCGACCATCATGTCGATGCCGATCGTGCGCGTCGCGTCCAGCCGCTCGACCGCGGCCACGGTCGTCACGTCGAAGCCGAGCGGCGCGACCAGGATCAGCGCCGCGCTGGAAGGCGTCGCGCCGCTTTCGAGTTGAGCGCCCAGGGCGTGGATGAGCCGCAGCAGTTCGGGTCGGCGTGCCGCGCGCGGCGATACCCAGACCGACGGTGTCGAATCGACCGTCGGCACAGGCGGCTCCGGGAGC
The DNA here is from genome assembly GCF_030317005.1 of Variovorax sp. J22R115. Taxonomy (NCBI): domain Bacteria; kingdom Pseudomonadati; phylum Pseudomonadota; class Betaproteobacteria; order Burkholderiales; family Comamonadaceae; genus Variovorax; species Variovorax sp. J22R115. The sequence continues at coordinate 39,241 of NZ_JASZYM010000003.1, read as the reverse complement.
TGCTGCATCGCGCCGTCGGCATAGCGATAGAAGCCTTCACCGGTCTTGCGGCCCAGCGCACCCGCGGCGAGACGCTGCGCCGTGATCACGCTGGGGCGGTAGCGCGGCTCCTCGTAGTACTGGCGGTAGATGGACTCCATCACCGGATGCGACACGTCGAGCGCCGTCAGGTCCAGCAACTCGAAAGGTCCGAGCCGAAAGCCGGCCTGGTCCTTCAGGATGCGGTCGATCGTCGCGAAGTCAGCCACGCCTTCGCCGACGATGCGCAGCGCCTCCGTACCATAGCCGCGTCCCGCGTGGTTCACGATGAAGCCAGGCGTGTCCTTCGCCTGCACTGCGCTGTGACCCATCTGCGTGCCATAGCCGGCGAGCCGCGTGCAGACCTCGGCTTCCGTCTTGAAGCCGGCCACGACCTCCACGACTTTCATCAGCGGCACGGGGTTGAAGAAATGGAACCCCGCCATGCGCTCGGGATGCTTCATCGCCGCCGCGATGGCGGTGACGGACAGCGACGACGTGTTCGTGGCCAGCGTGGCCGAGGTCGAAACGACCCCCTCCAGTTCCTTGAAGAGCTTGCGCTTGACCTCCAGGTCTTCGACCACGGCCTCGATGACCAGGTCGCAGCCGGCGAGCGCCTCCATCGAATCGACCGCACGGACGCGTGCCGACAGCACGTCGCGCTGCGCTGCGTCCAGCTTGCCTTTCTCATGCTGCTTTTGCCATTGGGCGAGGACGGCATCGCGTCCGCGCGCCGCTGCGCCATCGAAGCTGTCGAGCAGCAAAACCTCGCTTCCGGCCTGCGCTGCGATCTGCGCAATGCCTCGTCCCATGGCGCCAGCGCCGATCACACCTATGTTGGAAAAATTCACAGTCATTTGATAATTGTCTCTCTCTGAAAGATCGGCTCTGACCCTCATGTCAGAATGTGTCAACTTTAGATTGCCATTGCAGCCCATTTTGCAGTCCCCACGCTTAGCGGCGAGCCTGTTTCTCCTCGGGCTGGCCCTTGAATCATCCGCGTTGACGATCGGTCGACCGCAGGGTGCCGTCTGGATCGGCAAGCCGATGGACGTGGTGATCCCACTCACGCTCGACTCCGTGGAGGCGGGCGGGTCCCTGTGCCTCGAGGCCAGTGTCCTCCAGGGCGACACCCCGATCCCCGATCGCCGCGTGACTGTATCCCTCGACCCCGGCGCAGGTCCTGGCAATCCGAACATGCGCATTCGCTCCACCGTTCCGATGGAGGAGCCGGTGGTCACCGTCACGGTGCGGGCCGGCTGCGACATGAAGTCGACGCGCAGCTACGTTCTGCTCGCCGATGTGCCCACCGATGTGTCGCTGCCGGGTGTCGTTGCGCCTTCTGCCGCTCGCTCTTCATCGGACACGGCTCCGGTCGCACGGCCCGCTGCGCGCGGAGTTTCGCGCAATGCAAGCGGGGGCTCGTCCTCATCGGACGGTTCCGGTACCAGGACAGCACAGCGCGCCGTCCCGCCGCGGGATCCAGCATCGGCGCCTGATGCCGAAGCGCAGGCACCGCGCCGCCCACCCGCCATCGCCGCACCGGTCGCGCCACGGCGAACGCCCGTTGCGCGGCCCCCCGCCACTCCGAAGGTCGCTCCGGCGACGCCCGCATCACCGGTGCAAGCGCCTAAACAAGAACCGGCGACAGGCGCATCGCGGCTTCGCGTGGAGGCGCTGGAGCCGCAATCCACCAGGGAAGCCGGCCTCAAGACCGCGAAGGAACTGACGCTGCCCCCTGTGGAGGATCTCGGGCGGCGTGCTGCTGCAGCGGCCCTTTGGAACGCGATGAATCCGCAGCCGCAAGAGGCGCAGCGTGAGGCCCAGCGTGCAAAGGACATGGACGCCACGCTCGCCGCATTGCGCGAGCAGACCGCGCAGAACCAGCGCGCGCTCAACGAGTTGCGCAGCGAACTGGCCCAGGCGCGCGAAAGCCAGTTCCGCAATCCGCTCGTCTACACCTTGATCGTCTTGCTGCTGCTGGCTCTCATCGGCATGTTGCTGTTGTGGCGGCTGGCGCGGCGCCCGGCCGTGCCCGCCTGGTGGGGTGAAGCGCCGCCTCCGAAGGGCGACGGCGCACGCAGGCGCCTCCATCCGCAACGGGGCCTGCTGGACGACGAGATGGATTTGGACTCCGAGCCGGACCCGCCTCCTTCGCGACGCAGCGCCAGCACGGGCAGGACCTTCGTGCCGACGCCGTTTGCGCCGCTCGAGCCGAACGCTCTCGACAGCGGCTTCGACGAGCCCGTGGCGCACCCGGCTCGCACTTTCGACAACGCCCCGGTGCGGCCGGTCAACACCGAAGAACTGTTCGACGTGCAGCAGCAATCGGATTTCTTCCTTTCGCTCGGCCAGCACGACCAGGCGATCGCGGTGCTGCGCGAGCACATCGCCGCCAATCCCGGGACCAGCGCTCTCGCTTACCTCGACCTGTTGCGCATCTTCCATACGCTCGACCGCAAGGAAGACTATGCGAGGTTGGCGGAAGAGTTCGAGCGCGCCTTCAATGCCGATGTGCCGGCCTTCGAGCATTTCGCCGAAACGGGCAGAGGTCTGGAACACTACCGCAGCGCTTTGGCGCGCATCGAGTCGCAATGGCCCGCGCCGGGCACCCTCGCGCTGATCGAGGAACTGATTTTCCGCAAGCCTGGCGTCCACGAAGAGGGTGCGTTCGACCTCGCCGCCTACCAGGAACTCCTTCTCCTCTACGCTGTGGCGAAAGAAGTGATCGATCCGGACAGCGCACCGCCTGCACCGGTCACTCCGCATTCGTTCGTCGACACGCACGACGATCTGCCGACAGCGACCGCGCCCATCGAGGTCGACACCCAGCCGCCGGCCATATACGACGACCAGGTGGTGGCCCCCTCGATCTACGGCTCGATCGACGATGGACTGCACCACGACACGGTGATGGTCCCCGATACACCGGTCCCGATGCCTTCCGCAGACGAGACGCCGCAGCGCGTCAAGCCCGATCTCGAACTGGACTTCGCCGAATTCGACAAGACGGCTTACGAGACCATGCCGACGCCGATCGAGTCCCCGAAGCCGCCTCCCGCGCCTTCGACAGATCCGCACGTGATCGACTTCGAGTTGTTCGACCCGAACACCGAGGCCGAGATCGCGCCGCGACCGATCATCAAGCGCTGAACGCAGGGGCGCGGCGTTGTGCCCTGTCCACTGCGACGCTGAGACCTATGGCGGCAAGCACGGTCGCCAGCCCGACCCAACTCATCCACGCGGTCGCTTCATGGGCCAACAACCACCCGCCGGCCCCAGCGCCCACGGCCTGCCCGATGTAGATGCCGGAACTGTTCAGTGCCACCGAGCCCGGCGCGAGGGCGGGCGAGAGAGCCACCAGCCGCGCCTGCTGGGCCGAATTGGTCGCGAAGCAGCCCAGGCCCCAGGGGGTGAGCAGAAGCGCCAGCCAGACGAGCGTGACACCCAGCGGCCACAGAAGGAGGCTCAGTGCGATCAGCGAGGTGGTGAGCAGCACCATGCGCGGCGCACCCACGCGGTCGATGTGCCGGCTCACCAGCATGTTGCCCGCGAGGCCGCACGCGCCGAACCAAGCCCACATGAGGCCCAACTCGGTGGCGCTTGCGTCCAGCGTCTGCTTCAGAATCGGCGCGAAATAGCTGAACAGCACGAACTGGCCGGCGCCCTGCAGCGCGGTGACGGAGACCACGCCCATCAGCAGAGGACTTTTGAACACGCGGCCCCAGGCCTCGCGCGATAGGGCGGCAGGCCGGATGCCCGCGGGAAGCTTCAGCCAGATCCAGATCGCGCTGACCGCTGACAGAACCGTGATCACCGCGAACGCCGCCCGCCATCCGAAATGGCCGCCAATGACAGCGCCGATCGGAAGGCCCAGCACAGAGGCCATCGACCATCCGAGAAAGACGAAGGTGACTGCGCGGCCACGCTGCTCCGGCGGCACCAGCAAGCCGACGCACGCTGCCGCCTGCGGAGTGAAGATCGCGGGTGCAATGACCGTCAGCATGCGGACCAGTAGCAGTCCGCCGAAATTCGGCATCAGCGTCGCGACGAGGTGTCCCGCGCCGTACCACAGCATCGTGCAGGCCAGCAGCACCCGGCGGTCCCAGCCGGCGACCACGGCGGCAAGCAAAGGGGCGCCCAGGCACATCACGATCGCGCCGACCGTGATCAACTGGCCAGCCGTTGCCGCGCTGACCTGAAGCGACGTGCTGAGTTCGTTGAGCGTGCCAGGCACGACCATCACGCCCGTGCCGATCACGAAGTTGCCTGCCAGCAGGGCCCACAGGGCGGCCGGCAGCGCAGGCCGTTTCAACGGCGGACCTGCAGTGCGCCGGGATTGACGATGTTGGTCGGATTGCCCTTGATGAAGCTGACGACGTTGTCGAAAGCCTGACCGAAGTACATCTCGTAGCTGTCCTGCTCGACGTAGCCGATGTGCGGGGTGCAGATGCAGTTCTCCAGTCGGAGGAGGGCGTGACCCTGCAGCGGTGGTTCACTCTCGAAGACGTCGACCGCTGCCAGACCGGGCCGTCCGCGATTGAGAGCTGCGAGAAGAGCGTCCTGCTCGACCAGTTCCGCCCGCGACGTGTTCACGAACAGGGCGGTCGGCTTCATTCGGGAAAGATCCTCGAGCGTCACCAGGCCTCGCGTTTCCTCCGTGAGCCGCAGATGAACCGACATCACATCAGCCGCGGCGAAAAACGCCTCCCGGCTCGGGGCAATCTGGAAGCCGTCGGACCTTGCCCTGGCGCAGCTCTGCTCGCGCCCCCAGATCATCACCTGCATACCGAAAGCCTGGCCGTAGCGCGCGACCAGCTGGCCGATACGCCCGTAGCCCCAGATGCACAGCGTCTTGCCCTTGAGCACAGAGCCAAGCCCGAAGTTCGGCGGCATCGACCCCGACTTGAGGCCCGATTGCTGCCATGCGCCGTGCTTGAGGTTGCTGATGTACTGCGGCAGGCGACGCATGGCGGCCATGATCAATGCCCAGGTCAGCTCGGCAGGTGCCAGCGGCGACCCCGTGCCTTCCGCCACCGCAACGCCTTGTTCCGTACAGGCGTTCACGTCGATATGACTGCCAACCCGACCCGTCTGCGAAATGAGCTTGAGCTTGGGCAGCTTCTCGATGAGCTGCCGGGAGATGTGAGTGCGCTCGCGGATCAGCACGATCACGTCGGCGTCCTTGAGCCGCACCGAGAGCTGTCCAATGCCCTTGACCGTGTTGGTGTACACCTTGGCGGCATACGCATCGAGCTTGGCAGCGCACTGCAGCTTGCGCACCGCATCCTGATAGTCGTCGAGGATCACAATGTTCATGGCGTGCCATTGTGCCTCGCACCATCGACCTGCTGTGCCGGCGCGTTGCTTTGCTGTTGCACGCGCCGTACGTTGCGGTGACGAACAGCGGTGCCGAAGGACGCATTGCGCTCGTTCGACGCGGAAGCGTCCGGGTCTTCAATGTGTATGGTTGGACTGCAGGGGTGTGCCGGCTGCCTCGAGCGCCACGAGCCTGTCGAGCTCCGCGCAGACATCGGCCATCCGGCCCGAAATCACGACACGGCTCTGATGGCAGCCCGGCTGCTGCGCATCGACCATGCGTACCACGCGCAAAGGCCGCGCGGTGGGCGCGCTGGCTTGCACAGTGGCCGACTGCCGCCCGCCGCAGCTTGGACGAACCCCGACATAGCGCAGGCCCGGCGAACTGATGCGACGCGAACTGCGCGCCGGCATCCAGCGGCTGGCCAGCGATTGCAAAGGGGTGAACAAATCAACGATGCTGAGCAGGGCGATTCCCATGTGAACTCCAAAGGTCAGAGATTGAACATAGGCAGGATTGATTTCATGGGCCTCGACAGGGTGATGGCTCTTCGCCATACGCCCGCCACCTGTCGCGGCCGGGTGATTCAAAGCCCTACATCAGCATGGTGTTGCGGATCAGACCAACCGCCAGGCCTTCGATTTCGAAGGGCTCGCCCGGTTGGACGACTATGGTGGGGTAATCGGGGTTTTCAGCATGCAACTCGATGACTTGCTTGTTGCGCTTGAGGCGCTTGACCGTGACCTCATCGCCCAGCCGGGCCACGACGATCTGGCCGTTTCGGGCTTCCTTGGTGGCTTGAACCGCAAGCAGATCGCCGTCCATGATGCCGGCGTCCCGCATCGACATGCCGCGCACTTTGAGGAGGTAGTCGGGCTGGCGCTGGAACAGCGTGTTCTCGACGTAGTAGGTCTGATCGACATGTTCCTGCGCGAGGATGGGCGAGCCGGCCGCCACGCGGCCAATCAACGGCAGCGCGAGTTGCGCCATGCCTGGCAGCGACAGGGAGAACTGGTTGTTGCGGGACTCGTTGAGGGAGCGCAGGGCGTCGCCCTTGAGCCGGATGCCGCGGGAGGTGCCGCTCACAAGCTCGATGACTCCCTTGCGCGCGAGTGCTTGCAGGTGTTCCTCGGCAGCGTTGGCGGACTTGAACCCGAGTTCGGCGGCGATCTCGGCGCGTGTGGGAGGGGCTCCGGTGCGTGCGATGGCGCTTTGGATCAAGTCCAGAATTTGCTGCTGGCGGGCGGTAAGCTTCACTGCGAACTGCATGTTGGCTCCTGACGGGCACTGGCTGAATATCCAGTACCTGTATTTTTAACCAGTTTCTGGAAGTTGGCAAGTGATGGCCGAGAGCATGGGAAAAGACGAGCGCCGAGTGATCGTTCTGGGCACGGGGGGCACGATTGCCGGCCGTGCTTCGACTGCGGGCGACAACATCGGCTACAAGGCCGGCGAGGTAGGCGTGGCCGAACTGCTGGGCAGTATCGACGCGCCAGACGGCGTTTTGTTGTTGGCAGAGCAGGTTGCGCAGATCGATAGCAAGGACATGTCTTTTGCCATCTGGCAAACGCTGGCCCTGCGTTGTGCCCATTGGCTCGCGGAACCCGGAGTGGCGGGCATCGTCATCACCCATGGTACGGATACCTTGGAGGAGACGGCCTTTTTCCTCCAGTCGGTCCTGGCGCCGTCGAAGCCGGTGGTCTTGACCTGTGCCATGCGGCCGTCCACCGCGCTGGCGCCTGACGGTCCCCAGAACGTGCGGGATGCTGTCGTCGTGGCGTCCACGCCAGGCGTGCAGGGGGCCGTCGTCGTTTGTGCGGGTACGGTGCACAGCGCGCTCGATGTTCAAAAGATCCACACGTACCGGCTCGATGCATTCGACTCGGGTGATGCGGGGCCGGTGGCGTACGTCGAGGAGGGGGCCTTGCGGGTGCTCAGAAACTGGCCGGCGCCGACCGGGTCCGTGCGGCTCGCCTTCGAGCGAATGGCAGGCGCCGAATCCTGGCCTCGCGTGGAAATTCTGGTGAGCCACGCCGACGCGCGCGGCGCGATCGTGGATGCGCTGGTGCGGGAGCGCAGGCTGGGTCGCGCGGATGCCATCCAGGGGCTAGTCCTTGCTGCGACGGGGAACGGCACATTGCACCATGCGCTCGAAGCTGCCGCGCTGCGTGCGCAAGCGGAAGGTGTCGCCGTCGTTCGCGCGACCCGATGCTCGCAGGGGCGCATCCTCCCAAGGGAATGGGAAGTCTTGCGCGATGCGGGTGCCCTGACGCCGGTCAAGGCGCGCATCGCGCTGATGCTGGAATTGCTGTCGGGCGAGCGCTCCGCCTGATCCATGTTCGACGCGCTGCAATCGACTCCCTGGGCCTATCCGGCGCTGGAGGTCGTGCACATCGTCGGGATCGCGCTCCTCGTGGGCAATCTGGTCGCGCTCGAGGCGCGCGTTTTCGGACGCGCCGTCGTGCTGCCGGTGCACGGCCTTGCCAAACTGTCGTTGACCATCGCCTTGTCCGGCTTTGCACTGGCGGCGGCCAGTGGCTCGTTGATGTTCGCCACACAGCCGGCGGAGTTGCTGGCCAACCGGGCATTCTTGATCAAGATGGGATTGCTGCTATTGGCCGGCTGCAACGCCCTGTGGTTTCATGCGCGTGGCTCGTTGCTCAAACTCGACTTGATGGCGCGGGTACAAATGTTGTCGTCCACTGCGATCTGGCTGGCCGTGATCTTTTGCGGCCGATGGATCGCCTATTGAAAGGAGCTTCCGCATGAAACGTCGCTGCCTCGTATTGGCCGCTGCCGCTGCTTCGACTGCCGTCGTGATGCCGCCTGCCTGGTCGCACCATGGCTGGAGCAGCTTTGATCAGGACCGCCCGCTCTACCTGGAGGGCCGGGTCGTGAGCGCGCGCTGGCAGAACCCGCACGCCGAATTGATGATCGAGGTGTCCCCGGATCTCAAGGTGCCGGCAGACCTCGCGAAGCGTCCGCTGCCTGCGCAGAGCGCGCCCGTCGATGGGCCCGGCCTGCTTGCCAAGGCGACCGTGCCCCGCCGCAACGATCGCCAATGGGAGCTTGAACTGGCGCCGCTCACGCGCATGGAAGCCTGGAAAGTCCAGGAGATCAAGCCCGGCACCCGCATCTCCGCGGTGGGCTTCACTTCCAAGGACGAGAAGGGGGATGCCGTGATGCGCGTCGAGTACCTGTTCGTCGACGGCAAGGCCTATGGGCTGCGTTCCAGCCCGGCCTGATCAGCTGTTCAGTGCGGCGAGCGCGCGCTGCGTGATCTCGTCGACAGTGCCGACACCGCTGATGCCACGGTATTTGGGCGCCGCGGCGGGCTCGGCCTTGGCCCAGTTCGAGTAGTAGTCGACCAGCGGCCGGGTCTGTTGGCTGTAGACCTCGAGGCGCTTGCGCACCGTCTCTTCCTTGTCGTCTTCGCGCTGGATCAGGTCTTCACCTGTGAGGTCGTCCTTGCCTTCGGCCTTCGGTGGGTTGAATTTCACGTGATAGATGCGCCCCGACGCCGGGTGCGAGCGGCGACCACTCATGCGCTCGATGATGTCGGCGAAGGGCACGTCGATCTCGAGCACGTAGTCGAGCTTGACGCCGGCCGAGCGCATGGCTTCGGCCTGAGGAATCGTGCGGGGAAAGCCATCGAAGAGGAAGCCCTGGGCACAATCCGGCTGCGCGATGCGTTCCTTGACGAGATTGATGATCAGGTCGTCGCTCACAAGGGCGCCCGATGCCATGACGGCCTGGGCCTGGAGCCCGAGCGGCGTGCCGGCCTTGACGGCGGCACGCAGCATGTCGCCAGTGGAAATCTGGGGGATGCCGTACTTCTGGCAAATGTAGGCCGCCTGCGTGCCCTTGCCTGCCCCGGGGGCGCCCAACAAAATCAGTCTCATGGTGTCCTCGGAAGGTTCTTTGATTTTCTGTCGCGCCCATGGACGCCCCGAAGGACGCCACTGGGCGGAGTTGCTTCGAGGATAGCATGCGCCCCCGAGCTACTCGGGCCTGGGCACGGGCTCAAACTAGGCAGCTGCGAGCAGGGCGCGAACGCGTGCGAGGTCTTCGGGCGTGTCGATGCCGGGCCCGGGCGCATGCGAACTGACGTGCACGGCGATCCGATGGCCGTGCCACAGCGCGCGGAGCTGTTCCAGGGCCTCGGTCGCCTCGATCGGCGCCGGAGGCAGGCCGGGAAACGCGCGGACGAAGCCTGCGCGGTAGCCATAGATGCCGATGTGCCGCAGGGCTGGCGGCGAGGTCGGCACGGCCTTCATACCCTTCTCCGCGAAACCGTCGCGCCACCACGGAATCGGTGCGCGGCTGAAATAGAGCGCGTTGCCGTTCGCGTCGAGCACCGTTTTCACGACATTCGGATTGGCGAACTCCTCGGGTGAATCGATGGCATGGGCAGCCGTGCTCATGGCCGCGTCCGGATGCTCCGCCAGCGTCTGCGCCACGGCGTCGATCAAGGAGGGCTCGATCAGCGGTTCGTCGCCTTGCACATTCACGATGATCGCGTTGTCTGCCAAGCCAAGCTGCGTGCACGCTTCGGCAAGGCGATCGCTGCCGCTGGCGTGATCCGTGCGCGTGAGAAGAGCCTGAACGCCGTGCGCTTCGCAGGCGGCGACGATGCGAGGATCGTCGCCAGCCACCACGACGCGCTCGGCGCCGGATTCCATGGCGCGCTGGGCGACCCGCACCACCATCGGCAGGCCGGCGATGTCGGCCAGGGGCTTGTCTGGCAGGCGCGTCGAAGCGAGCCGCGCGGGAATCAGAACGGTGAAGGGGGTGTTCAAAGGCCCAGCTCTTCGTCGGTCAACGTGCGCGCTTCGGTTTCGAGCAGCACCGGAATGCCGTCGCGCACGGGGTAGGCGAGGCGGGCGCTGCGCGACGAAAGCTCCTGCTTTTCGGCGTTCCAGGTGAGCGGCCCTTTGGTCACGGGGCAGACGAGCAATTCAAGCAGCTTGGTGTCCATCGAGCGATGATAGCTTTGCGTCGAGCGCCGTAAAGAAGGCGGCAGAGGGTTCGAAGACAAGCGGCACGGCCAAGGCGTCGGGTGCCTTGCGCCATAGTTTCACTGCGTCTTTTTCGGTGCAGATCAGCGTCTGGCCGCTGTCCGTCGGCAAAGCCCAGTCATCGAAATCGTGGTGGTCGGGCAGTGCGATGCATTGCGCCGGCATCAGCGATCGATCCTTCAGCATCTGGAAGAAGGCCTCGGGCTTCGCGATGGCGGCGACGGCAATCAGCTTCCGATCGGTCAGCGATTCGAGCGGCACCCGTCTGCCATCGCGGCGCAAAGCGTACTCGGCAAGTGACTTTCGCACGGTGAAGCCGTGAAACGCGGGCTGTGCGCCCGTGTGGATCACCAGGTCGCAGCGGCGCGGCCACTGCTCGCGCAGCATGCCCGCAGGCAGGAGCCAGCCGTTGCCCACGCCGCGGTCGTCGAAGACGCAGATCTCGATATCGCGTGCGAGCGCAAGGTGCTGGAGTCCGTCGTCGCTCACGATGACTTGAGTGTCCGGATGCCGCTCGAGCAGGGCACGAGCCGCTTCGATCCGCTTTCGTGCGACGAAGACCGGCGCCCTGGTCGAATGCCGGATCAGCGCTGGCTCGTCCCCCACGTCGCGCGGGTCGGAGTCATCGAGCACCTCGCGGCAGTCGTCGGTCGCTCTTCCATAGCCGCGAGACACGACGCCGGCCATGATGCCGCGCGCCCGGAGGTGTCGAACGATGGCCATCACGACGGGCGTCTTGCCGGATCCACCGGCGATCACGTTGCCGACGACGACGACTGGCACGCGGACCCGCTCGGTCTGTAGGAGGCCCGTTCGGTAGAGCGCGCGTCGAATGCCAGCCAGCGCGCCGAACAGCATTGACAGCGGCCACAGCAGTCGCGCCAGCACGCCGCGTTGCAGCCAAGCCTGGCGCAACGAGCCCAAGGCTAGCGTCCCGCCTGTGCGGCCGATTGGGTGGCGAAAGTGATCTGCACCAAGCCGGCCCGGCGGGCCGCTTCCATCACCGTGATCACGGATTGATGGGAGGCATTGGCGTCGGCGCTGATGATCACGACGTTGTCCCTCGCACCTCCGGAAGCCGCCGCAAGCGCCACGGCGACCGCTTCGACACTGCGGTCAGGCAGCACGTTCTTGTTGATTGAATAGCGCCCGTCGGAGGACACGGCGACGATCACTTCCTTCGGGTAGTCCCGCTGCGCCTCCACATCAGCCACCGGCAGACGCAACTGCATCTCCGTAAACTTGCTGTAGGTGGTCGACAGCATCAGGAAGATCAGCACGACCAGCAGCACATCGATGAACGGGATCAGGTTGATCTCGGGCTCATCGCGCGACCCGTGGCGGAAATGCATTCTCATCGGCGTAACGTGTTCAGATGGCGAGCAAAGCGTTCGCCGGCCAATTCGAGATTCAGCAGGTACTCGTCAACCCGGCTGCGGAAATAGCGCCAGAAGATCAGCGCCGGAATCGCGATGATGAGCCCGAAGGCGGTGTTGTAGAGCGCAATGGAAATCCCGTGCGCAAGCTGCGCCGGATTGCCCGATCCGACCGCGCCGTTCGACGGAGACTGCGAGCCGAAGATCTCGATCATGCCGATCACGGTGCCAAGGAGGCCGAGCAACGGTGCGGCCGATGCGATCGTCGCCAGCGCGGGCAGGTAGCGTTCGAGCCGATGAGCCACGACGCGTCCGGCTGCCTCCATGGAAACACGCAGGTCGTCTTCGCTCGAGAGCGGATTGGTGTTGAGCGCGCGAAAACCTGCAGCCAGCACCTCGCCGAGTCCGGAGTTCTTTTCCAGCTTGGTCACCACATCCGGACCGGGGATCGAAGTGCGCGACACCGTGATGGCCTCGTCGAGCAACTTGGGAGGCAAGACCCGGGAGGTCTTCAAGCTGGTGAATCTCTCAATGACGAGCGCTAGCCCGATCACCGAACAAGCGAGCAGAGGCCAAATCGGCCAACCCGCAGCAACTATGATGGAAAACAAGAATTCCTCCGGCCCATGGACTGCAAATGCGCGGCGATTATCCACCGAGCCGGCTCGCCTTCCCGACCTGTCTTTCACGTAGGCGAAGACGCACACAATCTGTGGATAACTTTGTGACTAACACGCAGAGCAACTCGCCCGGACCCGCGTCGGCTGGGCGTTTCGATGATTAGACCGAAAATTGAGCAGTACTTTTTCCAATAAAATCAATAACTTGCACGAGGACATGCGCTCTTGCTGCAGACCCTGGGGTCGTTGTGGCGACCATGGGGCCGCTTGTGGACGAATCGTGATGCGAAAAGCGGTCTGGGCATGAACGAACGTGAGCAAACACCTGCGTCAGGAGGCCGAGTCTGGGCTGTTGGAGCGCTGTGCCGAGCGGTCGCGGATTCGCTGGATGCGCGCTTCAACCCAGTCATCGTGCGGGGGGAAATCTCCGGCTTTTCTCGCGCCGGCAGCGGGCATTGCTACTTCGCGCTGAAGGACGAATTCGGCCAGTTGCGGTGTGCGATGTTCCGGCGCGCGGCAAGCCTTCTCGATTTTTCGCCCCGCGATGGCGATCAGGTCGAGGTGCGCGGCCGGCTGGCGGTCTACGAGCCGAGGGGCGACCTGCAACTTGTCGTCGAGAGCCTGCGCCGGGCCGGCCAGGGCGCGTTGTTCGAGCAATTCATGCAACGCAAGGCACGGCTGGAAGCGGAGGGACTTTTCGACGGCGCACGCAAGCGACCGTTGCCGACGATGCCGCACTCCATCGGGCTCGTGACTTCGCTTGGCGCGGCGGCGCTCCATGACGTTGTCACCGCCCTGCGCCGTCGCGTGCCGCACATCCCGGTGGTGATTGCGCCTGCGGCAGTGCAGGGCGCGAATGCTGCAGCCGAACTCGCGAGTGCGATGCAGTCGCTGTACCGTTCGCAGCCCCAAGTCGATGTCATCCTGCTGGTGCGCGGGGGCGGCTCCATCGAGGATCTGTGGTCGTTCAATGACGAGCAGCTGGCGCGCACCATTGTTCAGAGCCCCGTACCGGTCATCAGTGGCATCGGCCATGAGACCGATTTCACCATCGCGGATTTTTGCGCCGACGTCCGCGCGCCGACGCCAACGGCTGCTGCCGAACTCGTTGCGGCGCCTCGGGACTTGTGGCTCGGCGCTCTCGAACTGCTGGACGACCGGCTGCGGGAGTCGATCGCAGCGCGCGTCGATGCTTCAAATCAGCGCCTTGACGTCGCGGCCGGCCGGCTCGGGCGCCCGTCGGCGTTGGTGGGGCGGCAGAAACTCCGCCTCGCCCACAATGCGCAACGCCTGCACTACGCCGTGATATCCCGAACAGGGCGCTTCGCGCAGACCCAACAAATACTGCAAGCCGACTTGCCGCAGCGGTTTCGCGCCGTGTTCTTTCGGCAGCACGAGCGCCTCGACCGAGCGGCGCTGCGCCTGCAGTTGCTCGACCCTGCGCTGGTGTTGCAACGAGGCTATGCGTGGCTCACGAACGCGGACGGCCATGCCGTCACCAGCGTGCAGAGCCTGGCGGCCGGCGACGACGTGCACGCGCGCCTTGCCGACGGCACGGTCGATCTCAAGGTGATGCGATCGGGGACAAAGGGAACACGTCCGACGCCCGACGCGTAATTCCTTTCTAGAATCGGCCATCCCACAACCAACCCGCGAGATAAAACATGGAACTCGTTCTTCCGCCTCTGCCATACCCGTTGGACGCGCTGGCACCTGAGTATTCGAAGGAAACGCTCGAATACCACTACGGCAAGCACCACAATGCCTACGTCGTGAATCTGAACAACCTGCAAAAGGGCACGGAATTCGAGAACATGACGCTCGAGGAGATCGTCAAGAAGTCCAGCGGCGGCATCTACAACAATGCGGCTCAGATCTGGAACCACACCTTCTTCTGGAACTGCATGAAGCCCGCCGGCGGCGGCGAGCCCTCCGGCGCGCTGGCCAAGGCGATCGATGCCAAGTGGGGCACCTTCGCAGCGTTCAAGGAAGCGTTCGTGAAGTCGGCAGTGGGCAACTTCGGCTCCGGCTGGACCTGGCTGGTGAAGAAGACCGACGGTTCCGTGGACATCGTCAACACCGGCGCAGCCGGCACCCCGCTGACGACCGACGACAAGGCGCTCTTGACTGTCGACGTCTGGGAGCACGCCTACTACATCGACTACCGCAATTTGCGCCCCAAGTACGTCGAGACCTTCCTCGCGAAGCTGGTGAACTGGGACTTCGCGGCGAAGAACTTCGGTTGATCTGAGCATTTCGCCCCCACGAAAAGCCGACCCTTGGGTCGGCTTTTTGCTGCCTCAGGGCTTTGGCGAGCGCTCAGCGCCGGCTTGCGAAGAGTTCGCCGCCCAGCTTGCTGCCTTCCTTGATGTTCTTGCGGGCGAACCAGCCCTGGTTCATCTCCAGCACGAAGCGAACCGGTTCCTTCGAGCAATGCGAATCTTCGGACATGGGATTCATGTCGACCAGGTTCACGATCCGGCCGTCGTCCGCGACAAAGGCGGCCGTCAGCGGAAGCAGGGTGTTCTTCATCCAGAAGCACTGAGTGGCCGGCTGCTCGAACACGAAGATCATGCCCTCGGCTTGGGGCATTTCCTTGCGGAACATCAGCCCAATCTGGCGCTGTTCGGGGGTCTGGGCGATCTGTGCATCGATCTGATACATCCCGGCGGTGAATTTGGTTCGCTGGAGATTGCTTTGCGGCTCCTGGGCTTGCGCAAAAGTCAGCAATGCGGCCGACAGCGCCAAAAAGGCGAAAAAACGCTGGAACATGGGTCGACTTTCGAGACGGCAACTCAAACAAGAATGCCCGCGGATGCGGGCATGGCCAATTGGGCTTGGAGCTTACCTCTTATTCCGGGGAATTACCTGTCCGGCACCTGACCAGAGGGGGCGGTGCACGCGCGGACGAAAAAAAAGCGTTCCGGAGAACGCTTTTTCATGACAGATCGACCAATCAGTTGGGCGTGCCGCCTTGCGGGTTCACCTTGCGAACGCTGCCATCCTTGTTGCGGCGGCGATCGCTGCGGGTGTTGGCGCGAGCCTGACCTGCGGCGGTTGCCTTGTTCTGGGTCAGGCCACCGCTACCTTCAGCGGTGTTGGCCGTGTCGCCAGTCGGCTGACGGACTTGGCCTTGGGGCTTGTCGGCGCGGCGCTCGGTCGCGCGTTGCTGGGACTTGGTGTTGGTCTGGGGGGCGGCTTCTTGCGAGGTGCCTTGTGCGTATGCGCCAGCTGCGAACAGGCCGGCCATCATGACTGCGAGAACTTTGCTCATTACGGATTCCTCAATGGAAATGGTTGTAAACGCCTCCCGGCCAGCAGAAGGTCAGTCAACAACGGAGCCAATATGGCTGTGGTTGACAGATTCTTCGGCCTCCTCCGGTTGCGTCTAAAATTCTAAGGGTATTCAGGCGGCTGGAAACGTAGTGTCTTCCAGCGTTCATTTCATGCGGAGTTCTTGTTCTCATGTCCAGCTATCAGCACATCAAAGTCCCGGCCGAAGGTCAGAAGATCACGGTCAACGCCGACAACTCGCTGAATGTGCCTGACCAGCCGATCATTCCGTTCATCGAGGGCGACGGCACCGGCTTCGACATCACCCCCGTGATGCTCAAAGTCGTCGATGCCGCCGTGGCCAAGGCCTATGGCGGCAAGAAGAAGATTCACTGGATGGAGGTCTACGCCGGCGAGAAATCGACCAAGGTCTATGGCCCCGACGTCTGGCTGCCCGAAGAAACGCTCCACGCCGTCCGCGACTACGTGATCTCCATCAAGGGCCCGCTGACGACACCCGTCGGCGGCGGCATCCGTTCGCTGAACGTCGCGCTGCGCCAGGAACTGGACTTGTACGTCTGCCTGCGGCCTATCCAGTATTTCGAAGGCGTCCCGAGCCCCGTGAAGGAGCCGCAAAAGACCAACATGGTGATCTTCCGCGAGAACTCGGAAGACATTTACGCAGGCATCGAGTTCGAGGCCGAGAGCGACAAGGCGAAGAAACTCATCAAGTTCCTGCAGGACGAATTCGGCGTCAAGAAGATCCGCTTTCCGAACACCTCGGGCATTGGCATCAAGCCGGTTTCACGCGAAGGCACCGAGCGCCTGGTGCGCAAGGCGATCCAGTACGCAATCGACAACGACAAGCCCAGCGTCACGATCGTGCACAAGGGCAATATCATGAAGTTCACCGAAGGCGGTTTCCGCGACTGGGCTTATGGCTTGGCAGCCAAGGAATTCGGCGCCGAACTGATCGATGGTGGCCCTTGGATGAGGTTCAAGAACCCCAAAACGGGCAAAGAAATTACCGTCAAAGATTCGATTGCTGATGCATTCCTACAACAGATCCTGCTGCGCCCGGCCGAATACAGCGTGATCGCTACACTGAACCTGAACGGCGACTACGTGTCCGACGCCCTGGCCGCACAGGTCGGCGGCATTGGAATCGCCCCGGGCGCGAACCTGAGCGACACGGTCGCCATGTTCGAAGCCACCCACGGTACGGCACCGAAGTACGCCGGCAAGGACTACGTGAACCCCGGTTCCGAAATCCTGTCCGCCGAAATGATGCTGCGCCACATGGGTTGGATCGAGGCGGCCGACCTGATCATCAGCTCGATGGAAAAATCCATCGTCAGCAAAAAGGTCACCTACGACTTCGCGCGCCTGATGGACGGAGCCACCCAGGTGAGTTGCTCGGGCTTCGGCCAGGTGATGATCGACAACATGTAAATCATCGCCCAGGCGTCCTCGGACGCTGCGCCAGCAAAGCCCCGGGCCGCAAGGCAACGGGGCTTTTTTGTTGCACATCTTGCGCGCATGGGCGGCTTGCGAACATTTTCTGGGTCGATCAGGGCACGCAGTTTGCATGCATCGAACATCCAGTTCCAGCCGCATCCGCCTTGAATGTCACAAAGCTGCCTCCAGTTGTGTCACTACGGCAAGTGCAACGCGCGGCTGCTCTATAAAATGATTTTCATGGCTACCAGAATCCCCTCGACCCCCAAGACGCCCCCGGCCTCGAAGCCGAGGCGGGACGACGGTGATGCGGTCGTTCTTGAACGGCGGCCGCAGAAGACCGCGCCGCCCCAGATGTTCCAGGTCGTGATGCTGAACGACGACTACACGCCGATGGAGTTCGTGATCGTCGTGATCCAGGAGTTCTTCAACAAGGACCGGGAAACCGCCACGCAGATCATGCTCAAGATCCATCTCGATGGTCGCGGCGTGTGCGGGGTCTACTCCCGTGACATGGCGGCAACCAAGGTCAATCAGGTGATGGAAGCGGCCCATCAGGCCGGGCACCCGTTGCAATGCGTCAGTGAACCGGTTGAATAAACCGCGCTCCAACCCATCTGAGAAATTATTTACAGCAAGGCAAAAGGAAATCACATGATTGCCCAGGAACTGGAAGTCAGCTTGCACATGGCTTTTGTCGAAGCCAGGCAGCAGCGCCACGAGTTCATCACGGTGGAGCACCTGCTGCTCGCTTTGCTGGACAACCCGAGTGCCGCAGAGGTTCTGCGCGCGTGCTCGGCGAACGTCGACGACTTGCGCGCGTCGCTCACCAACTTCATCAAGGACAATACGCCCCAGGTGGCGGGTACCGACGATGTCGACACCCAGCCGACGCTGGGTTTCCAGCGCGTGATCCAGCGCGCCATCATGCATGTGCAATCCACCGGCAACGGCAAGAAGGAAGTCACCGGCGCCAACGTGCTGGTCGCGATCTTCGGTGAAAAGGATTCTCATGCCGTCTACTACCTGCATCAGCAGGGCGTGACGCGCCTCGATGTCGTGAACTTCATCGCGCACGGCATCAAGAAGAGCGATCCGCCGGAAGCCGCCAAGGGCAACAACGACGCGTCTTCGGGCGAGGGCGAAGAGGGCGGCGGCGAGAAGAACGAGAAGTCTTCCCCGCTGGAGCAGTTCACGCAGAATCTCAACCAGCTAGCCAAGGAAGGCAAGATCGATCCGCTCATCGGCCGCGAGTACGAGGTCGAGCGCGTGATCCAGATCCTGTGCCGCCGCCGCAAGAACAACCCGCTGCTGGTGGGTGAGGCTGGCGTAGGCAAGACGGCGATCGCCGAAGGCCTCGCGTGGCGCATTACCCAGAACGACGTGCCGGAGATCCTGGCGGAGTCCAACGTCTACTCGCTCGACATGGGCGCGCTGCTGGCCGGTACCAAGTACCGTGGTGACTTCGAGCAACGCCTGAAGGGCGTCCTCAAGTCGCTCAAGGACAAGCCGAACGCGATCCTGTTCATCGACGAGATTCACACGCTGATCGGCGCTGGCGCTGCTTCGGGCGGCACGCTCGATGCGTCCAACCTGCTCAAGCCGGCGCTCTCGAGCGGCCAGCTCAAGTGCATCGGTGCCACCACCTTCACCGAATACCGCGGCATCTTCGAAAAGGATGCGGCCCTGTCGCGTCGCTTCCAGAAGGTCGACGTGGTCGAGCCGACCGTGCAGGAAACCGTCGACATCCTGAAGGGCCTGAAGTCGCGCTTCGAAGAGCACCATGGCGTGAAGTACGGCGTGGCCGCGCTCCAGGCCGCTGCCGAGTTGAGCGCCAAGTACATCAATGACCGTCATCTGCCCGACAAGGCGATCGACGTGATCGACGAAGCTGGCGCCGCTCAGCGCATCCTGCCCGCGAACAAGCGCAAGAAGACCATCAGCAAGACCGAGGTCGAGGAAATCGTCGCCAAGATCGCGCGCATTCCACCGGCCAACGTGTCGAACGATGACCGCGGCAAGCTGCAGACGATCGAGCGCGACCTGAAGAGCGTCGTGTTCGGCCAGGACAAGGCCCTCGAAGTGCTCGCTTCGGCGGTCAAGATGGCGCGTTCGGGCCTGGGCCGCGAAGACAAGCCGATCGGCTCGTTCCTGTTCAGCGGTCCCACGGGCGTCGGCAAGACCGAAGCGGCCAAGCAGCTCGCCTACATCATGGGCATCGAGCTGATCCGCTTCGACATGTCGGAGTACATGGAGCGCCATGCCGTGAGCCGCCTGATCGGCGCGCCTCCGGGCTACGTTGGATTCGACCAAGGCGGCCTGCTGACCGAAGCGATCACGAAGAAGCCGCACGCGGTGCTGCTGCTCGATGAAATCGAGAAGGCGCACCCGGACATCTTCAACGTGCTGCTGCAGGTCATGGACCATGGCACCCTGACGGACAACAACGGGCGCAAGGCCGACTTCCGCAACGTGATCATCGTGATGACCACCAATGCGGGTGCCGAGACCATGAACAAGGCGACGATCGGCTTCACCAATCCGCGTCAGGCGGGCGACGAAATGGCCGACATCAAGCGCCTGTTCACGCCGGAGTTCCGTAATCGCCTGGACGCGACCGTGAGCTTCAAGGCGCTCGACGAGCAGATCATCCTGCGCGTGGTGGACAAGTTCCTCCTGCAACTCGAGACCCAGCTTGCCGAGAAGAAGGTCGATGTCACCTTCACCGATGTGCTGCGTAAGCACCTCGCGAAGAAGGGCTTCGATCCGCTGATGGGTGCTCGCCCGATGCAGCGACTGATCCAGGACACGATCCGTCGTGCCTTGGCCGACGAATTGCTCTTCGGTCGCCTCCAGGAAGGTGGTCGCCTGACCGTCGACCTGGACGACAAGGAAGAAGTGCAGCTCGACATTCAGCCGCTGGCCAAGAAGGAGGGCAGGGCGAAGCCGGAGGCCGAAGAGGCAGCTACTGGCTAACTGGCTCACCCCCAGGCTTGCCCACTTCGTGTGGCCGCCCACCCCCTTGCAGGGGGCAATACCAGCGGACCGGCTGAGCCGGATCCGCGGTATTTCTGGACAATCGAGAAAGGCCGGTAGCATCGCTGCCGGCTTTTTTCATTTTCAGAACCGCTTTTTCCCTTGATCGTCCCCGAGCTCAGCCAGGAATGGAAGACTGGCCTCTCCCTTGCATGGAGCGGCTACATCGCGGTGCTTTCCGTCTGGATCGTGATGCAGAAGCGCGCGCCGGTGTCGACGATGAGCTGGATTCTCTCGTTGGCACTGCTGCCGTTCGCTGGGTTCGTCATCTATTACTTCCTGGGGCCTCAGCGGCTGAAGAAGCAGCGACTCAAGCGCTTGCGCAGCCGCGCGAGCGCCCAGTCGTCAGCGGATCTCGCGCTGCTGAGGGATGCGGCCGAGCAGGCGCCGCCTGCCTTGCGTCAGATGGCAGCGCTGGGTACGGCATCCTGCGGATTGCCGGTGTCGAGCGCGACGTCGGCCGAACTGCTTTCTGGCGGCGCCCGTACCTTCGATGCGATCTTCGAGGCGATCCGGAATGCGCGCGACCATGTGCACCTCGAGTACTACATCTTCGAGCCGGACCAGATCGGCACTGCGCTGCGCGATCTGCTGATCGAACGCGCGCGCGAAGGCGTCGCGGTGCGGCTGCTGCTCGACGCACTGGGCTCCAAGCGCATCGGCCGCAAGTTCATGGCGCCGATGCATGAGGCCGGCATCCGTGTTGCGCTCTTCCATGACACTCGCATCGGCCGGCGCCTCCGGCCTGTGACCAACTACCGGACCCACCGCAAGATCGTCGTGTGTGACGGGCGCGTCGGCTTTACGGGCGGCGTCAACATCACCGATGAGGAAGACTCCCGCACGCGCGAGGATGCCTATCACGACGTTCACCTGCGCATCGAGGGGACCGCAGTTCGCTGGCTGCAGACCACCTTCCTCGAGGATTGGACCTACGCGACCGGCGAAGACCCGCGTGAGATGGGTCGAACCATGGCGCGGTTGCTGCCGCGCCTTCCCGCGCACGAGGGCGTCGGCGAGATACCGGTGCAGATCGTCACGAGCGGGCCGGACAACCTGCTCGAGCCGATCCACCGCATGCACCTGGCGGCGATCCAGTCGTCCGAGCATCGCGCCTGGCTCACCACGCCGTACTTCGTGCCCGGCGAGCCAGCTCTGATGGCGCTCACGAGTGCTGCATTGCGAGGTGTCGACGTGCGGCTCCTGGTGCCGCGGCGGAGCGATTCGCTGATCGTGAGCGCGGCGGCCCGCTCGTATTACGACGAACTGATCGCAGCCGGTGTCAAGGTGTGGGAATACAAGGCGCGCATGCTGCATTCGAAGACACTCGTGGTCGACGACAACTGCGCGATGATCGGCACCGCCAATTTCGACAACCGGAGCTTCCGGCTCAATTTCGAGGTCTGTGCCGTGATCTACGGCCCAGCTCTCGCCAAGCCGCTCGTCGCGCAATTCGAGACCGATCTTCGCAGTGCGTCGCCGATCCGGGGCCAACGGCGCCAGAGTTTTCTGCGCCGCCTCGG
Source organism: Variovorax sp. J22R115 (assembly GCF_030317005.1). Lineage (NCBI taxonomy): Bacteria > Pseudomonadati > Pseudomonadota > Betaproteobacteria > Burkholderiales > Comamonadaceae > Variovorax > Variovorax sp. J22R115. The sequence continues at coordinate 17,599 of NZ_JASZYM010000003.1, read as the reverse complement.
CGATTCGATCGCACGCCTGTTTTCCCCCTTGCTTTGACAATGCCCCCTCACACTTTCCTCTGGCACGACTACGAAACCTTCGGTGCCGTGCCGCGCCGCGACAGGCCTTCACAATTTGCCGCCATCCGCACCGACGCCGAACTCAACGAGATCGGTGAGCCGCTGATGATCTATTGCAAGCCCGCGCCCGACTACCTGCCAAGCCCGGTGGCCTGCCTCATCACTGGCATCACGCCGCAGCAGTGCCTGGAGCGCGGCATCCCCGAGCACGAATTCGCGGCGCACATCGAGCAGGCGTTCTCGCAGCCGGGCACCATCGGCGTCGGCTACAACACGATCCGCTTCGACGACGAAGTCACGCGCTTTCTGTTTTGGCGCAATCTGATCGACCCGTATGCACGCGAATGGCAGAACGACTGCGGCCGCTGGGACCTGCTCGACGTGGTGCGGCTGACCTACGCGCTACGTCCCGACGGCATCGAATGGCCGAAGAAGGCCGATGGCAGCCAGAGCTTCAAGCTCGAAGACCTGGCGCGCGCCAACGGGTTGCTCCACGATGCCGCTCACGATGCGCTCTCGGACGTGCGCGCGACCATTGCGTTGGCGCGGCTCGTTCGCGACAGGCAACCCAAGCTTTTCGACTTCGCTTTCGCGCTGCATCGCAAGGATCGCGTCGCCTCCGAACTCGGCCTGCCCGCCACACGGGACTCTGCGCGGCCTTTCCTGCACGTCTCCGGCATGTTCCCGGCCGAACGAGGTTGCCTGGGCGTCATGTGGCCGCTGGCCACCCACCCGACCAACAAGAACGAGTTGATCGCGTGGGACTTGGCCCACGACCCTAGCGAACTGTGCGATCTCGACGTGGCGACACTTCGCCTGCGCCTCTTCACGCGCACCGCCGAATTGCCCGAGGGCGTGGCGCGGCTGCCGGTGAAGGGAGTGCACCTCAACAAGTCGCCGATGGTGGTCGGCAACCTCAAGACCTTGTCGCCCGTCATGGCCACACGCTGGGGCATCGACATGGAGGCTGCGATGCGCAACGCCGAAGTGGCGGCTGCGCTGCCCGACATGAGCGCCATCTGGCCGCAGGTCTATGAACGGCCGCGGGAAGGCACGCCCGACGTCGATGAAGACCTCTATGGCGGATTCGTCGGCAACGGCGACCGGCGACGACTGACCCAGTTGCGCAGCCTGTCGCCGACCCAACTCGCGCAGGCACGCACCGGCTTCGACGATCCACGGCTTGAAGAACTGTTGTTCCGCTACCGCGCGCGCAACTTCGTCGAGACGCTCAGCGACGAAGAAGCCGAGCGCTGGGAGGCGCACCGCGTCGCGCGCCTGCTCGAAGGCGAGGGCGGTGCGCGCAATGTCGACGAACTGTTCGCCGAGATCGACACGCTGGCCGAGACCGCGGACGAGCGCGCGGAACAGATACTCGGCGAGTTGTATGAGTATGCAGAGGCCATTGCACCGGCCGTCTGAACAGGAACCCGCGATGTCCCCCACTACCGTGCGCCGTCTGGCGCCCGCCGATGCCGCTCCCTACCGGGCGCTGATGCTCGAAGGCTACGAACGGCATCCCGACGCATTCACCTCCAGTGCGGACGAACGCGCGGCGTTGCCGATGTCGTGGTGGGAATCTCGGCTGGATGTATCGCCGCAGGCTGGCCAAATCGTCCTGGGTGCATTCGACGAAGACCGGCTCGTCGGTGCCACCGGCCTCCAGTTCGAGCCGCGCGGAAAAGCGCGGCACAAGGCCAACCTGTTCGGCATGTTTGTCGCGCCTTTGGCCCGCCAGGGCGGCGTGGGGCGTCTGCTCGTAAAGGCTGCGCTGGCGCAAGCTGCTTCGCGTGAAGGGGTGAAGGTCGTGCAACTGACCGTCACGGAAGGCAATGCCGCCGCGCAGACGCTCTACGAAAGCTGCGGATTCGTGTCCTTCGGCGTGGAGCCCTTCGCTGTGGCGCTGGGCTCGACCTTCCTGTCCAAAGTCCACATGTGGTGCCTGGTGGGTTCGCTGGGCTGAGGCCTGCTTGCCCTCAGCCGAGCGGAATCATCCACCCGGTCTCGGCCGCGCGGCCGGACAGATGGAGCGCCGCCGTGGCGGCCGGCGTCTCCGCCAACAGCCGGCCCTTGCGATACACCTTGAGCCGCGCCGCGCGCAGGCGGATGGCCTCCACCGGATCGCGCGCCTGCAGCAGCACGAAGCTCGCATCGCATCCGGCTTCGAGCCCGTAGCCTTCGAGATGAAACACCTTGGCCGCGTTCACGGTGACCGCGTCGAAACATTGGCGAATGCCGTGCTGGCTGGTCATCTGTGCCACATGCAGCCCCATGTGCGCCACCTCCAGCATGTCGCCCGAGCCCATGCCGTACCAGGGGTCCATCACGCAGTCGTGGCCGAAGGCGACGTTCACGCCCGCGGCCATGAGTTCGGGCACGCGCGTCATGCCACGGCGCTTTGGGTAGGTGTCGTGGCGGCCTTGCAACGTGATGTTGATGAGCGGGTTCGACACCACGCCGACGCCACTTTCGGCGATGAGCGGCAGCAGCTTGCTCACGTAGTAGTTGTCCATCGAATGCATCGACGTGCAATGCGAGCCCGTCACCCGACCCTGCATCCCGAGGCGCTGCGCCTCGAAGGCCAGCGTCTCGATGTGGCGCGACAGCGGATCGTCCGACTCGTCGCAGTGCATGTCGACCAGCTTGCCGCGCTCGGCCGCGATCTCGCACAGCAGCTTCACGCTGGCGGCGCCGTCGGCCATCGTGCGCTCGAAGTGTGGAATGCCGCCGACCACGTCCACGCCCTTGTCGAGCGCGCGCTTCAGGTTCTCCACCCCGGCCGGTGAGCGCAGCACGCCATCCTGCGGAAAGGCGACGAGTTGCAGGTCAAGGTAAGGCGCCACGCGACGCTTGACTGCGAGCAGCGCATCGACCGCGAGCAGGCTGGGGTCGCTCGTGTCGACGTGGCTTCGGATCGCGAGCAGCCCCTTGGCGACCGCCCAGTCGCAATACGCCAATGCACGCTCGATCAATGCTTCGGCCGTCAGCAACGGCTTGAGTTCGCCCCACAGCGCGATGCCTTCCAGCAGCGTGCCGCTTTCATTGACGCGGGGCAGGCCGTAGCTGAGCGTCGCATCCATGTGGAAATGCGGGTCGATGAAATGCGGCGTGACGAGAAAGCCTTGCGCATCGAGCTTTTCGGCTGCCGGCGCATCGAGCCCGGCCGTCACCTCGGCGATGCGGCCGTCCTGCACGGCGATCGACATGCCGGTGCGGCCGTCGGGGAGGGTAGCGTCGTGGACGAGGAGGTCGAGCATCACCTCTCTCCTTTTCGATAGGGTTTCATCAGGGCTTGTGGATAGCTTGCCTTGCGCGCCACCAGCACCAGCGCGAGGATCGACAGCAGGTAGGGCAGCATCAGGTAGATCTGGTAGGGCAGCACGGCGTCGCCAGATTGCTGCAGACGCAATTGCAGCGCATCGAAGAAGGCGAACAGCAACGCACCCAGCAGTGCCTTGCCGGGCCGCCAGGAAGCGAACACCACCAGCGCCACGCAGATCCATCCGCGGCCGTTGATCATGTTGAAGAAGAACGCATTGAAGGCCGACAGCGTGAGAAAGGAGCCTGCCACCCCCATCAGCGCCGAGCCCGCGACGATCGCGCCCGTGCGCGTGGCCGCGACCGAGACGCCCTGGCCTTCGGCCGCCTGCGGGTTCTCGCCGACCATGCGCACGGCCAGTCCTGCGGGCGTGCGGTAGAGGACGTAGGCGACCACCGGCACCATCAGCAGTGCAAGGAGCGTGAGCGGCGTTTGCGCGTCGAGCACCGGGAAGTGAAGCCATTCCATCGGCGCGAAGGGCGTCACGGTCGGCGGCGTGTTCACCTTAGGAAAACTCACGCGATAGCCGTAATAGCTCAACGCCGTCGCCAACAACGTGATGCCAAGCCCGGACACGTGCTGCGAGAGTGCCAATCCCACGGTCAGGAAAGCGTGCAGCAGCCCGAAAACCGCTCCCGTCAGCGCAGCCGCTGCGACGCCCACCCACAACGGCGCCCCTGCATACACCGCCAGCCAGCCTGCAAAGGCTCCGGCAACCATGATCCCCTCGATGCCGAGATTCAACACACCCGCGCGCTCGCACAGCAGCACGCCGAGCGTGCCGAAGATCAGGGGTGTGGCAATGCGCAGCACCGCAACCCAGAAGGAGGCGTTCGAAAGAATGTCCGCCACATCGGTCATTTCATTCGCACCCGGTATTGCGTCAGCAAGGTCGCGACCAGCACGGCGATCAACGAGGCGGCCACGATCACGTCTGCGATGTAGGTCGGCACCCCGATGGCGCGGCTCATGGTGTCGGCACCGACCAGCACGCCGGCCACGAACACCCCCGCAGCCAGGACGCCCAGCGGATGCAGCCCGGCCAGCATCGCGATCACGATGCCGCTGTAGCCGTAGCCCGGGGACATGTCGAGCGTGACGTAGCTCGTGCGGCCGGCGACCTCGATCGCGCCCGCCAGCCCGGCCAGCGCGCCGGAGAGCAGCGCCACCAGCACCACCGTGCGCGTGACCGGTACGCCCGCGAAGGCCGCGGCGCGTGCGTTCGCGCCGACCGCGCGGATGTCGAAGCCGATCACCGTGTACTTGAACAGCGCCCAAACGATGACCGACAGCGCGCCGGCCCACAGCAGTCCGGTGTGCACACGCGTCTGCGCGATCAGCTTGTTGAGTTCGAGTTCGGACTGCAGCGACACGCTCTGCGGCCAGCCCATCGCCGTCGGATCCTTCATGGGGCCATCGAGCATGGCCGAGACGCCGAGCAGCACGATGAAGTTGATCAGCAGCGTGGTCACGACTTCGTCGACGCCCAGCTTGTTCTTCATCAGCGCCGGGCCGAGCAGCAGCAAGGCGCCTGCGGTCGCGGCGGCCAGCATCATCAGCGGGTACAGCAGCCAGAGCGGCAGATCGAAGCCGGTGCCGCCGTGCATGCCGCCCACGGCCACTGCGGCGAGCGCCCCGGCGTAGAGTTGTCCTTCGGCGCCGATGTTGAAGAGCCGCGCCTTGAAGGCGACGGTGGCGGCCAGCCCCGTGAGGATCAAGGGGATGGCGCGGGTAAGGGTCTCGCTCCACGCGAACACCGAACCGAAGCCGCCCTGCAAGAGAAGCGCATACGTGCGACCCACTGGCGCGCCGGCCCACAGCACGAGCAGAGTGCTCACCAGCAAGGTGAAAGCGACCGCGCCGAAGGGCGCAAGCACCAATGCCGCGCGCGATGTCCCATGGCGGCGTTCCAGCCTCATGCCTTCGAGCCCGCCATCGCCAGGCCGATTGCTTCGCGCGTCCATGCCGACGCCGCGCGGGGCTCGCCCAGTTGGCCGCCGTGCATGACGGCGACGCGATCGCCCAGCGTCAGCACCTCGTCGAGGTCGTCCGAGATCAGCAGCACCGCGGCGCCGGCGTTGCGCGCCGCGATCAGTTGTTGCTGCACATAGGCAACGGCGCCGATGTCCAGCCCCCACGTCGGCTGATGCGCGACGATGAGCCGCGGGATGCGGCTCTGCGCGGGAGCGGACGCCGGCGCGAGCAGCGCCCGCCCGAGAATGAGCTTCTGCATGTTGCCGCCGGAGAGCGACCGCGCCGGCGATTCGAGCCCGGCTCCTCGCACGTCGTAGGCCTTCTCCACGCTGCGGGCATGCGCCTTGGCAGCGCCGCGCCGGACCCAGAGCCAGCGCGAAAACGCCCGGCTGCGCAGCCGCTCGGACACGGCGTTCTCCCACACCGGCAGGTCGCCCACCACGCCGACCGCGTGCCGGTCTTCGGGAATGCGCGCCACGCCGCGCTGCACCAGCCGGGCCGGCGACGGGGCCAGCGCGCGCCCCATCAGCCTCACCGTGCCAGCGATCGCGCGACGTGTGCCGCTCAGCAACTCGGCCAGCGCCACCTGCCCATTGCCGGACACGCCCGCGATGGCGGTGATCTCGCCGGCCTTGAGCGTGAGCGTCACGTCCTGCAGTCGATCGTGCCCGCTGCCCGTCGTCCGTACGTGGTCCAGCACGCAGACCGCATCGCCGACACGCTGCGCGGGCCGCCGCACGGTGCCTTCAACCGCATGGCCGACCATCCACAGCGCGAGCTGCGCCTGCGTGGTGTCGCTGGTCCGCGCCTGCGCCACCAGCTTGCCGCCGCGCAGCACGGCGATACGGTGTGAAACGCGCAGCACCTCGGCCAGCTTGTGGCTGATGAAGATGATCGACAGGCCCTGCGCCACCATCTGCGCCAGCGTGTGGAACAAGGCCTCGCTTTCCTGCGGCGTGAGCACGGCCGTGGGTTCGTCGAGGATCAGGATGCGCGCATCACGGTACAGCGCCTTGAGGATCTCCACACGCTGACGCTCGCCCACGGACAGACTGCCCACCAGCGCATCCGCCTGCACCGGCAGGCCGAAGCGCCGAGCCACGTCCAGCAGCTTGGCGCGCGCCGCGCTGCGGCGCGAGAAAGGCTGCCACAGCGACTCCGTACCCATCAGCACGTTGTCCAGCACGCTGAGGTTGTCGGCCAGCGTGAAATGCTGGTGCACCATGCCGATGCCCGCGGCCAGTGCCGCCTTCGGATTGCCCGGCGCGAGCGGGCGGCCGAACACCTCGATGCTGCCTTCGTCGGCGACGTAGTGCCCGAACAGGATGGACATCAGCGTGGACTTGCCCGCGCCGTTCTCGCCGAGCAGCGCCAGCACCTCGCCGGCCTGCAGGTCGAGAGAGATGTCGTCATTGGCCACCAGCGCGCCGAAGCGCTTGGTGATGCCGCGCAGGGCAAGGACTTGGGCCAAGAAGAGCTACTTGGGGGTGAGCTTCACTTCGCGGTTGATTTGGGCTGGCCGTCGTCCACCTTGACCGTGAACTTGCCCGAGAGGATGTCCGCCTGCTTCGCCTTGACCTTGGCGGCGATGTCGGCCGGCACCTTATTCTCGAAGGTACCCAGCGGTGCCAGCTCGGAGCCCTTGTGCTTCATCATCGAGTAGGGGCCGTAGTCCTCGGCGGTGAACTTGCCTTCCTTGACCAGCTTGATCGCGCGGTCGGCCGAGGGCTCGAAGTTCCAGAGCGCGGAGGCCGCCACCGTGTCGGGGTACTTATCCTGCGTGTTGATCACATTGCCGATGGCGAGCTTGCCCTTTTCCTTGGCCGCGTCGCTCACGCCGAAGCGCTCGGCATACATGACGTCGGCGCCCTTGTCGATCATCGCGAAAGCCGCTTCCTTGGCCTTGGGCGGATCGAACCAGCTGTTGATAAAGCTCACGCTGAACTCCACCTTCGGGTTCACTTCCTTGGCGCCGGCCATGAAGGCGTTCATCAGTCGATTCACCTCCGGGATAGGGAAACCGCCGACCATGCCGATCTTGTTCGTCTTGGTCATGCCCCCGGCGACCATGCCCGAGAGATAGGCCGGCTCCTGGATGTAGTTGTCGAACACCGAAAAATTCGGCGCCTGTGGCTTGAGGGACGATCCCATCAGGAAGGCCGTCTTGGGAAAGTCCTTCGCCACCTTGCGCGCCGCCGCTTCGACACCGAACACCTCGCCCAGGATCAACTGGTTGCCCGCCGTCGCGTACTCGCGCATGACGCGCTCGTAGTCCGCGTTCGCAACGTTCTCGGTCGCGGTGTATTCAATCTCGCCACGCGCCTCCGCCGCCTTCAGCGCCTTGTGGATGCGCCCCACCCATTGCTGCTCGAAGGGCACGGTGTACACCGCCGCCACCTTCAGCTTGGCCTGCGCGAACGCGAGGCCCGGCACCCCGGCGGCAAGCGCCGCTGCAATGGCGACCGAACGAATGATGATCTGACGGCGTGCTGTCACGGTGCTTCTCCTCGAGTTAAAAAATCGACGCTCTTATTCGTGAAACACCGCGGAACCGGCTTCGCCGGGCCGCTGGCGTTGCCCCCGGCAGGGGGTAGGCGAAGCGACACGAAGTGCACGCAGCCTGGGGGCGAGCTTCATTTGGTGCCGAAGATGCGGTCGCCGGCGTCTCCGAGGCCGGGCAGGATGTAGCCGTGGCTGTTGAGTTCACGGTCGATGGCAGCGGTATAGATCGGCACATCGGGATGCGCGTCCTGCATCGTCTTGACGCCTTCGGGGCAGGTCAGCAGGCAGACGAACTTGATCGACTTCGGATTCAGTTCCTTGAGACGCTCGACCGCCGCCACTGCCGAATTGCCGGTGGCCAGCATCGGATCGACCACGATCGCATCGCGCTCTTCCATGCCGCCGGGCATCTTGAAGTAGTACTCCACCGCGGTCAGCGTCTTGGGGTCGCGGTACAGGCCGATGTGGCCGACGCGCGCGCCCGGAATCACGCTGAGCATGCCGTCCAGGATGCCGGTGCCCGCGCGCAGGATCGACACCAGCACCACCTTCTTGCCGTCGATGACCTTCGCGTTCATCGTCTCGAGGGGGGTTTCGATCTCGATGTCCTGCATCGCCATGTCGCGCGTGACCTCGTAGGCCATCAGCATGCTGATTTCATTGAGGAGGCGCCGGAAGCTGTTGGTGCTGGCCTCCTTGCGCCGCATCAGCGTGAGCTTGTGCTGGACGAGGGGGTGGTCGACGAGGTGGACGTTGCTCATGGGTGGTCGAGAAAGCGGCTGGGCGTTCTTGTCGTTGTGAAAAAAAGTGGGTGGAGTCTAGAAGACGGTGCCGTCGCTCTCGATGCGCAGGGGTGGCGCACCGTCACGCAAGCGCTGTGCCATGACTCTTCCGGCAGCCCAGGTTCCGCCTTCGAGCACGCGGGCCAGCGGCAGGTCTTCCTCGGTGCGGCCGAGCACCTTGCGCACGCGAGGCGCCAGTTCGTCGAGCAGGGCGACGGTGAGTGCGCGCCATTCGACGATGAATTCGTCGCTCACCTTCCAGTCGCGCTGAAGCAAGGCCGGGTCCTTCGGAACGATCATGCCGCTGTCGATCAGCAGGCCGCCGTTGCGGTATTCGGGCAGCGCGGTCAGCGCCTCGAGATGGCGCACCTTGACGCCGGCCCATTCGAAGGGCTCGAGCATCGAGTAGGTGAGCCACTGCGAGAGCTTGTGAAACGGCATCCAGCCTCGGGTCAATCCCGGGCCCGGCACCGCGCTATGTCGCCAGCAGTCGCCCAGCGCGAGCGCCGGGTCGCCGGTGCCGCCGGGTGCATCGCTGCCGTCTGCCGCAATGCTGTCGATCGCATTGGAGGCCGGCCAGATGCCGGAGAGCGATTCGAGCAGCAGAGAGAGGATCTCGTGCGCGGTGACCTCGGCGGTCGGCGGCGCGGCAGGACCGTAAGGGCCGACCAGTGCATCGAACAGCCCGCCGGGACGACCATCGTCGCCGAACACTTCGGGCTGTTCGCTCATCGCCTCGCCGAGCCGGCGCAGCAGCGTCGCGCGCCCCGTGAGTCCGACCAGCGGATTGACCGCATTGACCTGGAAGGCATCGCCGAGCCTGTCAGTGACGAGCGCGCGCAATCCTGCGGAATCGGCTTGCAGGGGCTGCGCGGGATTCGACGAGAACAGGCCGCTCGTGAAGGCGTGGAAGCTCGCGACGCCCAGCCCTTCGGAGCGCGTGAAGCGCTGACCCGTGGCGGCCTCGATGTAGTGCCAGTCGGGACCGGCGCCAGCATCCAGCAGCACGCTCACCAGCACGAGGTCGATATGCGCGCGGGCGCGCTGGGTGGAATTCGCACTGCCCAGTAGCTCGTCGAGCATCTTGACCCGATTCACGCCGCCGGCTTCGAAATGGCGCCAGCGGCTGTGGTACGGAATGGGGCTCCAGGGGTAGCGGTCGCGCGTCACTTCGGCCACGGTGCGCGCCGTGTCTTCGAGTGCATTGTCTGCACCGATCGTGAACCACTGCGATTCGCCGGCACGCGCCCGTGCCAGCAGGGCCGCCGCGCGGCTGCGCACCGCCTGCGTCGTGCGCAGGTAGGCAGCGGCGCCGACGGGGTGCTCGGTGTCGGGCAAGAATTCGGTAGCGGGGTCGACATGCCCTTCGGAGTCGACGCTGCGCACAGCCGGATTGGAAGTCGGTCGATTCGGGTCCAGCCCGTAGTTGTCCTTGCTCATTGGTCCAGTTTCCGGCCCTTGGCCTTCTTGAGTTCCTCGGCATCAGGCACGACGCCGGGCGTGAAATAGCCGGCCGCCATCTTGGCGTCCATCTCGACGCGTGCGTCGGCCGGGATCAGTTCGTCGGGGATGTTCACGCGCGTTCCGATCTCGATGCCGGAGCCGGTGATGGCGTCGAACTTCATGTTGCTCATCGACACCAGGCGGTGGATCTTGCGGATGCCGAGCCAGTGGAAGACGTCGGGCATCAGCTCCTGGAAGCGCATGTCCTGCACGCCGGCCACGCATTCGGTGCGCGCGAAATACTGGTCGGCCGTGTCGCCGCCCACCTGGCGCTTGCGAGCGTTGTAGACCAGGAACTTGGTCACCTCGCCGAGCGCGCGGCCTTCCTTGCGCGAGTAGGCGATGAGCCCGACACCGCCGCGCTGCGCGCCCTGGATGCACTCCTCGATGGCGTGCGTGAGGTACGGCCGGCACGTGCAGATGTCGGAGCCGAACACGTCGGAGCCGTTGCACTCGTCGTGGATGCGCGCCGTCAGCTCGACATCGGGGTTGGCGAGGTCGCGCGCGTTGCCGAAGATGTAGAGGGTCTGGCCGCCGATGGGCGGCAGGAACACTTCCAGGTCGGAGCGTGTCACCAGCTCGGGGTACATGCCGCCTGTTTCCTCGAAGAGCACGCGGCGCAGGTCGGTTTCGGAGCAGCCGAAGCGCTTGGCGACCGCGGGGAGATACCACACGGGCTCGATCGCCGCCTTGGTGACCATCGCCGCGCCGCCGGCCGTCAGGAACTTGCCGTCGGCCTTGAGGCGGCCCTTCTGCAAGGCCTCGATGACCTCCGGCAAGATCACGTGCGCCTTGGTGATCGCGATGGTCGGACGGATGTCGTAGCCGGCAGCTAGCTCGGTCGAGAACACATCCGCCACCACGGCGCCCCAGGGATCGAGCGAGACGATCTTGCCGGGCTCGCTCCATTGCGGGTAGGGGCCGATGGCATCGGTCGGCGCCGTGTTGGTGAGGTCCGCCTTGTGGTGCGGCGACAGGGCGCCCGAGGCTACGGCCAGCGCGCGATAGACGCTGTACGAGCCGCTGTGCGTGCCGATCACGTTGCGATGCGCTCGCTTGGTCGTGGTGCCCACCACCGGTCCGCGTTCGGCCGCGGTGGCTGCCCCCCATTGGATCGGCAATGCGCCGAATCCACCGGCGTGCGAGGTCAGGCGGATGTGGCTGCGTTGAGGGGATGAGCCGGGATACACCGGCGAGATCGACACCGACTCGGGTGGCGCGACGTCAGGGGAGGGCTCGGTAGACGCGGAGGAAAGCGATGGAGAGGAAGGAGTCGGAACGGTGTCGACAGACATTGCAGGCCCTCAAAAACCGCAATGTACCGAGGGCTCCCATAACTGGCAAGCAACCGCATACGCCATTCGTCGTAATGCGCTGCGCAGGCTGGGGCAACGGCACAATCCGCCGGATCACTTTTTCTGGATGTGCCTGTAACCGGCCGACTCGAAAGCACGAATGACCAGTGGGAGCCCGTTGGCGAAGAGCGACGCGGAGCGCGTACTGCACGACCTCTTCGTGCGCGGCCTCGAAGGCGACGCAGCGGCCTATCGCGCGTTCCTGCAGAAACTCAGCACGCACCTTCGGGCGTTCCTTGCCAGGCGCCTGTTCGGCTGGCCCGATGAAGTGGAAGATCTCGTTCAGGAATGCCTTCTCGCCATGCACAACCAGCGCCATACCTACCAGAGCGACCAGCCGCTGACGGCCTGGGTGCATGCGATCGCGCGCTACAAGATGATCGACCTGCTTCGCGCGAAGGCCGGCCGCGAGGCGCTGCATGAGCCGCTGGACGACGACCTCGCCGTCTTCGCCGAATCGGCCACCGAAGCCAGCGATGCGCGCCGCGACATCGCCGGCCTGCTCGACACCCTGCCGGACCGGCACCGCCTGCCCATCGTGCACGTGAAGCTCGAAGGCCTGTCGGTCGCCGAGACCGCAAAGCTCACCGGCATGTCGGAGTCGGCGGTCAAGGTGGGCATCCACCGCGGCCTGAAGGCGCTGGCGCTGAAGATCAAGGAGTCCATGTGAAGACCGACGACCTTGTCGCGATGCTCGCCACCGGCGCCGCGCCGGTGCCGCGGCGCGCGGCTTCGCGCAGGCTGTCCGTCGCGCTGCTGGTCGGCGTGCCGCTGTCCTTTGCGTGGATGCTGTACGAATACGGCATGCGCCGCGACTTGATCCAGGCGCTGTTCTGGCCGATGTTCTGGGTCCGCCTGGCGCTCCCGATCTGCGTGGCCATCACCGGCTTCGTGATCGTGCAGCGACTGGCGCGGCCCGGCGCGCGCGTTCGCAAGGCCTGGCTCGGGCTGGCCGTGCCCCTGGTCGTCATCTGGGTGTTGGCGCTCGTGATCCTGATGTCATCTCCGGCAGAAGAGCGCCCGACGTTGATCATGGGACAGACGTGGCGCACCTGCGCGACGAACATCGCGACGATTTCCCTGCCCGTGTTCGTGGCCGCGCTGATCGCATTGAAAGGACTTGCGCCGACGCGGCCCGCGCTGGCCGGTGCCGCTGCCGGTGCGATGGCGGGCGGCGCTGGCGCTGCGGTCTACGCGCTGCACTGCATCGAGCTGGCGGCGCCCTTCATTGCGATCTGGTATGTCGTGGGCATCTTGCTGCCGGCGGTGCTGGGCGCCTTGATGGGGTCCCGCATCCTTCGCTGGTAATCCCGAGGCCTCTACGCTTCAGTCCGGCAAGGGCAGGGCGCTGGTGCACTTGAATTCGTCGAGGCAGACGCTGGAACGCACCCCGTCGACGCCCGGAAGGCGCATCAGCTTGTCGATCAGGAACTGCGACAGGCCCTTCAGGTCGCGCGCGATGACTTTGATCACGAAGTCGTAGTCGCCGGTGATCGAGTAGCACTCCAGGACCTCCGGCAGGTCGGTCACCACGTCGGTGAACTTCGACATGTCTCGGATGTGGCCCTTTTCCATGGCGACGAGGATGAACGCCACGACGTGCAGGTCCAGCCGTGCGGCGTCCAGGCGCGTCTCGTAGCGCGCGATGAAGCCCGCTTCCTCCAGCCGCCTGTGGCGGCGATGGCATTGCGCGGGCGACAGGCCGGCGGCCGCTGCCACCTCCAGGTTGGATGCGCGTCCGTGCTCCTGGAGGAAGCCGAGGATCTTGCGGTCGACGCGGTCCAAATCGGGCTCTTGCAAGTTCGTCTCCTTGTTGTGTGAATAGAAGAAATTATCTTGCGCTTCCGAGGGTTCGCCCCAACGCGTGATGAAAGCAGATTCTCCGTGCAAAAAATCACACTTACTCCCCTGGAACGCAGTCTATCGACGCGGTCCTGGCAGGCGCCCGACCGGGGCGTCTTCCGAAATTGAACCCTGCCGACTATTTCTCATCAGGACTCCAAAGTGCAATATTCTTTCTTGCGTTCTTCCTTGACCCTGGTTGCCGTCGCGCTCGCCGGCGCTGCCGCCCCCAGCCACGCCACCGACAAGACCGTGTCGGTCGCAGTCACCTCGATCGTCGAACACAAGGCCCTCGATGCCGTGCGGGATGGCGTCAAGGACGAACTGAAGTCGGCCGGCTTCGAAGCCGGCAAGAACCTGAAGTACGAGTACCAGAGCGCGCAAGGCAACAACGGTACGGCGGCGCAGATCGCCCGCAAGTACGTCGGTGAACGGCCGGACGTGATCGTCGCCATCGCCACGCCGTCGGCCCAAGCCGTGGTGGCCGCGAGCAAGGACATCCCGGTCGTCTACAGCGCGGTCACCGATCCGGTCGCCGCCAAGCTGGTCAAGGGCTGGGAGGCCTCGGGGACCAACGTCACCGGCGTGTCCGACCTCTCGCCGCTGGACAAGCATCTGGAGCTGATCAAGCGGGTCGTGCCCAACGCCAAGCGCGTCGGCGTGATCTACAGCCCGGGCGAAGCCAATTCGGTGTCGATCATCGAGGCGCTGAAGAAAGCCATGCCGGCCGCCGGCATGACGCTGGTGGAGGGCGCCGCGGCGCGCACCGTCGACGTGGCCGGTGCGGCGCAGAGCCTGATCGGCAAGGTCGACGTGATCTACGCACCCACGGACAACAACGTGATGTCGGCGTTTGAAGGCATCGTCAAGGTGGCGCAGCAGGCCAAGATTCCCGTGGTCGCGGCGGACACCGACGCGGTCAAGCGCGGCGCCGTTGCGGCACTGGGCCTCAACTACTACGACATCGGCCACCAGACCGGCAAGATCGTGGTGCGCATCCTCCAGGGCCAAGCGCCGGGGACGATCGCCTCTCAGACCAGCAGCACCTTCGAGCTGCACGTCAATCCGGGTGCTGCGCTGAAGCAGGGCGTGACGCTTCCGGACGAGCTGGTCAAGTCCGCCAAGGTTGTGGTCAAGTAAGCGGGCGTCGCCAACATGTCGCTCATTGCCTCCCTCGGTGCGATCGAGATCGGGCTGATCTTCGGGCTGGTTGCCCTGGGGGTCTTCCTCTCGTTCCGCATCATCAACTTCCCCGACCTCACGGTCGACGGCAGCTTCCCGCTCGGCGGTGCAGTCGCCGCGGCGCTGATCGTGGCGGGCTGGAATCCGTTCGCCGCGACGGCGGCGGCGATCCTGGCCGGCGCGCTCTCCGGCTACCTCACCGCATGGCTGAACGTGCGGCTGCGCATCATGCAGTTGCTCGCCAGCATCCTGGTGATGATCGCGCTCTATTCGGTGAACCTGCGCGTGATGGGCAAGCCCAACATCGCGCTCATCGACGAGCCGACGGTCTTCAGCATGGTCGCGTTCGGCGGCATGCCCGACTACGTCCTCAAGCCGCTGGTGCTGCTGGTGATCGTGGTCGCGGCCAAGGTCCTGATCGATCTCTTCTTTGCATCGGAAGCCGGCCTGGCCATGCGTGCCACAGGTGGCAATCCGCGCATGGCCCGGGCGCAGGGCATCTCGACCGACCGACAGACGGTGTGGGGCCTGGCGCTGTCCAACGGGCTGGTGGCGCTGGCCGGTGCCCTGTTCGTGCAGAGCCAGGGCGGCGCCGACATCTCGATGGGCATCGGCACGATCGTCGTCGGCCTCGCGGCGGTGATCATCGGCGAGACCATCCTGCCGGCGCGCAGCCTGGTCATCACGACCCTCGCTTGCGTCCTCGGGGCGGTGCTCTACCGCTTCTTCATCGCGCTCGCGCTGAACAGCGATTTCATCGGCCTGAAGGCCCAGGACCTGAACCTTGTGACCGCCGTGCTGGTCGCGTTCGCGCTGCTCGTTCCCGGCTACAAGCGCAAGCTCGCCGGACTCAGGCCGGGCGCTCGCCGCATCGCGGCCACCACTGTCAAGGAGGCCCGCTGATGTTGCACGCCAAAGGCTTGGAGATTACGTTCAACCCCGGCACGCCGATCGAGAACCGGGTGCTGCGAGGGCTCGACCTGAAGATTCCGACGGGGCAGTTCGTCACCGTCATCGGTTCGAACGGCGCCGGCAAGTCGACTTTCCTGAATGCCGTCAGCGGCGACCTGATGGTCGATTGCGGCACCATCCGCATCGACGACGAAGACGTTACCCGCCGCCCGGCATGGGAGCGATCGAATCTCGTCGCCCGCGTCTTCCAGGATCCGATGGCCGGCACCTGCGAAGCACTCACGATCGAGGAAAACATGGCGCTGGCCTGGAAGCGCGGTGCGCGCCGCACCTTCGGCTTCTCGCTGACGCGCAGCCTGCGCGAACTCTTCCGCGAGAAGCTCAGCATTCTCAACCTCGGGCTCGAGAACCGGCTGGCCGACCGCATGGGATTGCTCTCCGGCGGGCAGCGCCAAGCCGTCAGCCTGTTGATGGCGTCGCTGCAACCGTCGCGCATCCTGCTGCTCGACGAGCACACGGCGGCGCTCGATCCGAAGACGGCCGCCTTCGTGCTCGAACTCACCGCCCGCATCGTCGAGGCCGGCAAGCTCACGGCCATGATGGTCACGCACAGCATGCGCCAGGCGCTCGACTACGGCACACGCACGGTGATGCTGCACGAGGGGCGCGTGATTCTGGACGTGAAGGGTGATGAGCGTGCGGGCATGGACGTGTCCGACCTTCTGCACATGTTCGAGCAGACGCGCGGCGAAAAACTCGACGACGACAAATTGCTTCTTGCCTGACACCGACTCCCAATATTTGAAGGACTGAGATGAAAGAACTGTTGAACCGTTTCGAGAACAAGGCTCCCGAGATCGTCTTCGAGTGGCACGACGCCGAGACGCCGGCCAAGGGCTGGGTTGTCATCAATTCGCTGCGCGGCGGCGCCGCGGGTGGCGGAACGCGCATGCGCCCGGGGCTGGATCGGCGGGAGGTCGAGTCGCTGGCCAAAACCATGGAAGTCAAGTTCAGCGTCTCCGGCCCAGCCATCGGCGGCGCCAAGTCGGGCATCGACTTCGACCCGGCCGACCCGCGCAAGAACGACGTGCTGCGCCGCTGGTACAAGGCCGTGACGCCCTTGCTGAAGAGCTACTACGGCACCGGCGGCGATCTGAACATCGACGAGGTGCATGAGGTGATTCCGATCACCGAGAGCTACGGTCTTTGGCATCCGCAGGAAGGCGTGGTCAACGGACATTTCGCGCCGAGCGACAGCGAGCGCATTCAGAAGGTCGGCCAGCTTCGCATGGGCGTGGCCAAGGTCGTCGAGGACCGGAGCTACTCGCCGGACATCACGCGCAAGTATGTGGTGGCCGACCTGATCACGGGCTGGGGCGTGGCTGAATCGGTATTGCACTACTACCGGCTCTACGGCGGACAGATCGCCGGCAAGCGCGTCATCGTGCAGGGCTGGGGCAACGTCGGCTCGGCCGCCGCGTACTACCTGGCGCAGGCTGGCGCGCGGGTGGTCGGCATCATCGACCGCGAAGGCGGGCTGCTGAATCCGGATGGATTCACACTCGATCAGGTTCGCCAGCTTTTCCTCGAAAAGAAGGGCAACCAGCTGTCGGCCAAGTACATGCTCCGGTTCGACGAAATCGACGAACTCATCTGGAGCGCCGGCGCCGAAGTTTTCCTGCCTTGCGCCGGTTCGCGGCTCGTGACGCAGGCGCAGGTCGATGCGCTCGTCAAGGGCGGACTCGAAGTCGTGGCCAGCGGCGCCAATGTGCCGTTTGCGGATCGCGAGATCTTCTACGGGCCGATCTACGAGAAGGCGGATTCGCAAGTCGCCGTCATCCCGGACTTCATCGCCAATTGCGGCATGGCGCGCGCCTTCGCGTTCCTGATGCAGGATGACGCCGAGATTTCCGACGCGGCCATCTTCAGCGATGTCTCGCGCACGGTGGCCGCCGCGTTGGAGCGATGCCATGCGGGGTCCAGCGCGCGAACCGGCATTGCGCGCACGGCGTTCGAGAATGCGCTGACCGAGCTTGTCTGATGGCGCTGGCGGGCTGATATGGCCCGTTTTGTCAAGCGAGCGCGAGGTGTTTCCTCGCGAAGCTTCGCGACAGCCCATGGGGACGACGAAGTCTAAAAAGGCGTCACACCGGCACCTTGGGACTCGA